>NZ_CP079865.1:2703896-3004329 GCF_025263565.1 Mycobacterium sp. SMC-8
ATGTGCGACCTCTTCCTGGTGCTCGCCCAGACGCCCGGCCGGGGCGAGCGAAGCGACGGGAAATCAGGCGGGCTGAGCTGCTTCTTCCTGCCGCGGATCCTGCCCGACGGCTCCCGCAACCGGATGTTCCTGCAGCGCCTCAAGAACAAGCTGGGCAACCACGCCAACGCGTCCAGCGAGGTGGAGTATGACGGGGCGACGGCGTGGCTGGTCGGGGAGGAAGGCCGCGGGGTGCCGACCATCATCGAGATGGTCAACCTGACCCGGCTGGACTGCACGCTGGGCAGCGCGACGAGCATGCGCAACGGGCTGACGCGCGCGGCCCACCATGCCCAGCACCGCAAGGCGTTCGGCGCGTACCTGATCGACCAGCCGCTGATGCGCAACGTGCTCGCCGACCTCGCGGTCGAGGCGGAGGCCGCGACCATGCTGGCGATGCGGATGGCCGGCGCCACCGACCGCGCCGTCCGCGGCGACGAACGCGAAACCCTGCTCCGCAGAATCGGATTGGCGGCCGCCAAGTATTGGGTGTGCAAGCGAGCCACGCCGCATGCCGCCGAGGCGATGGAGTGTCTGGGCGGCAACGGCTATGTCGAGGACTCGGGGATGCCGCGGCTGTACCGGGAGGCGCCGCTGATGGGCATCTGGGAGGGCTCGGGCAACGTCAGCGCGCTGGACACGTTGCGGGCCATGGCCACCCGGCCGGAGTGCGTCGACGTGCTGTTCGACGAGCTCGCCACCACAAAGGGGCACGACGCCCGCCTGGACGCCCACGTCGAACGTCTGCGGCCCCAGCTCGGCGATCCCGAGACCATCCAGTACCGCGCCCGCCAAGTCGCGGAGGACATCTCGCTGGCACTGCAGGGGTCGCTGCTGGCGCGCCACGGACATCCCGCGGTCGCCGAGGCGTTCCTGGCCAGCAGGCTCGGTGGTCAGTGGGGTGGCGCCTTCGGCACGCTGCCCATCGGCCTGGATTTGGCGCCGATCATCGAGCGTGCTCTGGTCAAGGCATGACGCGGTCGTGGCCACCTACCGCGGCGGGATGCCCACTCTCTTGAAGTCGTCAGGCAGTTGACTGAGGACGTCGTTGAACTCACCCGGTGTGACGGCATCGCGCAGGGTGTCGAAGACCGCGTCGACAGCCAGCTCGGCCGTATTGACGTCGGTCCCACTACGGTCGGCGACGCGGCGAACGAACTCGACGAAATCGAAGGCCTCGGCTTCTTCCTTCGCGGGCAGCAATGGGTTCTGGAGCGGAACAGGCAACTGGGCGGCGAGGTCGCGGGCCTCGCCGCCGGTGATGCGTTCGGCAAGTGTAGCCAGCACCGCGCGGGTGAGTGTCTCGGCTTCTGATTGGCTGACACCGACTCCGGAGGCCACTCTGGAGATGAACTCGTCATATTTCATGTCCGTCAGGATCGTCGGGCCCGCCGCGCGATTTCTCCACCCGCGCGAGCTAAATTCGTCCTTGGGAATCGGCCCGAAATGGCTGTTACGGCTGTTGTGCGACTGTCGAGAAAACGTAACATGAAAGACATGCCAGATACCCAGCTAGAGGACCTCAACCCGACAATGGTCAAAGCCTGATGACCCACGCGATCAGGCCCGTCGACTTCGACAACCTGAAGACGATGACCTACGAGGTCACCGACCGAGTCGCCCGTATCACCTTCAACCGCCCCGAGAAGGGCAACGCGATCATCGCCGACACGCCCCTGGAGCTCTCGGCGCTCGTCGAACGCGCCGACCTCGACCCGGACGTCCACGTGATCCTGGTATCCGGCCGCGGGGAAGGCTTCTGTGCGGGTTTCGACCTGTCGGCATACGCAGAGGGATCCTCGTCGGCGGGTGGCGGCAGCCCCTACCGCGACACCGTGTTGTCCGGCAGGACCCAGGCGATTAACCATCTGCCCGATCGGCCGTGGGATCCGATGATCGACTATCAGATGATGAGCCGTTTCGTGCGGGGCTTCTCCAGCCTGATGCGGTGCGACAAGCCGACCGTGGTGAAGATCCACGGCTACTGCGTGGCCGGCGGCACCGACATCGCGCTGCACGCCGATCAGGTGATCGCCGCCGCGGACGCCAAGATCGGCTATCCGCCCACCCGGGTGTGGGGTGTGCCCGCGGCGGGCATGTGGGCCCACCGGCTGGGCGATCAACGCGCCAAACGTCTTCTGCTGACCGGGGATTGCCTCACCGGCGCACAGGCCGCCGAGTGGGGCCTGGCCGTGGAGGCCCCCGACCCGGCCGACCTCGACGACCGCACCGAGCGACTGGTCGAACGGATCGCCGCCGTGCCGGTCAACCAGCTGATCATGGTCAAGCTCGCGATGAACAGCGCGCTGTACAACCAGGGCGTCGCCAACAGCGCGATGATCTCGACGGTGTTCGACGGTATCGCCCGCCACACGCCGGAGGGGCACGATTTCGTCGCGCAGGCCCGCGAACACGGCTTCCGTGAGGCGGTGCGTCAACGAGACGAACCGTTCGGTGACCACGGCCGTACCACCTCCGGGGTGTGACCGATGCGGATGACGGCCCGCTCGGTGGTGCTGAGCGTGCTGCTCGGCGCCCACCCGGCGTGGGCGACCGCCGCCGAATTGATCCGGCTCACCAGCGATTTCGGGATCCGGGAGTCGACGGTGCGGGTGGCCCTGACGCGCATGGTCGGCGCCGGAGACCTGGTGCGGTCGCAGGACGGCTACCGGCTCTCGGACCGGCTGCTGGCCCGCCAGCGCCGGCAGGACGACGCGATCACCCCGCGGCGGCACGACTGGGACGGTAGCTGGACCACTCTGATCATCACCAGTGTCGGCACGGACGCCAGGACCCGGGCCCAGTTGCGGAACTCTTTGCAGGACAGGCGTTTCGGTGAGCTGCGGGAGGGTGTCTGGATGCGCCCGGCGAACGTCGACCTCGACCTCGGCCCCGACATCACCGCACGGGTGCGTGTGCTGCGGGCCCGCGACGGTGACCCGGTGGCGCTGGCCGCCCAACTGTGGGATCTGGCCGGCTGGGCGGCGCGCGGACGGGAACTTCTCGCCCGGATGGCCGCCGCGCGAGACGTTCCACAACGGTTCGTGGTCGCGGCGGCGATGGTGCGTCACCTGCTCACCGATCCGGTGCTGCCCGACGACCTGCTGCCCGCTGACTGGCCCGGCGCGCGGTTGCGCGCCGCCTACGAAGACTTCGCCGCCGAGATGGTCTCGCGGCGCGACGGTGTGGAACTGACGGAGGCCCGATGAGTGTGAGGGTGGAGAAGAACGGCGCGGTGACGACGGTGGTGCTGGACCGCCCCCGCGCGCGCAACGCCGTCGACGGCCCGACGGCGCTGGAGCTGCACGCCGCGTTCGAGGAGTTCGACAAGGACGAGTCGGCCGCCGTCGCCGTGCTCTGGGGCGACAACGGAACCTTCTGTGCCGGAGCCGATCTCAAGGCGATGGGCACGCCGCAGTCGAATCCGGTGCACCGCACCGGACCGGGGCCGATGGGGCCGAGCCGGATGGTGCTGTCCAAACCGGTGATCGCCGCGATCAGCGGATACGCCGTCGCCGGCGGGCTGGAACTGGCGCTGTGGTGCGACATGCGGGTGGTCGAGCAGGACGCCGTGATGGGGGTGTTCTGCCGTCGCTGGGGCGTCCCGTTGATCGACGGCGGCACCGTGCGACTACCGCGGCTGATCGGGCACAGCCGAGCGATGGACCTGATCCTGACCGGACGCGCGGTCGATGCGGACGAGGCCTTCGCCATCGGCCTGGTCAACCGGGTGGTGCCGAAAGGGCAAGCGCGGCACCGGGCCGAGGAACTGGCCACCGAGCTGGCCGCCCTGCCGCAGCAGTGCCTGCGGTCGGACCGGATGTCGGTGCTGAGCCAGTGGGGCATGTCGGAGGCCGAAGCGATGGACGTCGAGTTCGGCAGTCTGTCGCGGGTGGCGCCCGAATCGCTGGAGGGCGCGGCCCGGTTCGCGTCCGGCGCCGGCCGGCACGGCCAGAAGGCGTAGCAGCGGTCAGCCCTTGGTGATGCTGTTGTTGCTGCCGGTGTCGTTGACCTTGGGATCGCCGTCGCGATAGGTGACGGTGTTGTTCAGCCCGACCACGGACAGCTCGGTGTCCACGCGGTCGATGGAGATTTTGTTGTCGGCGCCGCCGATGTTGACGTTCGCGCACGTACCGACCACCGTCAACGTGTTGTTGGAACCTCCGACATTCAGTGACTTGCCGTCGGCGCAGTCGATCTCCGCGGTGGTGCCGAACGACCCGTAGTTGATGGTGTTGCCGATCTCGACCTGCGCCCCCGACGTTCCGGCCGTCGCCGTCGGCCTATTGGTGTCGTCACTGGTGGATCCGCATCCGGTGAGTACCACCGCGAAGGTCGCGGCGCCGGCAAGTCCGAGAAGTGGCAGGCGACGAAGCAGCATGCCTAGGCGGGTACCCGATCGATGCGGTTTGTCATCCCCAATTCGCGGCCGCGGTCCCACAGGACCGGCTCGCCGTTTTTATAGAACACCGTCTGATCCCAGCCGTACACCGTGATGTCGTTGATCACGTTGTCGGCGATCACCACGTTCGACGAACCCTGGACCGTCACCGCCCAGCAGGTTCCGAGCGCGTTGATCCGGTTGTTGTTGCCCAAAACGATCAGCGTGGCTTGATTGCAGTCGATGGTCTGCTCGATGCCGATCCCGGTGATGTGCGTATCGCCGTTTTTGGCGTGCGCCGCCGGATTCACCGAGGCCAGTGCAGCCATCACCACAAGTCCGCTCACCGTGCACAGACGCCCGCCAACCGATGAAGTCACACCGGCAGCCTACGACGTCGCGCGCTCGCACTGTCGGGGTTCACCAAGACAGGTAGCGTGAGCTGCGATGCTCCGGGTGATTGGTGGTGTCGGACGGTCCCTCGCCGTGGCGCTCGCCACGACGGCGACGGTTGCGGGCTGTGCGCAGACCGTGACCGGCACGGCGCAGCGTGCCGACGTCGTCGCCGTGGACGCCGACCGGAGCTACGGCTACCTCGAGAACCGCTGCGGCCTGCTCGACGACACCACCGTCGCGGCCATGCTCGGCGCCGACGCGATCACCCGGCCTTACAGCGGGGCGGTGTGCCAGTACATCCTCTCCCGCCGCGCGGCTGGGACGGCGACCGTCGACGTGACGTTCTCCTGGTTCGACGCCGGGAACCTGCAACGCGAACGCGACCTGGCCGCCGCCCGCGGCGCCGCCGTCACCGACGTCGTGGTCGAGCGGCGCAAAGCCTTCGCCGCGCGCCGCGACACCACCGGGGCCGCCTGCTCGGCCACGGCTGCGGCGGGCTCGGGAGTGCTGAGCTGGTGGGTGCAGTACCGGGGGCAAACCACCGGCGATCCGTGCATCGACGCCGAGAAACTGCTGTCGGCGACACTGCGCTCGGACATGTGACGTGAGCATTCGCATCACCGCCCGCCTCTGCGCGGGCCTGGCGATCGGCGTGCTGCTGGCCGGATGCGGCGGGCCCGAGCACGACGGCGCGGACGGGCCGGCTGTGCCGACGGGCGCTGCGGGCTTCGACAGCGTGGACTGCAACGGCATCACCGACGCCGACATCGCCGCCGCGACCGGCCCCGACATGTACGAACCCGCGGTGGTCAGCGACGCCGGCTGCTTCTGGCAGGAGGACACCATGACCGACAGCGTCGGCGCCGGCATGGGTATCTCCACGTGGTGGTACCGCGGCAGCGACATGAACACCGAGCGGGAACTCGAAGAGCGCGCCGGCCGCACCCTGACCGAGATGACCGTCGACGGCAACAAGGGTTTCAAGGCCTATGACGAGACCGCCTGCAGCATCTATGTCGCCAAGGGGGCCGACGTGATCACCTGGTCGATCCAGACGATGAACGCCACCGCCATGCCCGATCTGTGCGGGGTGATCGAACAACTGGCGCAGCTCAGCCAGCAGCGGGTGAACTAGAGTTGCTCGCTGGCCCGGCTCATCCCGGGCGACCTGACCGACGCGAGGGGGATGGCATGGCTGCTCGGCCGCCGCGATCCGCCAAGCTCAGTCGCGACACCATCGTCAACGCCGCGCTGACCTTCCTGGACCGCGAGGGCTGGGATGCGCTGACCATCAACGCCCTGGCCAATCAGCTCGGCACCAAGGGGCCGTCGCTCTACAACCACGTGCACAGCCTCGACGACCTGCGCCGCACGGTGCGCATGCGGGTGGTCGGCGACATCATCGACATGCTCAACACCGTCGGGCAGGGCCGCACCCCCGACGACGCGGTGATGGTCATGGCCAGCGCGTACCGCAGCTACGCGCATCACCACCCGGGCCGGTACTCGGCGTTCACCCGGATGCCGCTCGGGGGCGACGACCCGGAATTCACCGAGGCGACGCACGCCGCGGCGGCGCCCGTCATCGAGGTGTTGGGCACGTTCGGGCTGGAGAGCGAGGCCGCGTTCCACGCCGCGCTGGAGTTCTGGTCGGCGATGCACGGGTTCGTGCTGTTGGAGATGACCGGGGTGATGGCGGGCATCGACACCGACGCCGTGTTCACCGACATGGTGGCCCGGCTGGCCGCCGGTATGCGCCTCCGCTGAGCAGTAACGATCGGAGATTCGCAGGTCAGCGGGTTTTGTTGAGGTATGCGGCCCTGGTATTGTGGACGTTCGTGCCTGGCTGATACGGCGCAGCATGCCTGTACGCCGGGCGAATTCGCATGTCTCGCTCTCGCGGGGTGCCGTGAAACTGTCCTGCAGTCAGCGGCGGCCGCATGCGACACGCCCGGACGCGGGGTAACCCTCGCGGGCATAACAGCAGTACAGAGAACTTAAAACGAACCAAGCACGCACGTCAGAACGACGAGGAACAGAGAAAGCCGGTACATGCCAACCATCAACCAGCTGGTCCGTAAGGGTCGCCGCGACAAGATCGCCAAGGTGAAGACCGCGGCCCTCAAGGGCAGCCCGCAGCGTCGCGGCGTGTGCACCCGCGTGTACACCACGACCCCGAAGAAGCCGAACTCGGCACTTCGCAAGGTCGCGCGCGTGCGCCTGACCAGCGCGGTCGAGGTCACCGCATACATCCCGGGTGAGGGCCACAACCTGCAGGAGCACTCGATGGTGCTGGTGCGCGGCGGCCGTGTGAAGGACCTCCCCGGCGTGCGGTACAAGATCATCCGCGGGTCACTGGACACGCAGGGCGTCAAGAACCGTAAGCAAGCCCGCAGCCGCTACGGCGCGAAGAAGGAGAAGAGCTGATGCCGCGCAAGGGACCCGCGCCCAAGCGTCCGTTGGTCAACGACCCGGTCTACGGGTCGCAGCTGGTCACCCAGCTGGTCAACAAAGTGCTGCTGGACGGGAAGAAATCGCTGGCCGAACGCATTGTTTACGGTGCGCTCGAACAGGCCCGTGAGAAGACCGGCACCGACCCCGTGGTCACGCTGAAGCGGGCCATGGACAACGTCAAGCCGGCGCTCGAGGTCCGTAGCCGCCGCGTCGGTGGCGCCACCTACCAGGTGCCCGTCGAGGTCCGTCCGGACCGTTCGGTCACCCTGGCCCTGCGGTGGCTGGTCAGCTTCTCCAAGCAGCGTCGCGAGAAGACCATGGTCGAGCGCCTGGCCAACGAGATCCTCGACGCCAGCAATGGCCTGGGTGCCGCCGTCAAGCGGCGCGAGGACACCCACAAGATGGCTGAGGCCAACCGCGCCTTCGCGCACTACCGCTGGTGATCGCACGCCCGCGGGCAATGCTCGCGGGCGTGAGTAGCCACAGCTGACGACAGCAACGATCAAGCGAGAGAGAAGACTTCCGTGGCACAGGACGTGCTGACCGACCTGAGCAAGGTCCGCAACATCGGCATCATGGCCCACATCGATGCCGGTAAGACGACGACGACCGAGCGCATCCTCTACTACACCGGTGTGAACTACAAGATCGGTGAGACGCACGACGGTGCCTCCACGACCGACTGGATGGAGCAGGAGCAGGAGCGGGGCATCACGATCACCTCGGCTGCCGTCACCTGTTTCTGGAACCAGAACCAGATCAACATCATCGACACCCCGGGACACGTCGACTTCACCGTCGAGGTGGAGCGGTCCCTGCGCGTGCTCGACGGTGCGGTCGCCGTCTTCGACGGCAAGGAAGGCGTCGAGCCCCAGTCCGAGCAGGTGTGGCGTCAGGCCGACAAGTACGACGTGCCGCGCATCTGCTTCGTCAACAAGATGGACAAGCTCGGCGCGGACTTCTACTTCACCGTGCGCACCATCGAGGAGCGCCTCGGCGCCAAGCCGCTGGTCATCCAGCTGCCGATCGGTGCCGAGAACGACTTCATCGGCATCATCGACCTGGTCGAGATGAAGGCCAAGGTGTGGCGCGGCGAGACCGCCCTCGGCGAGAAGTACGAGGTCGAGGACATCCCCGCCGATCTGGCCGACAAGGCCGAGGAGTACCGCACCAAGCTGATCGAGACGGTCGCCGAGACCGACGAGGCGCTGCTGGAGAAGTACTTCGGCGGTGAGGAGCTGTCGGTCGAGGAGATCAAGGGCGCGATCCGCAAGCTGACCGTGGCCAGCGAGCTGTACCCGGTGCTGTGCGGCAGCGCGTTCAAGAACAAGGGCGTGCAGCCCATGCTCGACGCGGTCATCGACTACTTGCCGTCGCCGCTGGACGTCGAGTCCGTGCAGGGTCACGTGCCCGGCAAGGAAGACGAGGTCATCACCCGGAAGCCGTCGACCGACGAGCCGTTCTCGGCGCTGGCCTTCAAGATCGCCGTGCACCCGTTCTTCGGCAAGCTGACCTACGTCCGCGTGTACTCGGGCACCGTCGAGTCCGGCTCGCAGGTCGTGAACTCGACCAAGGGCAAGAAGGAGCGGCTGGGCAAGCTGTTCCAGATGCACGCCAACAAGGAGAACCCCGTCGAGCGTGCCTCGGCCGGCCACATCTACGCCGTGATCGGGCTCAAGGACACCACCACCGGTGACACGTTGAGCGACCCCAACGACCAGATCGTGCTGGAGTCGATGACGTTCCCGGATCCGGTCATCGAGGTCGCCATCGAGCCCAAGACCAAGAGCGACCAGGAGAAGCTGGGCACCGCGATCCAGAAGCTCGCCGAAGAGGACCCGACCTTCAAGGTGCACCTGGACCAGGAGACCGGCCAGACCGTCATCGGCGGCATGGGCGAGCTCCACCTGGACATCCTGGTCGACCGCATGCGCCGCGAGTTCAAGGTCGAGGCCAACGTCGGCAAGCCGCAGGTGGCCTACCGCGAGACCATCCGCCGCAAGGTCGAGAAGGTCGAGTACACCCACAAGAAGCAGACGGGTGGCTCCGGTCAGTTCGCGAAGGTGCTCATCGACCTCGAGCCGTTCAGCGGCGAGGACGGTGCCACCTACGAGTTCGAGAACAAGGTCACCGGTGGCCGCATCCCGCGCGAGTACATCCCGTCGGTGGATGCCGGTGCGCAGGACGCGATGCAGTACGGCGTGCTCGCCGGCTACCCGCTGGTCAACGTGAAGGTCACCCTGCTTGACGGCGCGTTCCACGAGGTCGACTCGTCGGAAATGGCGTTCAAGGTGGCCGGCTCCCAGGTGCTGAAGAAGGCCGCGCAGGCTGCGCAGCCCGTCATCCTGGAGCCCATCATGGCCGTCGAGGTCACCACGCCCGAGGATTACATGGGCGACGTGATCGGCGACCTGAACTCCCGCCGTGGTCAGATCCAGGCCATGGAGGAGCGGAGCGGTGCCCGTGTCGTCAAGGCGCAGGTTCCGCTCTCGGAGATGTTCGGCTACGTCGGAGACCTCCGGTCGAAGACCCAGGGCCGGGCGAACTACTCCATGGTGTTTGACTCGTACGCCGAGGTTCCGGCGAACGTGTCGAAGGAGATCATCGCGAAGGCGACCGGACAGTAACCCCGGTCGGTTCGCGAAGAACCACAACTGCAAAGATCAACCCTGCTTTACAGAAAGCACCAACACAGTCCAGGAGGACACCACAGTGGCGAAGGCGAAGTTCGAGCGGACGAAGCCGCACGTCAACATCGGGACCATCGGTCACGTTGACCACGGCAAGACCACGCTGACTGCAGCAATCACCAAGGTTCTGCACGACAAGTACCCCGATTTGAACGAGTCGCGCGCATTCGACCAGATCGACAATGCGCCCGAGGAGCGTCAGCGCGGTATCACCATCAACATCTCCCACGTGGAGTACCAGACCGACAAGCGTCACTACGCACACGTCGACGCCCCCGGTCACGCTGACTACATCAAGAACATGATCACCGGTGCCGCCCAGATGGACGGCGCGATCCTGGTGGTCGCCGCCACTGACGGCCCGATGCCGCAGACCCGCGAGCACGTGCTGCTGGCCCGCCAGGTCGGCGTGCCCTACATCCTGGTGGCCCTGAACAAGGCCGACATGGTCGACGATGAGGAGCTCATCGAGCTCGTCGAGATGGAGGTCCGCGAGCTGCTGGCCGCCCAGGACTTCGACGAGGAAGCTCCGGTCGTCAAGGTCTCGGCGCTCAAGGCGCTCGAGGGCGACGAGAAATGGGTCAAGTCGGTCGAGGAGCTCATGGAGGCCGTCGACGAGTCGATCCCGGATCCGGTCCGCGAGACCGAGAAGCCGTTCCTGATGCCCGTCGAGGACGTCTTCACGATCACCGGCCGCGGCACCGTGGTCACCGGTCGCGTCGAGCGCGGCATCATCAACGTGAACGAGGAAGTCGAGATCGTCGGCATCCGTCCCGACACCACCAAGACCACGGTCACCGGTGTCGAGATGTTCCGCAAGCTGCTCGATCAGGGCCAGGCCGGTGACAACGTCGGTCTGCTGCTGCGCGGCATCAAGCGCGAGGACGTCGAGCGTGGCCAGGTTGTGGTCAAGCCCGGCACCACCACCCCGCACACCGAGTTCGAGGGCAGCGTCTACATCCTGTCCAAGGACGAGGGCGGCCGCCACACGCCGTTCTTCAACAACTACCGGCCGCAGTTCTACTTCCGGACCACGGACGTGACCGGCGTGGTGACCCTGCCCGAGGGCACCGAGATGGTGATGCCCGGTGACAACACCGACATCTCCGTCAAGCTGATCCAGCCCGTCGCCATGGACGAGGGCCTGCGCTTCGCGATCCGCGAGGGCGGCCGTACCGTCGGCGCCGGCCGGGTTACCAAGATCATCAAGTGATCTAGCTTCACCACACAAGGTGGCGCTCACCCGAACGGGTGGGCGCCACTTTTGTGTGGGGGAAGCCGTGTAACGCCCCCGACGGCAAGTCCGATGTATGGTGCGACGGCTGTCGAGGGGTCGGCCGGGTTCGAAGTGAAGAGGTTCGTAGTGAGCAGTTCTGGCATTGCCGCAGTCGCGGGCGCCGCCGTTCTCGGCGGCGCTGCCATCATGGGCTTGACGGCCGGTACCGCATCCGCCCAGCCCGCCTGTCCCGATGTCCACTGGATCGGCGCCGCCGGTTCCGGCGAGCGCGCCGGTGACCCGTCCGCCGACGCGGGCATGGGGCGGGTCGTTTACAAGTCCTACCGCGACTTCGCGTCGCTGGTGCAGCAGACCGGCCGGACGATCACCGCCGAGGCCGTGAACTATCCCGCCACCGAGGTGCCCGAAGACGGCGGCATCCTGGACTGGGCCGGTTTCATCGGCAGCGTCGACACCGGCACGGCCGCGCTCGGCCAGCAGTACCAGGCGTTCGTCGCGCAGTGCCCGTCCACCCAGGTGGTGCTGGCCGGCTACTCGCAGGGCGCCATGGTCGTGCACCGCAACCTGCATTCCCTCGACGCCAGCCCGAACCTGGCGGCCGCGCTGCTCGTCGCCGACGGCGACCGGTTGCCGCAGGACCCGACCATCAACATCGGCTCGGTGGTGTCGGTGCCGGGCGCCGGCAAGGGCGTCGCGCAGGACTGGCCGATCCTCGCTCATGCGCCTGCACCGTTGCCGCCCACGATGGGCGCCCGGACGATCAGCGTGTGCGATCTCGGCGACGCGGTGTGCGACTACGATCCCGAGGTCGAGGACGAGATGAACCCGGCGGCGGTGGCGGTGCACACCAGCTACGCCCGCCGGGCCAGCGCGATGGATCCGTGGACGATGCCGCTGTACCAGCTCGTCAGTCAGGCTCCCGCGCCGCTGCCCGCGGCTCCCGTGCAGGTAACAGCAGGTTCCTGAGCCCTTCAACGGTCATAATCACCGCATGTCGACTTTCTGGCGATATGTGAAGATCCAGCTCTTCGTGCTGCTCTGCGGCATCGTCGGTCCCATCTTCCTGGTGATCTACTTCGCGACCGGCGGTGACCCGCTGATGAAGTGGATGTTCTGGGTCGGTCTGTTGATCACCGCCGTCGACGTGCTGATCGCGCTGGTGATCACCAACCTCGGGGTCCGCTCGGCGGCCAAGAAGCAGGCGCTGGAGGCCTCCGGCGTGCTGGCCCTGGGGCAGGTCGTCGGCATCCACGAGACCAACACCCGGATCAACGACCAGCCGCTGGTCAAGCTCGACCTGCAGGTGTCCGGCCCCGGCATCACGCCGTTCTCGACGCAGGATCAGGTCGTCGCGTCGGTGAGCCGGCTGCCGATGATCACCAGCCGTAAGCTCGCTGTGCTGGTGGACCCCACCACGAACGACTACCAGATCGACTGGGAGCGCAGCGCTCTGGTGAGCGGGATGATGCCTGCGACGTTCAGCGTCTCCGACGACAACCGGACCTACGACCTCACCGGCCAGACCGACGCGCTGATGGAGATCCTGCAGGTGCTCAAGGCCCACGGCATCGGGATGGACGCCATGATCGACCTTCGTTCCAATCCCGCGGCGCGCCAGCAGGTGCAGAACATCGTCCGCCAAGCCGCCGCTGCGCAGGTCCCGCCGCCACCGGTGCCGGCGGCCACCGCCTACCTGGCGCCGTCGGCCGAACCGACCACGGCGCAACGTCTTCAGGAGCTCGAGACCCTCCGCGCCACCGGTTCGATCACCGATGACGAGTACGCCGCCAAGCGCCGGCAGATCATCGCGGACCTGTGATCGGCGGACTCTAGAACACGTTCTAATTCTGCTGTTAGCCTGATCCCCATGGCATCAGGTGCACCCCTTGAAGGTCGCGTCGCGCTGATCACCGGAGCCGCGCGCGGTCAGGGCCGCGCGCACGCGGTTCGGTTGGCGGCCGACGGCGCCGACATCGTCGCGATCGACGTCTGTAAGCCGGTCTCGGACACCATCACCTATGCAATGCCCACAGCCGAGGATCTGGCCGAGACGGTGCGCCTGGTGGAGGCGACCGGTCGCAAGGTGCTCGCCCGCGAGGTCGACATCCGTGACCTGGCGGCCCAGCAGCAGCTCGTCGCCGACGCCGTCGAGCAGTTCGGCCGGCTGGACATCGTGGTGGCCAACGCCGGGGTGTTGAGCTGGGGCCGCATCTGGGAGTTGTCGGCGGAGCAGTGGGACACCGTCGTCGACGTCAACCTCAACGGCACCTGGCGCACCATCCGCGCCGCGGTGCCGGCGATGATCGCGGCCGGCAACGGCGGCTCGATCGTCATCGTCAGTTCGTCGGCCGGGTTGAAGGCCACCCCGGGTAACGCGCACTACGCGGCGTCCAAGCACGGGCTGGTGGCGCTGACGAACGCGCTGGCGCTGGAGGCCGGGGAGTTCGGTATCCGGGTGAACTCCATCCACCCGTACTCCATCGACACCCCGATGATCGAGAAGGACGCGATGATGCAGATCTTCTCGAAGTACCCCACCTTCCTGCACAGCTTCGCCCCGATGCCGTTCAAACCGGTTGCCCGCGACGGCAAGCCGGGCCTGCAGGAATTCATGACAGCCGAGGAGGTCGCCGAGGTGGTGGCCTGGCTGGCCAGCGACGCGTCGGCCACGATCTCGGGCTCGCAGATCGCGGTGGACCGCGGCACGATGAAGTACTAGGCGCCCAGCACTTCGGCGAATCGGTCGACCGCCCAGTCGATCTCGTCGGCGGTGATCACCAGTGGCGGCGCGAAGCGCAGCGTCGATCCGTGCGTGTCCTTGACGAGCACGCCGAGCTCGGTCAGCCGCAGGCTGACCTGCTTTCCGGTGCCGTGCACCGGGTCGATGTCGACACCGGCCCACAATCCCTTGCCGCGCACCGCGAGCACGCCGCGGCCGATCAGCCCCCGCAGCCGTGCGTGCACGTGGGCTCCGAGTTCGGTTGCACGCTGCTGGAATTCGCCTCGCTCCAGGATGCCGACGACGGTGCGGCCGATCGCCGCGGCCAGCGGATTGCCGCCGAAGGTCGAGCCGTGCTCACCGGGATGCAGCACGCCGAGGACGTCGCGGTCGGCGACGACCGCCGACAGTGGCACGACGCCCCCGCCGAGGGCTTTGCCCAGCAGGTAGACGTCCGGCACCACGTCCCAGTGGTCGCACGCGAACGTCCGCCCGGTGCGAGCCAGGCCGGACTGGATCTCGTCGGCGATCATCAGCACGTCGCGCTGGGTGCACAGCGCGCGTACCCGCGGCAGGTAGTCGTCGGGTGGGACGATGATGCCGGCCTCACCCTGGATCGGTTCCAGCAGCACGGCAACGGTGTCGTCGTCGATGGCGCGGGAGAGGGCGTCGGCGTCCCCGAACGGCACCGCCCGGAAGCCGGGCGTATACGGACCGAATCCGCGACGGGCGGTCTCGTCGTCGGAGAAGCTGATGATCGTCGTGGTGCGGCCGTGGAAGTTGTTGTGTGCCACCACGATGTTGGAGTCGCTGACCCCTTTGACGTCGGCCCCCCACTTGCGTGCCACCTTGATGCCGCTCTCGACCGCCTCTGCGCCGCTGTTCATCGGCAGCACCATGTCCTTGCCGCACAGCCCCGCCAGTGCCGCGCAGAACGGGGCCAGTCGGTCGGAGTGGAAGGCGCGGCTCACCAGCGTCACCGCGTCGAGTTGGGCGTGCGCCGCGGCGATGATCTCGGGGTGGCGGTGCCCGAAGTTCACCGCGGAGTACGCGGCCAGGCAATCGAGATAGCGCCTACCCTCCACGTCGGTGATCCAGGCGCCCTCCGCGCTCGCGGCCACAACGGGCAATGGCGAGTAGTTGTGCGCGACGTGACGGCTGTCGAGGTCGACGGTGGAAGCGGTGCGCGAAATCATGGCCGTCATGGGTGTACCTCCAGCGTGCAACATTTCACCGAGCCGCCTCCCTTCAGCAGCTCGGACAGGTCGACGGGCACCGGCCGGAAGCCGGCCTGATGCAGCTGCTGGGCGAAACCCGTTGCAGCCGAGGGCAACACCACGTTGAGACCGTCGGAGACGACGTTGAGGCCCAGCACGTAGGCATCGGCGCTGGCGACCTCGATGGCGTCGGGGAACAGGTCGGCCAGTGCCGCACGGGCGGCCGGCGCGAACGCCGGCGGGTAGTAGGCGACAGTGGCGTCGTCGAGCACGGCCAGCGCGGTGTCGAGGTGGTAGAAACGCGGGTCGACGAGCTCCAGGCTGATGACCGGCATGCCGACGTGTGCGCCGACCTCCGCGTGCGCCCGCCGGTCGGTGCGGAACCCGTGACCGGCAAGGAGGTTGGAGCCGACGGTCAGGAAGTCGCCCTGCCCCTCGTTGACGTGCCGGGTTCGCGCGGGAACGTAGCCGTTGCATGACATCCATTCCGCGTAGGCGACCGCCTCGCCGGCGCGTTCGGGGTGCGCGAACCGGGCGACCACGGCTGCGCCGTTGATGACCGTGCCACCGTTGGCCGCGTAGACCATGTCCGGCAACCCCGGCAGCGGTTCCACGAGATCGACGGTGTGGCCGAGGTCGAGATACGTGTTGCGCAGCGCCTCCCACTGAGACAGCGCGCGCTCCGGATCGACGGGTGCCGACGCGTCCATCCACGGGTTGATTTCGTACTCCACGGCGAAGTACAGGGGCGCGGTCATGACATAGCGGCGCGGGCGCGCGGTGCGTTCAACGGTCTGCGCGGTATCCGGGGCGCCGGCGAGGTCAGTCGTCACGAATCAACGATAAGGAGGGTAGTTGACGCAATCAATCGACGAATCTTGCGTGTCTACCGCAGATCTGTTGTGCTGGGTGCTGTTCTGTGGGGCTTTGTTGCGTGGGAGTGGTGATGGACCGTCTCGATGAGACAGACGAGCGCATCCTGGCCGAGCTGGCCGACAACGCGCGAGCGACGTTCGCCGACATCGGACAGCAGGTGAACCTGTCTGCGCCGGCGGTCAAGCGCCGGGTGGACCGCATGGTGGACGCCGGTGTCATCAAGGGATTCACGACGGTGATCGACCGCAGCGCGCTCGGCTGGACCACGGAGGCCTACGTCCAGGTGTTCTGTCACGGCACGATCGCGCCCACGCAGCTGCGTGCGGCCTGGAAGGACATCCCGGAGGTGGTCAGCGCCGCGACGGTGACGGGCACCTCCGACGCGATCCTGCATGTGCTCGCGCGCGACATGCGCCACCTGGAGGAGGCGCTGGAACGCATCCGGGCCAGCGCCGACATCGAGCGCAGTGAGAGCATCGTGGTGCTCTCCAACCTGATCGAGCGCGCGCCGCGCTGAGCGGGTAGTTGTGGGGTGGCGCACATCGTCCGGCTGCCATCGTGTACAAAGCCCACGTGAGCACTTCTGAGGTTTCCGGGGCAGCAGGCGGTGTCGTCATCGTGGGCGGCGGGCTGGCCGCTGCGCGCACGGCTGAGCAGCTGCGTCGGTCGGAGTATGCGGGAGCCGTCACGATCGTCAGCGACGAGGACCATCTGCCGTATGACCGGCCGCCGCTGTCCAAAGAGGTGCTGCGCGCCGAGACCGACGACGTGACGTTGAAGCCGGCGGAGTTCTATGCCGAGAACGACATCACCGTGCTGCTCGGCAACGGCGCGAAGTCGGTCGACACCGCCGCGCAGACCGTAACCCTCGGCGACGGAACGCAGCTCGGTTACGACGAGCTCGTCATCGCGACCGGGCTTGTGCCGAAGCGCATTCCGTCCTTTCCGGACCTGCCGGGCATCCACGTACTGCGTAACTTCGACGAGAGTCTCGCCCTCCGGCAGGAGGCCGGTACGGCGCGGCACGCGGTCGTCGTGGGCGCCGGATTCATCGGCTGCGAGGTTGCTGCCAGCCTGCGCAAGATGGGCGTCGACGTGGTGCTCGTGGAGCCGCAGCCCGCGCCGCTGGCGTCGGTGCTGGGGCAGCCGATCGGCGAGCTGGTCACGAGACTGCACCGGGCCGAGGGGGTCGATGTCCGTTGCGGTGTCGGCGTCTCGGGCGTGAGCGGGGACGACCGCGTCCGCAAGGTCACGCTGAGCGACGGCTCGGAGCTCGATGCCGACATCGTCATCGTCGGGATCGGTTCGCATCCGGCGACGGACTGGCTCGCTGGTAGCGGGATCGAGGTAGACAACGGTGTGGTCTGCGACGAGGCCGGCCGGGCGAGCGCGCCACACGTGTGGGCCATCGGTGACGTCGCTTCGTGGCGTGACACCGTCGGCGGTCAAGTGCGCGTTGAGCATTGGAGCAACGTCGCCGACCAGGCGCGCGTTCTGGTGCCGACCATGCTCGGTCAGGAACCGCCTGCCGCGGTCTCGGTGCCGTACTTCTGGAGCGACCAGTACGACGTGAAGATCCAGGCCCTCGGTGAGCCCGAGGCCACCGACACCGTGCACATCGTCGAGGACGACGGACGCAAGTTCCTGGCCTACTACGAGCGCGATGGCATTGTGGTCGGCGTGGTCGGAGGCGGGTTCCCTGGCAAGGTGATGAAGGTGCGGGCCAAGATCGCTGCGGGCGCGCCGATTTCGGAACTGCTCGGCTAGGAGTCTGCTGAATTAATCCGGCGTGGTGGCGGGGTTTGTGGCTGGGTTCTCGAGATGATTAATGGATGCAGGGGCATTCTGAGGATCAGCGTGAGCTGTTGGATGCGGAGTCGGTTGCCGGGCATCTGCTGAAGTCCGACAGCATGTTTGTATTCCTGGCCGAACACCGCCACGAGTTGTTTCCCGAGGCGATGTTCGCTGATCTTTTCCCGTCGCGGCGGGGGCGTCCGAGCGTGCCGGCCGAGGTGATGGCCTCGGTGATCACCTTGCAGGCCCTGCACGGGCTCTCTGATAGCGAGACCGTGGACGCGGTCACCTTCGATCTGCGCTGGAAAGCCGCGTGCGGGTTGGCGGTGACCGCGCCGGCGTTTCACTCGACCACGCTGACCTATTGGCGGCGCCGGCTGGCGGCCTCGCAGGCGCCGGACCGGATCTTTGAGGCGGTCAAGGCCGTCGTGGCGCAGACCGGTGTGTTGGCCAAAAAGACGCGGCGAGCGTTGGACTCCACCGTGCTCGATGATGCGGTGTCCACCCAGGACACCGTAACCCAGCTGATCGCTGCGATCCGCCGGGTCGGGCGCGAAGTCCCAGGGGCCGGCGAGGTGATCACCACTTACTGCACCGCCCACGATTACAGCGATCCGGGTAAACCGGCGATCGCCTGGAACGACAGAACCGCCCGCGACCAGCTTGTCGACGCCTTGGTCGGCGATGCGCACCGGCTGCTGGGGCATCTGCCCGACCAGGAACTGGGCCCGCGCGCCGCTGAGGCGGTGTCGTTGTTGGCGCTGGTCGCCGGCCAGGACGTCGAACCGGTCGAGGGTTCTGATGGCACCGACGGGCAGTGGCGCATCGCGCAGAAGGTGGCCGGTGATCGGGTGATCTCTACCGTGGATCCCGAAGCCCGCCATGCCCATAAGACGGTGCATCGCCGCCAGGACGGATACAAGGCCCACATCGCGGTCGAACCTGATACCGGGATCATCACCGACTGCGCGCTGACCAAGGCAAGCGGACAAGACAATCACGAAGCCGTCATCGGACTGGCGCTGCTGGCACACGAGACGACGGCGGTGCGGGTGCTCGGCGATTCGGCCTACGGCACCGGTCAGGCACGGGCGACGCTGGCCGAGCTCAAGCATGTCGCCGTGATCAAACCGCTCCCGCTGAGAACCCCGGTCCCGGGTGGGTTCACCAGCGATGACTTCACCATCGATTTCGCGGCCCGTACCGTGACGTGTCCGGCCGAGCACACCATCCCCATCGGGCCTAGCGGTGGAGCCGCATTCGAAAAGCATTGCCGGTCATGCGCTTTGAGGCACCTGTGCACCACCGCAGTGCGTGGGCGAAAGCTCACCATCAGCGAACACGAACCGCACCTACGTGCCGCCCGGGCCATCGCGCGCACACCCGAATGGCAGGCCGAGTACCGCCAACACCGCCCCATGGTGGAACGCTCGATCGCCTGGTTGACCCGCGGCAACCGCAAAGTCCGCTACCGCGGCGTCAGCAAGAACAACCACTGGCTGCACCACCGCGCCGCCGCATTGAACCTGCGCCGCCTGATCAGCATGGGCCTGACCCACACCGGCACCACCTGGGCCATCGCCTAAGCCCAGACATCCCGGCGGCCTTGCGGCGCGAACATCGGATTGCCACGCCCCAAACGGCGGGGCAATCCCGAATCTGTCGGCCTGCCTGTGACTTCACACACGCGCCGACGAGCGCTTGAGACGCCCCGCCCCATCAACCCACTAATTCAGCAGACTCCTAGCTGTTCGCACGACAGGCCGCCTGCTGGGTCGCCGCTGAGCGGGCGTCGATGTCTCAGTCGATGTCTCGGACGTCGACTGTAAGGTGGAACCGGCCGGTCAAAGGGGGCGGCGCCGGAGGAAATCAGTGCGCTGACCTGTCGGCGGGGCCAGATAGAATCGAACATGTGTTCGATAGAGTGTATGCGGGGTTGGATGAGCCGGCCCTGGTCGCTGCGATCGAACAGGCTGCGCGTGAAGAAGCCCAGGCCGGGGCGCGCAAGTTGGCCGCGATCGCCGAGTTGGTGAATCTGACGGTCGATGAGGATGACGAACGAGGCCTGTGGGCTTTTGATCCGTGGAAGAACGCCGCGTGCCAGGTCGGGGCCGCTTTGTCGATCAGCCAGCAGCGCGCCTCGGCTCAGATGTGTGTTGCGACGGCGCTGCGTTACCGGCTGCCCAAGGTTGGGGCCCTGTACCTGCAGGGGCGCCTGAGCGCCCGGTTGATTTCGGAGATCACCTGGCGCACCCATCTGGTCACCGACGACATCATCGCCGTCGTTGACGCGGCGCTGGCGGGTAAGGCCGAGACGTGGGGACCGCTGTCGGAGGAGAAACTGGTCAACAAGATCAACGCCGTGATCGAGCGCCACGACCCCGACGCGGTGCGCAGCGCCAAGGAAGTCCTCAAGAAGCGGGATGTGCAGATCGGGGCACATGAGGACCCTGAGGCGGTCACGTCGCTGTGGGGGTTGTTGTTGGCTGCGGACGCCGCGGCGTACAAGGCGCGGATTGCCCGGCTGGTCAACGGTTTGTGTGAGGCGGATCCGCGTTCGATGGGTGAGCGGCGCTCCGATGCCATGGGCGCGATCGGTCGGGGCGAAGACCACCTGCGGTGCCGGTGCGGATCTTCGGCCTGCACCGCGAGCGGTCCGGCGAAATCGCCTGTGGTGATTCACGTGATCGCCGACGAGGCGGCGATCGATGCCGCAAAGCAGTTGATCGCCGCCGAGGACCGCGAACAGCACAACATCAGGGTCGAATCCGAACGTCCCCGGCCCGAGTCCGAACCTGCCGAGTCCGAACCTGTCGAGGCCCGGCCCGAGTCCGAACCCGAGACCCGGCCCGAGTCCGAACCCGAGGCCCGGCCCGAGGCCGACCCTGTTGAGGCCGGTCTTGATTCGTGTGCCAGGGATTCCGGGGTGGCGTTGCTTCCGCAGGCGCAGGTGCTGCCGATCGTGGCGTTGGCTGAGGCCATCCGCTCGGGAGCGTTGATCAAGCCGTTGTGGCTGCCTGGCCCTGATCCCGAACCGCGCTATCAGCCCTCGGCGAAGCTGGCCGCGTTCATCCGCGCCCGCGATTTGTTCTGCCGCTTCCCGGGCTGCGGTGTTCCCGCCGAGCGTTGCGACATCGACCATGTCGTGCCTTACCCGTACGGGCCGACTCACGCGTCGAACATGCACTGCAAGTGTCGAACGCACCACTTGATGAAAACCTTCTGGGGTGGTCCCAACGGCTGGCGCGACAGACAACTACCCGATGGCACCGTCATCTGGACCACGCCGGCCGGGCACACCTACACCACCACGCCCGGGAGTCGGCTGTTCTTCCCGGCGTGGAACACGACGACCGCGGAACTGCCGCCGATGTCCCCACCTGCACCCGGGTCGGGCCGCGATGTCCAGATGCCCAAACGGCAACGCACCCGCGCCGCGGACAGGGCTGCCCGCATCAAGGCTGAGCGTGAACACAACGCCGCCCGACGAGTCATCGAGCAGCAACCCCGAAAGGCGCAGCCTCCACCCGATTACGGCGACGATCCACCACCGTTCTAGAGCTCCCCGAGATAGAAGCGCGTGCCCTGGTCGTCGGCGCACAGCGCGGACTTGCCGTATGACTGCTCCGAGGGCTCCTCGATCACGGTGCCGCCGGCTTCCCGCACGCGGGACACCGCTGCGTCGATGTCGTCGACGGTCCACATCGGCACGATCACCGCGGGTGTAGTGCCGCCCGCAGCGCCCGACATCGGATGGGCGCCCACGACGGCCCAGCCGTCGTCGATTCGGCCCGGCTCGTACGTCCAGAACAGCAGCCTGCCGTAGAACGCCTTGAAGACAGTCGAATCCGGCACGAAATACGTGATGTAGGACAGGTCGCCGTGGCCTCCGCCGTTCAGCAACGGCCTCGGTTCTGTCCGTGCCGGCACATACACGCCGAACTCGACTCCCTGGGAGTCCCTCGCGCGCAACAGATCACCGAACGGGAATCCCTCAACCTCGCCGACGGTCCCACCGGCGGCCACGATGCTGTCGCGGGCACCGTGGAGATCGGTCACGGCATAGCAGCAGAACAGCGTGTGCTGCTCTGGGGCGGACGCGAGCCCGATCCGCTGCCCGACGTTGGTGACGGTCTGCGTCGCGGAATCGACGACCCACCCCAGCACATGGCCGTAGAAGGCCGCTGCCCGGCGCGCATCCGGCGTCCACACCGACACATAACCGACGTCGCCGTGCTGGATCGGCAGCGCGGCGCCTGTCGCCGGCCCCGTAAGCATCCAGCGGTGTCCGAACGGGTCGAAGAGGGCGGCGTTGCGTCCCCCGTGGGCCTCGTAGGGTTCACGCTGAATGCGCGCGCCGCTGATCCTGGCGCGGTCCAGCGTCTCGTCGGTGTCGCTGACGGGAAGCATCAGACTCACCGAGACAGACTCAGACGAGGGCGCTTTCAGTCCGATCTCGGGATACTCGTCGGCCAGGTACAGCACGCCGCCGGACAGAGCCAGCTCGGCATGGCCGACCCGGCCGTCGTCCATCTCCACCGGGTCGCCGACCAGCACGGCGCCGAAGACGTCGCCGTACCAGCGGATCGCGGCGCGGGCGTCGGCGACGGTCAGGTAGGGGACCGCGGCGCTCGTCAAGACCGGCGCGGGCCGCGAAAGCTCGGCGAGTGCAGTGTCTGTTCCGCTCATGGTCACTCCTTGGGTTCGATCAGGTTGCTGTGCAAAGAGATTCGCCGCCGACTCCAGCCTGGCGCGCAGTCGCTGCGCGAACTCGGGATCCGGCGTCACGGGGAGGTCGCCGCCGCGAAGTACGTCGAGCGGATCGTGTCCGGTCACGGCAGTCCTCCTTCCAGTTGTGGGTACTCGGCCCGGAACGCCCGCCGCGCCCGCACCAGCAACGCCTCTGTGGCGTGGACCGTGCGCCCGATCAGCTCGGCGCACTCGGGCACCGAGCAGTCGTCCATGTAGCGCAGCGCGAGCACGGTGCGGTGCTGTTCGGGCAGCCGGGCCAGTACCTGCTCGGCGACGATGCGGTCCACGTGCCCATCCCATGTGTCGTGGGGATCGGCGGGTTCGGGCAGCTCGGCCACCGGCACCGAGAACCGATCGTGGCGCCGCCGGTAGTGGTCCGCCAGCTTGTGGCGGGCCACTCCGATCAGCCAGGGCACGGTCAGGTTCGGCGGGGACGGTTTCCTGGCAGCATCCATCGCCGCCAGAAAGGTCTCCGACGTCAGGTCCTCGGCCGTCCCGCGGTCACCGCAGCGCCTGACGAAGTACCCGTATACGGCGGGTAGGGCCTCGTCGTACAGCGCGAGCAGTGCCCGCGGAGCGTGCTCGCCATCCGGTTGGGCGCTCACATCCCTATCGTCGCCGTCAGGCGCCGAACTCCGACACCCCAGTTTCCAGACCGGCAAGACCCGAGGCGAGCATGTCGAACGCGTCGCCCAACGCGGCGGCCAGTGACACCGATTCGTCGGCCAGCCAGTATTCGTAGGCTGACAGCGACACGGCCAGCATCGTCCACGCCACCGTCTGCGGCATCAGCTCGGCCGGGTCCACTCCCCGCCGTCCTGCCACGAACGCCGCGACCACGGCGCGCCAACCCGCATACATCGTCATCGAATATGCCTGTAGCGCTTCGGTTTCCAAAATCAGTCGCATCCGCTGCCGGTGTCGGTCGGTGTCGTCGAAGTCGTTGAAGGCCAGCAGCGCGGTGCGTAGTGCATCGCGGATCGGCACGCTCGGGTCGAGTTCGTCGAGCAGCTCCCGCATGCGTTCGAGGTGGGCGTCGAAATCGCCCCACGGCAGCGCGCTCTTGGACGGGTAATAGCGGAACAGGGTGCGCCGGGCGATCCCGGCGGCCGCCGCGACGTCATCGACGCTGACGTCGTCGAAGCCGCGGGTCATGAACAAGTCGATCGCGACGTCGCTGATGTGCTCGAAACTCGTGGACCGGCGGCGGCCCACGCGCGGCTTGGCGGCGGTCATCGCGATTTCCTCTTCCGTTCCGGCACCCGATGCCATATTGTTAGCGACCTACATCACAAAGTCGAGACCCTACCCGGGGTCCAGTCAGTAGAAAGGCCAGATCAATGGATCAGAATCAGCACGCTCAGGCCGAGGAGCTGGTGACCGAGAGCCTGGTGGAAGAGGTCTCGATCGACGGGATGTGCGGGGTCTACTGAGCATGACTGCGCCGACCTTTGATGCCGACCGGCACTGGCGGTTGCATCCGCAGGTGGCGGTGCGGCCGGAGCCGTTCGGCGCACTGCTCTACCACTTCGGAACCCGCAAGCTGTCGTTTCTGAAGAACCGGACGATCGTCGAGGTGATCAATTCGCTTTCTGATCACCCCGACGCTCGTTCTGCCTGCCGCGCCGCCGGAATCGACGACGACGCCCAGGCGCCCTACTTCCATGCGCTGGGTGTGCTCGTCCAGTCGCAGATGCTCATCGCCGACCCAGGAGAGACCCCATGACACTCGCCGCCCCGGTGCCCCGGCTGGTTGACCAGTTCGAGCGCGGCTTGGACGCGCCCATCTGCCTGACGTGGGAGCTCACCTACGCGTGCAACCTGTCGTGTGTGCACTGCCTGTCCTCGTCGGGCAAACGCGATCCGCGAGAGCTGTCCACCCAGCAGTGCAAGGACATCATCGACGAGCTCGAGCGCATGCAGGTGTTCTACGTCAACATCGGCGGCGGTGAACCCACTGTGCGCAGCGACTTCTGGGAGCTCGTCGACTACGCGACCGAACACCATGTGGGCGTGAAGTTCTCCACCAACGGCGTCCGGATCACCCCGGAGGTAGCCGCGAAACTGGCCGCCAGCGACTACGTCGATGTTCAGATCTCACTCGACGGCGCGACCGCCGAGGTCAACGACGCGGTGCGCGGTCCCGGCTCGTTCGCGATGGCCGTACGCGCGCTGGAGAACCTCAAAGAGGCCGGCTTCAAAGACGCCAAGATCTCCGTTGTGGTGACCCGCCACAACATCGACCAGCTCGACGACTTCAAGGCTCTCGCCGACACCTACGGCGCCACCCTGCGCATCACGCGGCTGCGCCCGTCGGGCCGCGGCGCCGACGTCTGGGACGAACTGCACCCGACCGCGGCTCAGCAGGTCCAGCTCTACGACTGGCTGGTCGCCCACGGCGAGCGGGTGCTCACCGGCGACTCTTTCTTCCACCTGTCCGGCCTCGGCGAGCCCGGCGCGCTGGCCGGCCTGAACCTGTGCGGTGCCGGCCGCGTCGTGTGCCTCATCGATCCGGTCGGTGACGTCTACGCCTGCCCGTTCGCCATCCACGACAAGTTCCTCGCCGGAAACATTCTGACCAGCAACGGTTTCCAAGATGTGTGGCAGAACTCCGAGCTGTTCCGGGAGCTGCGTGAGCCGCAGTCGGCCGGCGCCTGCAGCGGATGCGGGCACTACGACGCGTGCCGCGGTGGCTGCATGGCCGCGAAGTTCTTCACCGGCCTGCCGATGGACGGGCCGGACCCGGAGTGCGTGCAGGGCTACGGCGAGCCCGCCCTGGCGCTCGAACGCGACAAGCCCAAGTCCAGCGTGGACCATTCCCGCTCGGGCGGCCGCACGCCGAAGGGCCCCATCCCGCTCACCCTGCTGAGCGCTCCTCCCAAGAAATTCTGCAACGAAAGCCCGGTATAGACCCCCATGGCACGTGACACCTGGTTCGAAACCGTCGCCATCGCCCAGCAGCGCGCGAAGAAGCGGCTGCCGAAGTCCGCGTACTCGTCGCTGATCTCGGCCAGCGAGAAGGGCGTGACGGTCTCCGACAACGTCGAATCCTTCTCCGAGCTCGGCTTCGCGCCGCACGTCATCGGCGCGACCGAGAAGCGTGAGATGGCGACAACGGTGATGGGACAGGATATCTCGCTGCCGGTCATCATCTCGCCGACCGGCGTCCAGGCCATCGACCCAGACGGCGAGGTGGCGGTGGCGCGCGCGGCCGCGGCGCGGGGCACCGCGATGGGCCTGTCCTCGTTCGCGAGCAAGCCCATGGAGGAGGTCACCGCGGTCAACGACAAGATCTTCTTCCAGATCTACTGGCTGGGCAGCCGCGACGACATCCTGGCGCGCATGGAGCGGGCCAGGGCGGCGGGCGCCAAAGGCCTGATCCTGACCACCGACTGGAGTTTCGCGCACGGCCGGGACTGGGGCAGCCCGACGATCCCGGAGCGGATGGATCTCAAGACCATGATCCGGATGTCGCCCGAGGTCATCACCAAGCCGCGCTGGTTCCTCAGCTTCGCCAAGCATCTGCGGCCGCCGGACCTGCGGGTGCCCAACCAGGGCCGCCGCGGCGAACCCGGTCCGACGTTCTTCGAGGCCTACGGACAGTGGATGGGCACGCCGCCGCCGACCTGGGAGGATGTGGCCTGGCTGCGCGAGCAGTGGGGCGGCCCGTTCCTGCTCAAGGGCACCGTCCGCGTCGACGACGCCAAACGCGCTGTGGACGCTGGGGTTTCGGCGATCACGGTGTCCAACCACGGCGGCAACAACCTCGACGGCACACCGGCTGCGATCCGCTGCCTGCCGGCCATCGCCGACGCCGTCGGCGATCAGGTCGAAGTTTTGCTGGACGGCGGGATCCGGCGTGGCAGCGACGTCGTCAAGGCCGTTGCTCTGGGAGCCCGGGCGGTCATGATCGGCCGCGCCTACCTGTGGGGTCTGGCGGCCAACGGGCAGGCGGGTGTGGAGAACGTGCTCGACATTCTGCGCGGCGGCATCGACTCGGCGCTGATGGGGTTGGGCAAGTCCTCGATCCACGAGCTGACCCGGGAGGACATCCTGGTTCCGGACGGGTTCACCAGGACGCTCGGCGCCTGATACGGACGGGGCGCAGGGGGCTGACGGGGCTGCCCGTCCGGCCCCTCGCGCAGTTCGGGAAATAAGTTGCTTCGCATGCACCAACATTCGGCGCACGCCAGGTGAATTCGGCCTACCATCGTCGCGTGGTCTTCCCCCGTGAGCTCGGGAACTCAACGTCGAGGCAGCTGCACCACACACTGACCGAGCAGACGCCCGCATTGATCGTTCCGGTCGGCTCGACCGAGCAGCACGGACCCCATCTGCCGCTCGACACCGACACCCGGATCGCGACAGCGGTCGCCGACGCGCTGGTGACCAGGCTGCGGGACGAGAACCGGGGGCAGCGGGCGCAGTGGATCGTCGCGCCGGCCGTCGGTTACGGCGCCAGCGGTGAGCACGAAGGATTCGCCGGAACCGTCTCGATTGGCACACCGGTACTGGCGGAACTGCTCACCGAATTCGCCCGCTCCGCGTGCCGTTGGGCGCCGCGGGTGGTGTTCGTCAACGGGCACGGCGGGAACGTCGAGGCGCTGCGCCGTGCGGTGAGCCTGCTGCGGTACGAGGGACGGGACGTGGTCTGGTCGTCCTGCACGTCGAGGAACGCCGACGCGCATGCCGGGCACACCGAAACATCCGTATTGCTACATATCTCACCGGAAGCCGTCAGGCAGGATGAACTGGTGCCCGGTAATCGGGCGCCGCTGTCGGAGCTGATGCCTGAGATGCTCCGTAGGGGAGTGGCCGCTGTGAGTTCGCTGGGGATCTTGGGGGACCCCACCACGGCGACCGCGGAGGAGGGGAGGAGGATCTTTGCCGAAATGGTCGATGCGTGTGCGGTTCGGGTCCGTCGATGGGCGCCTGACCGCGAGGGGATGCTGACATGACGGGGCCTCGGCTTCCGGACGGTTTCGCCGTCCAGGTGGACCGGCGGGTGCGGGTGCTCGGTGAGGGCGCCGCCCTGCTCGGTGGTTCGCCGACTCGCCTGCTGCGGCTCGCGCCGGCCGCCCAGACCATGCTCACCGGGGGCAGGCTGGAAGTGCACGACGCGGTCAGCGCCCAGCTCGCCCGCACGCTGCTCGACGCCACCGTCGCGCATCCGCGGCCGCTCAGCGGACCTTCGCACCGCGACGTCACCGTCGTGATCCCGGTGCGTGACAATGCTTCTGGGCTCATCAGGCTGGTCGCGGCGCTGCGCGGGGTGCGCGTGGTGATCGTCGACGACGGTTCGGCGGTGCCCGTGGCCGAATCCGACTTCGCGGACATGCGCTGCGAAGTCCGGGTGCTGCGCCACGACAGGAGCAAGGGTCCAGCGGCGGCCCGCAATGCCGGGCTGGCGATGTGCACCACCGATCTCGTCGCATTCCTCGACTCCGACGTGGTCCCGCGCAAGGGCTGGCTGGAGGCGCTGCTCGGGCATTTCTGCGACCCGGCCGTGGCCCTGGTGGCGCCGCGGATCGTGGCGCTCAACCAGTCCGACAGCGTGGTGGCCCGCTACGAGGCGGTGCGCTCGTCGCTGGATCTGGGGTTGCGCGAGGCCCCGGTCGTCCCCTTCGGCACGGTGTCCTATGTGCCCAGCGCCGCGATCATCTGCCGGCGCAGCGCGCTGCTGGAGGTCGCAGGATTCGACGAATCACTGGTTTCCGGAGAGGACGTCGACCTGTGTTGGCGCCTCAACGAGGCCGGTGCCCGCCTGCGCTACGAGCCGATCGCGATGGTGGCCCACGATCACCGGACTGAGCTACGAAAGTGGTTCGCCCGCAAGTCTTTCTATGGTTCTTCGGCCGCTCCGCTGACCATCCGTCATCCCGGCAAGACCGCACCGCTGGTGATCTCGGGCTGGACGCTGGTGGTGTGGATGCTCGTCGCGCTCGGGTCCGGGATCGGCTACCTGGCCTCGATCGTGGTCGCCGTGGTCACCGGCCGCCGGATCGCGAAGTCGCTGGCGAGCGTGCAGACCGAGCCGATGGAGGTGGCGGTGGTGGCCGCGCAGGGGCTGTGGTCGGCGGCGCTGCAGCTCGCGTCGGCGATCTGCCGGCACTACTGGCCGATCGCACTGGTCG
Source organism: Mycobacterium sp. SMC-8 (assembly GCF_025263565.1). Lineage (NCBI taxonomy): Bacteria > Bacillati > Actinomycetota > Actinomycetes > Mycobacteriales > Mycobacteriaceae > Mycobacterium > Mycobacterium sp. SMC-8. The sequence goes on from NZ_CP079865.1 coordinate 2,732,586, forward strand.
CCGCGGTGCTGTCGCGGCGCTGCCGCCGGGTGGTGGTCGTCGCCGCGGTGCTCGACGGCGTGTTCGACTGGGCCTCCCGCCACGGCCACGCCGACGACGACACCAAGCGGGTGGGGCCGGTGACCTACCTGCTGCTCAAGCGGCTCGACGACGTCGCCTACGGGCTGGGCCTGTGGACCGGTGTCATCCGCGAGCGTCACGCCGGCGCCCTGAAACCGCAGATCCGAACCTAGTGCGATTCCTGATCATCGGCGCCGGGAGTGCCGGATCGGTGCTTGCCGAACGTCTTTCCGCCGACGACAGCTGCCAGGTCACGGTGGTGGAGGCCGGCCCCGGACCGTTCGACCCCAGGGTGGGCAGCCAGATCACCGACGGCCTCCGGCTGCCGATCGGGGTGGCCAGCTCGGTGGTCCGGCGCTACCGGACCGTGCTCACCGACCACCCCGAACGGCACGCGCACATCATGCGCGGAGCGGTGGTCGGCGGCTCCGGCGCGGTCAACGGCGGGTACTTCTGCCGGGCCCTGCCGGATGACGTGGACGGGTGGGGACTCGACGGCTGGTCCTGGCGCGACGTGCTCCCGCACTTCGTCGCGATCGAGACCGACCTGGATTTCGACGGCCCGCTGCACGGTTCGTCCGGGCCGATCGCCGTGCGCAGGGTCGCCGAATTCGATGGTTGCACAGCGAAATTCGTGGAATCGTGCCGTTCGGCGGGATTCGCGTGGATCGAGGACCTGAACGCATCGGCCCCCGGCGAGCCGGTGCCGCCGGGAGTCGGGGCGGTGCCGCTGAACATCAACGGCGGCACCCGGGTCGGCCCCGGAGGAGCGTTCCTGCAGCCGGCGCTGCAGCGTGCCAACCTCGAGCTGCTGACCGACACCCGGGTGCGACGGCTGCGGTTCTCGGCGGGGCGGGTGGTCGGGGTGGACTGTTCAGGGCCCGATGGGGCGGTGACTCTGACCGCGGACCGGATCGTGCTGTGCGCCGGCGCCATCGCCTCGGCCCAGCTGCTGATGGTGTCCGGCGTCGGCCCGCAGCGGGACCTGAGGGCGGCAGGCGTCGACGTCGAGATCGACCTTCCCGTCGGCGTCGACACCATCGACCACCCAGAGTGGGTGCTGCCGGTGACCTGGCCGCCCACCCACGGTGTGCCGCCGCTGGAGGCGGTGCTGACGACCGGGGACGGCATCGAGATCCGGCCCTACACCGCGGGATTCGGCGCCATGATGACCGGCCGCCGCCACGACCCGACCGATCAGCCGCATCTGGGTGTCACGCTGATGCGGCCACGCTCCCGGGGTCGGGTGAGGATCACCTCGGCCGATCCCGAGGCCGCTCCGGTCATCGAGCACCGCTACGACAGCGAACCCGCCGATGTCGAACTGCTGCGCGAGGGCACTCGGCTGGCACACGAAATCGCCGACCCGACAATCCGATCCGACGCATCCTGGGCGACGTCGCAGCACCTGTGCGGCACCGCCAAGATGGGCGCCGTCGTGGACGAGCGCTGCCAGGTGTACGGCGTGTCGAATTTGTGGGTGGTCGACGGATCGATCCTGCCGGACATTCCCAGCCGGGGACCGCACGCGACGATCGTGATGGCGGGCCACCGCGCCGCCGAGTTCGTCAGCGCAGATTAAGGAGCATCCTCGCCAGGCGCTGACCGGCGCCGCCGCAGGGCCGCCCACTGTTGCCCGTCGCGTCCCGGCGCCCACACCGCTATGAACAGAGATCCGGCAAGGACGGCCCCAGCCAGCACCAGAAGTGCCTGGTCCGCGGCGTGCATGAACGCGCTCTGGGCAAGTCCGGCGAGATGGTCACCCTGCGGCCCGAGCTGATCGGAGATCGACAGGGCGTAGGCCAGCGAGTCCGTCGCGGTGTCCCGCACCTGCTGCGGGAACGCGGTCAGCTTCGGCGCAAGGGAGCTGTGGTAGACGGCAGCCAGAATCGAGCCTGCGACGGCGATACCGAGCGCCGCACCGACCTCGCGGGTCGCGTCGTTGACCGCCGACGCGACACCCTGCTTCTCGTCGGGTACCGCGTTCATGATCGCCGACGTGGTCGGCGCCGTGCACAATCCGATGCCCGATGCGGCGATCAGCATGGGCCACATCAGGTCGATGAAGGTGGAGTCCGCATCGAGGTACCGCATCATGAACAACCCGACCGCGATCAGCAGCAGGCCGACGCTGACGGCGAAGCGTAGCCCCACCCTGGGAAGGTAGAGGTGCAGGCAGGCGCTGAAGATCAGAATCGGAACAGCCAACGGCGACAACGCGAATGCGGTTTGCAGGGCTGTGTATCCCATGACCAGCTGCATGAACTGCATCTCGACGAAGAAGAACCCGAAGTTTGCGAGGAACAGGAATGTGATCCCCACCGCGCCGGTCGCGAAATCCGGTCGTCGGAACAGTCGCACGTCGAGCAGCGGGTGGGTCCGGCGCAGCTGCACGACGGCGAACAACACGGCCAGTGCCACGCCGCCGGCCATGCACCCGAGGACCACGGGATCGGTCCATCCGCGCACGGGTGCCTCGACCACGCCGAGCACGAACACCGCGATCGCTATGCCGACCAACGCCCCGCCGAGCCAGTCGATCGGGGCTGCGGTCTGGTCGCGTGACGAGCCGATGGTGCAGGTCAACATAAACATCAGCAGTGCGCCGCCGGCGAAGGCGTAGAAGATCGACTGCCACGAAAAGTAGTGCAGCAGAACGCCTGTGCCGAGGAAGCCGACTATTGCCGCCGACCCTGCGGCGCCGGCCCAGATGCCGACGGCCTTGTTGCGCTCAGACTTCGGGAATGCCGCCGTCAGCAGCGAGAGCGTGGCCGGCATGATCAGCGCCGCACCGACACCTGCGACGGCCCGGGAGGCGATGATCTGAGTCGGACTGTCGAAGAACACCGGCGCCGCCGAGGCGAGGGCGAAGATCGCGAGTCCGACCAGTAATGCGCCGCGCCGGCCGTACCGGTCACCGATCGCGCCGGCGGGCAGCAGCAGACATGCCAGTGCGAGGGTGTAGCCGTCGACGACCCACGTCAGCTGCGTCTGGGTCGCCGAGGTCTGCACCGCGATGTCGGGAAGCGCGGCGTTGAGCGCCACCATCGACGCGATGACCATGACGACGTCGACGCTCGCGACGATGAGCAGCCAGATTCGCGCCCGCCGTGACAGCGCGGCGACCTCGGCATCCATATCCTGGTCAGAGCGAGGAAGGGTGTCGACCATGTCGTCTCTCTTCAGCAGGGTTCGAGACCGACAGTCTCAAAAGCGTGGAATCGAGACTATCAGTCTCGTAGCAAGACCAGTAGTCTCGTTCCCTCAGTGGAGGTGCAGGAAACATGACCGCGGTAAGTGGTGACCCGAGGCCGGCGCGATCGAAGGCCCGGCTGCTCGAGGCGGCGACAGCACTGCTGCGGGCCGGCGGACCGAGCGCGGTGACCATCGACGCCGTCACCCGCAAGGCCAACGTCGCGCGGGCTACCCTCTACCGCCACTTCCCGAGCGGCAACGATCTGGTGGCGGCGGCGTTCACGGGTCTGATCCCGCCGCCGCCGATGCCGCCGGCCGAGGGCAGCCTGCGGGACCGTCTGATCGCGATCGTGGCGGGGTGGGCCGACTCGATCGCCGAGGCGCCGACCACGCTGACCGCGATGGCGTGGCTGTCACTGGGGCCCGACATCAGCGTGGTGCCCAGCGCCGGCGGCGGAGACGGGGTGCGGTCACTGCGGGAACGCATCGCCGAGCAGTACTCCGCGCCGTTCGACGCGGTGTTCGACAGCCCGGACGCGGCGGCGGCGCTGGGATCTGTCGATCGCGCGACGGCGTTCGCGCTGCTGATCGGTCCCTTGGCGTTCGGCCGGATCAGCACCTTGGTCGACTTCGACTACCGCACCGTCGCCATCGCCGCCGTCGACGGCTTCCTGGCGACCGCCGCGCTCAGCGCAACGAGTACCGGACCGGCAGGTGCTTGAGCCCGCCGACGAACGTCGTCGCCGACAACTCGGGCCGGCCGGCGAGCTCGATCGACTCCAGCCGCGGCAGCAGCTCGCTGAACAGGCTGTTCATCTCCATCCTGGCCAGCGCCGCGCCGAGACAGAAGTGCACGCCGTAGCCGAAGGCCAAGTGTTTGTTGGGATCTCGGCCCACGTCGAACCGGAACGGGTCGGTGAAAACCTCTTCGTCGCGATTCGCCGACACGTACGCCAGATACACCGACTCGCCCTTGGCGATCGGCACACCGCGCACCGTGGTGTCCTCGGCGGCGGTGCGCATGAACTCCTTGACCGGGGTGGACCAGCGGATCATCTCCTCGACGGCGGTCGGCATCAGGCTGAGATCGCCTTGTAGACGGGCCAATTCGCCCGGGTTCTCGATCAGCGCGAGCAGGCCTCCCGAGATCGCGTCCTTGGTGGTGTCGTGGCCGGCGCTGGCGACGATGACGTAGTAGGACAGCGTGTCCATGTCCGACATCGGTTCGCCGTCGACGAGTCCGTTGGCGATCGCCGAGGCCAGATCCTCGGTCGGGTTCTCCCGCCGCGAGGCCGTCAGGGCCGCGAAGTAGTTGAAGAAGTCGGTCAGCACGGCCATCTGTTCCTCTGGGGTGGTGCCGCGCTTGTACTCGTCGTCGTCGCCGCCGAACATCTCCTGGGTCAGCATGTGCATCCGGCCGAAGTCGTCTTCGGGCAGACCGAGCAGCGACAGGATCACATACAGCGGGAAGTTGACCGCGATCTCGGTGACGAAATCGCACTCCGGGCCGATGTCGCGCATCTTGTCGACATAGCGTTTGGCGAGCTCGTCAACGCGAACCTTCAAGTCCCGCATGGCTTTCGGGCGGAACCAGTCTGCGCCGATGGTACGCACCTTGCGGTGGTGTGGGTCGTCCATGTGGATCAGCGTGCGCAGGCCGACCCCCATCTCCTGCTGGGCCTTGGCCAGGTCGTCGGCCTCGGCGGTGACCAGCAGCGGGCGCGGCTCCGACAGGAACAGGTCGTTGGCGCGCTCGATCGCCATGATGTCCGCGTGCTTGGTGATCGCCCAGAACGGCCGGTACGGGCCGTGCTCGACGTAGGCGACGGGGTGGTTGGCGCGCAGATGCGACAGTGCGGCGTGCAGCCGCTCGTCGTCTGCGTAGGCCGTCGGGTCCGCCAGTACCTTCGCCGCTTCCAGCGACTCCCGGTCCATCGTCGGTGTGCTCACGGGGCTCCTCACAAACTGTGCTTGACAGGTGTCAAGCACAGTCTATGTGATCGGCGCCACCACGCCGGAGGAATCGGCGCAGTGAATTCCGGATCGCCGGAGCAGCCCGCCGGAGATCGCGGCTACGCTCGTTACTCGTGCCCACTCGACGGCTCGCCGTGCTGGCTCTGCTCGCGCTGCTGGTCGCATGCGGCCGAGGCGACGCGGGCGCCCCCGGCCCGGTGACGGCCCCGTCCGGCGATCCCGCGCAGGTGCCGACCGCGGCGGGTGCGGTGCGCGGCACCGTCGCCGAGGACCATCGTCTGTTCGCCGGAATCCCTTACGCCGCAGCACCTGTCGGACCGTTGCGGTGGCAGGACCCGCGACCTGCGGTGGCGTGGGACGGCGTCAGGGACGCGACCGCGCTCGGGCCGCGATGCCTGCAGGACCTGTCCGGCGACCTGGAACTCGGCAGGCAGACCGACGAGGACTGCCTCAACCTCAACGTGTGGACGCCGGCCGGCGGGACCGATGAGCCGAGGCCGGTGATGGTGTGGATCCACGGCGGCTCGTTCGTCGCCGGCAGCGGCGGCATCTACGACGCGCGGCGGCTGGCCGCGCGCGGCGACATCGTCGTGGTCACCGTCAACTACCGGCTCGGAGCGCTGGGCTTCCTGGCCCACCCCTCGCTCGCAGCGCCCGGGCGGGCCGGCAACTACGGACTGGCCGACCAGCAGGCCGCGTTGCGCTGGGTCCGCGAGAACATCGCGAACTTCGGCGGTGACCCGGGCCGGGTCACCGTGGCGGGGGAGTCCGCCGGCGGCATGTCGGTGTGCGATCACCTGGTCGCACCGGATTCGCAAGGCCTGTTCGACGCGGCGATCATCATGAGCGGACCGTGCCAGGCCCAGCTCCCGCTGCCGGTCGCCGAGCAACGCAGCATCGAGTACGCCGCCGGGGCGGGATGCGCGGATCCGGCGACGGCCGCCGAGTGTCTGCGCGCGCTTGCGGGTAACAAGCTGCGCACCCCGGTCTGGTACTACGGCATCGGCGACGATCGGTTGAGCGGGCCCGTGACCGGTTCGGCCGTGTTACCCGAAGACCCGGTCGACGCGTTCGGCGAACGCCGTGCGGCCCCGGTGCCGGTGCTGATGGGCACGACGCGCGACGAGTGGACGCTGTTCGTCGCGCTGCAGCGCCTGCGCGACGGCCGGGATTACCTGCCGCAGGACTACCCGCGTCTGCTCGCCGACACCTTCGGTGCCGATGCGCACGCCGTCGCCGGACGCTATCCGCTGGACGCCTACCCCGACGTCGCGCTGGCCTACGCCGCGACCGTCACCGACGGCGTCCTGGCGTGTCCCAACGAGCGCTGGGCCCGGGAGCTGAGCCGGGCAGCCGACGTCTTCTTCTACGAGTTCAACGACCGCAACGCGCCGGCGCCCGAGCCGCTGCGGACGCTGCCGTTCCCGGTCGGGGCCAGCCACTCGCTGGAACTGCGCTACCTGTTCGATGTCGGCGGCGCCTCACCGCCCGACGAGGCGCAGATCAGGCTCAGTGATCAGATGATCGATTTCTGGGCGGCGTTCGTGAGGACCGGAGCGCCCCGCGCCCCAGGGCTGCCGGGATGGCCGCCGCTCGGTCCTGACGTGCAGCAGGTCATGTCGCTGCAGCCCGACGGCAGCCGTATGGTGGGTGACTTCGGCGAGGTGCATCAGTGCCCGTTCTGGGCAAGCCTGGAATAGCGCTCGGTCGCCCGGGAAAGCCGACCACCAGGGATTTGGAGCAGGCCCGGTTCTGAGGCATACTGTTCGGGTTGCCTTGGGCCAGGTTCGCCTGGTCGGGCATGCGACCAGCGCCCCTCGCGGGGCGTATCCGGTCCATCAACCTTGATCGCGACGAATTCAGCCGCGTAAGAGTGTGCGAACGGGCGACACACCCGACCGCGTGGACCGGTGAACCACAGACAGGTAAACAGCGGCGGCACAGCCAGGCCCGATTTCGGGCTGTTAGTAGTGAGGTAGGAGAAGCGTGGCGGGACAAAAGATCCGCATCAGGCTCAAGGCCTACGACCATGAGGCGATCGACGCCTCTGCGCGCAAGATCGTCGAGACGGTCACCCGGACGGGAGCCAGCGTGGTCGGCCCGGTGCCGCTGCCGACCGAGAAGAACGTGTATTGCGTCATCCGGTCCCCGCACAAGTACAAGGACTCGCGGGAGCATTTCGAGATGCGCACCCACAAGCGGCTGATCGACATCCTCGACCCCACGCCGAAGACGGTCGACGCGCTGATGCGCATCGATCTGCCGGCCAGCGTCGACGTCAACATCCAGTAAAGGAATTCCCGAGAAATGGCTAGCAATAGCAATTCGGCCGCACCGCGGCGCGGCATTCTGGGCACCAAGCTGGGCATGACGCAGGTGTTCGACGAGAACAACAAGGTCGTGCCGGTGACGGTCGTCAAGGCCGGGCCCAACGTCGTGACCCGCATCCGGACCCCGGAGCGTGACGGTTACAGCGCCGTGCAGCTCGCCTACGGCGAGATCAGCCCGCGCAAGGTGAACAAGCCGGTGACGGGCCAGTTCGCGGCCGCTGGTGTGAACCCGCGCCGCCACCTCGCCGAGCTGCGGCTCGACAGCGAAGAAGCAGCGGCCGCCTACGAGGTCGGCCAGGAGCTGACGGCGGACATCTTCGCCGACGGCGCCTACGTCGACGTGACCGGCACCAGCAAGGGCAAGGGCTTCGCCGGCACCATGAAGCGCCACGGCTTCCGTGGCCAGGGCGCCAGCCACGGCGCCCAGGCCGTGCACCGTCGGCCGGGCTCGATCGGTGGCTGCGCCACCCCGGGCCGGGTGTTCAAGGGCACGCGCATGTCGGGCCGGATGGGCAGCGACCGCGTGACGACCCAGAACCTGAAGGTGCACAAGGTTGACGCCGAGAACGGCGTGCTGTTGATCAAGGGCGCCATCCCCGGACGCAACGGCGGTCTGGTGGTTGTCCGCAGCGCAATCAAGCGAGGCGAGAAGGCATGACTTTGAACATTGAGGTGAGGACCCCCGCCGGGGAGACGGACGGCAACATCGAGTTGCCCGCCGAGCTTTTCGACGTGGAACCTAACATCGCGCTGATGCACCAGGTGGTCAACGCGCAGCTGGCCGCCAAGCGCCAGGGCACGCATTCGACCAAGACCCGCGGTGAGGTCTCCGGCGGCGGCAAGAAGCCGTACCGCCAGAAGGGCACCGGCCGCGCCCGCCAGGGCTCGATCCGGGCGCCGCAGTTCACCGGCGGCGGCGTCGTGCACGGCCCCAAGCCGCGCGACTACAGCGAGCGGACCCCGAAGAAGATGATCCGCGCGGCTTTGCGCTCGGCTCTTTCTGATCGGGCCCGCAACGACCGGATCCACGCCGTCACCGAGATCGTCGAGGGTCAGACCCCGTCGACCAAGAGCGCGAAGTCGTTCCTGGCCACGCTTGTAGCCGATCGCGCGTCCGGAAACCACAAGGTGCTCGTGGTGATCGGCCGCGCCGACGAGACCAGCGTCCTGAGCGTGCGGAATCTGCCTGGTGTGCACGTGATCTCGCCCGATCAGCTGAACACCTACGACGTGCTCAAGGCCGATGACGTGATCTTCAGCGTCGAGGCACTCAACGCGTACATCGCAGCGAACACCAAGACCGAGGAGGTGTCGGCCTGATGGCTACCGTGACCGATCCCCGCGACATCATCTTGGCGCCGGTGATCTCGGAGAAGTCCTACGGACTGATCGAGGACAACGTCTACACGTTCATCGTGCACCCGGACTCCAACAAGACCCAGATCAAGATCGCGATCGAGAAGATCTTCAAGGTCAAGGTCGACTCGGTGAACACCGCCAACCGGCCGGGCAAGCGCAAGCGCACCCGCATCGGCTACGGCCAGCGCAAGGGCACCAAGCGCGCGATCGTGACGCTGGCGGCCGGAAGCAAGCCCATCGACCTGTTCGGAGCGCCGGCCTAGCCGGCAGGGAGACCCACAGAATCATGGCAATTCGCAAGTACAAGCCGACGACCCCCGGTCGCCGCGGCTCGAGCGTCTCCGACTTCGCCGAGATCACTCGCGATCACCCGGAGAAGTCGCTGGTTCGTCCGCTGCACGGCAGGGGCGGGCGTAACGCACACGGCCGGATCACCACCCGGCACAAGGGCGGCGGCCACAAGCGCGCCTACCGGGTGATCGACTTCCGTCGGCACGACAAGGACGGCGTCAACGCCAAGGTCGCGCACATCGAGTACGACCCCAACCGCACCGCGAACATCGCGCTGCTGCACTACCTGGACGGCGAGAAGCGCTACATCATCGCGCCGCAGGGACTCAAGCAGGGCGCGATCGTGGAGTCCGGCGCCAACGCCGACATCAAGCCCGGCAACAACCTGCCGCTGCGCAACATCCCCGCGGGCACGCTGATCCACGCGGTGGAGCTGCGTCCCGGCGGCGGCGCCAAGCTGGCCCGCTCGGCCGGTGCGTCGATCCAGCTGCTCGGCAAGGAAGGCACCTACGCCGCACTTCGTATGCCCAGCGGTGAGATCCGCCGCGTCGACGTGCGCTGCCGCGCCACCGTCGGCGAGGTCGGCAACGCCGAGCAGGCCAACATCAACTGGGGCAAGGCCGGCCGCATGCGCTGGAAGGGCAAGCGCCCGACCGTCCGTGGTGTCGTGATGAACCCGGTCGACCACCCGCACGGCGGTGGTGAGGGTAAGACCTCCGGTGGCCGCCACCCGGTGAGCCCGTGGGGCAAGCCCGAGGGCCGTACCCGCAAGCCGAAGAAGGCGAGCGACAAGCTCATCGTCCGTCGCCGGCGCACCGGCAAGAAGCGCTAGGGAGTAAAGCGATGCCACGCAGCCTGAAGAAGGGCCCGTTCGTCGACGACCATCTGCTCAAGAAGGTCGACGTCCAGAACGAGAAGAACACCAAGCAGGTCATCAAGACCTGGTCCCGTCGGTCCACCATCATCCCCGACTTCATCGGGCACACCTTCGCCGTCCACGACGGTCGCAAGCATGTCCCGGTGTTCGTCACCGAGGCGATGGTCGGGCACAAGCTGGGCGAGTTCGCCCCCACCCGGACCTTCAAGGGTCACATCAAGGACGACCGGAAGTCCAAGAGGCGCTAGAGATGACTACTGCATTGCAAGGCACCGTGTATCCGTCTGCGCAGGCCAAGGCACGCTTCGTGCGTATCTCGGCCACCAAGGCGCGCCGTGTCATCGACCTGGTACGCGGCAAGACCGTCGAGGAGGCCCTCGACATCCTGCGCTGGGCCCCGCAGTCGGCCAGCGAGCCGGTCGCCAAGGTGATCGCCAGCGCCGCGGCCAACGCGCAGAACAACGAGGGACTGGACCCGACCACGCTGGTGGTCGCCACCATCCACGCCGATGAGGGCCCGACCGCCAAGCGCATCCGCCCGCGCGCCCAGGGGCGTGCGTTCCGGATCCGCAAGCGCACCAGCCACATCACGGTGATCGTGGAAAGCCGTCCGCAGAAGAAACAGGGAGCTTCGGCTTCGGCGGCGCGCGCGCGTCGTGCGCAGGCCAGCAAGGCTGCGTCCTCCAAGACCGCAGCAGCCGATAACTCGAAGGAGGGCTCGGAGTAGTGGGCCAGAAAATCAACCCGCACGGCTTCCGGCTCGGCATCACCACCGGCTGGAAGTCCCGCTGGTACGCCGACAAGCAGTACGCGGACTACATCAAGGAAGATGTCGCGATCCGCAAGCTGCTGGCCACCGGCCTGGAGCGCGCCGGCATCGCCGACGTCGAGATCGAGCGCACTCGCGACCGCGTCCGGGTGGACATCCACACCGCGCGTCCGGGCATCGTGATCGGCCGTCGCGGTACCGAGGCCGACCGCATCCGCGCCGACCTGGAGAAGCTGACCGGCAAGCAGGTCCAGCTGAACATCCTCGAGGTGAAGAACCCCGAGAGCCAGGCCCAGCTGGTGGCGCAGGGTGTCGCCGAGCAGTTGAGCAACCGTGTGGCGTTCCGCCGCGCGATGCGCAAGGCGATCCAGTCGGCGATGCGTCAGCCCAACGTGAAGGGCATCCGGGTGCAGTGCTCGGGCCGCCTCGGCGGTGCCGAGATGAGCCGCTCGGAGTTCTACCGCGAGGGCCGCGTCCCGCTGCACACCCTGCGTGCCGACATCGACTACGGCCTCTACGAGGCCAAGACCACCTTCGGCCGCATCGGCGTCAAGGTGTGGATCTACAAGGGCGACATCGTCGGTGGCAAGCGTGAGCTGACCGCCGCCGCGCCCGCCGCGGACCGTCCGCGTCGTGAGCGTCCGTCCGGCACCCGGCCGCGCCGCAGCGGCGCGTCGGGCACGACCGCGACGAGCACCGATGCCGGCCGGGCCGCCGAGGCTCCCGCCGTCGCCGAGGCGACCCAGGGCACCGAGGCCGCAGCAGCGCAGAATACGGAGAGCTAGTCATGCTGATTCCCCGCAAGGTCAAGCACCGCAAGCAGCACCACCCGAAGCAGCGTGGTATCGCCAGCGGCGGGACCTCGGTCAGCTTCGGTGACTACGGCATCCAGGCCCTGGGCCATGCCTACATCACCAACCGGCAGATCGAGTCGGCGCGTATCGCCATCAACCGGCACATCAAGCGTGGCGGCAAGGTGTGGATCAACATCTTCCCGGATCGCCCGCTGACCAAGAAGCCCGCCGAGACCCGCATGGGTTCCGGTAAGGGTTCGCCGGAGTGGTGGGTCGCCAACGTCAAGCCCGGCCGTGTCCTGTTCGAGCTCAGCTACCCGGACGAGAAGATCGCCCGTGAGGCGCTGACTCGTGCGATCCACAAGCTGCCGATCAAGGCACGCATCGTCACAAGAGAGGAGCAGTTCTGATGGCAGTTGGGACGACGCCCGGCGAACTGCGCGAGCTCACCGACGAAGAACTGACCGACAAGCTCCGCGAGTCCAAGGAAGAGCTGTTCAACCTGCGCTTCCAGATGGCCACCGGACAGCTTGCCAACAACCGCCGGCTGCGTACGGTCCGGCAGGAGATCGCGCGGGTCTACACCGTGCTGCGTGAACGTGAGTTGGGTCTGGCCGCCGGACCCGGAGGTGAGGATTCCTGATGGCAGATACCGCCGGCGCCCAGAAGGGCGCCAAGTACACCCCGCCCACCGAGAAGCCGCGCGGTCGCCGCAAGACCGCCATCGGCTACGTCGTGTCGGACAAGATGCAGAAGACGATCGTCGTCGAGCTCGAAGACCGTAAGTCGCATCCCCTGTACGGCAAGATCATCCGGACCACCAAGAAGGTCAAGGCCCATGACGAGAACGAGGACGCCGGTGTCGGCGACCGCGTCTCGCTGATGGAGACCCGGCCGACGTCGGCGACCAAGCGCTGGCGTCTGGTCGAGGTGCTCGAGAAGGCCAAGTAGCACCAGATCGTCGTCGAAACCCCCGTTCGCTCCGGCGGCCGGGGGTTTCGTCGCGTCAGTGATAACAGTGTTTGCGCAGCGACATATGCCGGTACGCTCACCAGCAATGAAGCGCCACACTGCAATCCTTGCGCGGTTGCTCACCGCAATCTGCCCGATCATTTTGCTGACATCCCCGATGGCAAGTGCGCAGCCGCCCGGCGACCCCGGTGTCTCGTCGGAGTCCACCCTGCCGCTGGTCCAGCTTGGTGGTCGGCCCAACCTCGCGTTTTACGGAATCCAAGGCACGCAGACGGTGACCTTCCCCGTATCGCAAGGACTCGAACCCGTTGCACTGAATGCTTTTACGCAACTGCCGGTGAATGTGCGGACCGCGACCGTCACCGCGATCCAGGACGGACGGACGATCGGCCGAGTCGATGTCGCACCAGGTGCGCCAGCGCCTATCGCGATTCCGCTCGACCGCGCCGATGTCGTCGACAATGCGGTCACGGTCACGTTGCGGACATATCTGCTCCCGATGGAGGGATATTGTCTGGACCCGACCAACGCGCTCGAACTCAGCGACCCCAGCGTCACCTTCGCCGGGGCAGAGCAGACGCCCTCGACGGTGGCCGACTTCCTTCCCCCGGTGCTGCGCCAGCTGACGATCTTTGTCGACGAACAACCATCGCCCTCGGAGTCCGATGCCGTCGTCCAGCTGGCGACCGCCGTCGCGTCCCGCTACGGCGCCCAGAATCCGACCGTGACGGTCGCTCCGCTGGCAAACGGGCAAACCGGCCCGACGGAACCATCCGGTCCGCTCGCACGCCACGTCGTCGTAGCCGAGGGCGACGACGTCGGTCTCTCGTTGCTGGACACCGGCGGGGTCCCCGCCCTGCGTGTCGGCGGCCCCGGCGACGAGTTGACCAATCAGGCCCGACTGCTGACCGGCGACCTCGCCCCGCTCGCGCTTTCAGCGAAGGCTGTTGCCGGGCAGGCGGATTCGAATATTCAGTTACCGGGGGACAAGACGACATTGCGTGGTCTCGGTCAGCCTGGTAGCTCTGTCACTGCTGTGGAGCCTCAGCTCAACCTCGGCCTGGATCAAACCAGGCTCGGCCGCGCCGTGCACGGGATACGGGTGCACCTGCGCGGGTCCTCCACTCCGCTGCCTCAATCCGTCGGCGGACAGGTGGTGATCAGCATCGGTGACGAGAACATCGACCGTTGGCCCACTGATTCGAGCGGCGAGATCGATCGGTGGGTCGATGTCCCCGATCACCTCCTGCAACGCTTCACGAACATGACGGTCGCCCTCGACATCAGCGGCGGTACCGGATACTGCCAGGACTTCGAGCCGGCAACGTTGACCATCGACGGTGACAGCCCGGTCGTGAGCACAGCAGCTGCCTCGCCGGTGCCGGGCGGGTTTCAGTCACTGCCGCAGACGCTCATGCCGCGGACCGTGGTCGGTGTCGGCGAGGGGTTCGACAACGTTCGCCGGGCCTTCGCGATCATGGTGGGCCTGCAGCGACTCAGCGGGGTACCGATCGACACCGCGGTGATGTCGCTCGCCGACGCCGTCTCAGACGGTGCCCCGGCGGTGCTTATCAGCCCTGATGAATGGACAGATCCGGGAATCGCCCTCCCGGTCGCGGCTGGGGACGGTGGCGAGCTCACCGTCAAGCGCGCCGACGCGCCGGGTGAGACCACCACCCTGACTCTCGATCCTGCGCTCGGTTTCGGTTCGCTGCAGACGGTCCACGACGGAAGGCGCAGTGTCCTGGTTGCCACGTCCCACAACGCGCCCGAGCAACTGGATTTGTTGCTCGACTGGCTGGGCAGCGATGTCAGGCGCTGGCAGTCGCTGTCCGGTACGGCGCTCATCGGCGCGCCCGGCACCCCACCCGTGATGCTCGACACCATGCCCGAACCCGTCATCGAGGCTGAACAGAGCGTCACGCAGGTCGCTGCCCCGGGGACGCCGTCGTGGGTCTGGGTCGCGGTAGCCGGGGTGGCGATCCTGATCATCGTGGCCGTCGTGTCGATCCTGTTGCGTGGCAGGCGGCGGCGTCCTGAACGTCCGTGACGACGAGCGCGGTTTCTGTGCACCCGGTGATGCCTGAGCCCGGTGTCTATAATCGCACTGAACCGTTGTGGGACAACAGGTTACGGGGTAGTGAGGGCAGCTAGTTACACGCCGTCGCAGGCATCTGCGGGTGGCTGGGCTGGACGCTTCTGCTGGCCGCCGTGGGCCTGTGGTTCGCACGTACGCCGACGCAATCGTCTCTCGTTCCCGGGCTGACCAGCGGGCGAGCGGTGTAATCTCCGAAGGTGACGTCGGAATTCAAGGGCAGGATCGAAGTCGACATCCGGGATTCTGAACCGGACTGGGGCCCGTTCGCCGCGCCGACGGCGCAACCGGACGCACCCAACGTGCTGTACCTGGTCTGGGACGACATCGGCATCGCCACCTGGGACTGCTTCGGTGGGCTGGTGAAGATGCCCACCATGAGCCGCATCGCCGAACGTGGGGTGCGGCTTTCGCAGTTCCACACCGCCGCGCTGTGCTCACCGACGCGGGCCTCGCTGCTGACGGGACGCAACCCGACCACGGTCGGGATGGCGACCATCGAGGAGTTCACCGACGGTTTCCCGAACTGCAACGGCCGCATCCCGTTCGACACCGCACTGCTCTCGGAGGTGCTCGCCGAGAACGGTTACAACACTTATTGCATCGGCAAATGGCATCTGACTCCGCTGGAGGAATCCAACCTTGCCGCCACCAAGCGGCACTGGCCGCTGTCGCGGGGCTTCGAGAGGTTCTACGGATTCATGGGCGGTGAGACCGACCAGTGGTATCCGGACCTGATGTACGACAACCACCCCGTGGCCCCGCCCGCGACACCCGAGGAGGGCTACCACCTTTCGGCTGATCTCGCCGACCGGACCATCGAGTTCATCCGCGACTCAAAGGTCATCGCACCGGACAAGCCGTGGTTCTCCTACGTGTGCCCGGGTGCCGGCCACGCTCCCCACCATGTCTTCAAGGAGTGGGCCGACCGCTATTCCGGTGTGTTCGACATGGGCTACGAGCGCTACCGCGAGATCGTGCTGGAGAACCAGAAGCGGCTCGGCATCGTCCCGGCGGACACCGAACTCTCGCCGATGAATCCGTACTCAGATGTCAAGGGCCCCAACGGAGAACCCTGGCCGGTCCAGGACACCGTGCGTCCCTGGGACTCGTTGAGCGCCGATGAGAAGCGATTGTTCGAGCGGATGGCCGAGGTGTTCGCCGGCTTCTTGTCCTACACCGACGCCCAGATCGGGCGGATCCTGGACTATCTGGAGGAGTCCGGCCAGTTGGACAACACCATCATCGTGGTGATCTCGGACAACGGCGCCAGCGGTGAGGGCGGGCCCAACGGGTCGGTCAACGAGGTCAAGTTCTTCAACGGCTACATCGACTCGGTGGCGGAGAGCCTGAAGGCCTATGACGAACTCGGCGGCACCGCGACGTACAACCACTACCCGACTGGGTGGGCCATGGCGTTCAACACGCCGTACAAGCTGTTCAAGCGCTACGCCTCACATGAGGGCGGCATCGCCGACCCGGCGATCATCTCCTGGCCCAATGGTATTGCCGCGCACGGCGAGGTGCGGGACAACTACGTCAACGTCTGCGACATCACCCCGACCGTGTACGACCTTCTCGACATCACCGCACCGGCCACGGTGCGGGGAGTCGCACAGAAGCCCCTCGACGGTGTCAGTTTCAAAGTGGCGCTGGATAACCCGACCGCACCCACCGGCAAGGAGACGCAGTTCTACACCATGCTCGGCACGCGAGGCATCTGGCACCGGGGCTGGTTCGCCAACACCATTCACGCGGCCTCGCCCGCCGGCTGGTCGCACTTCGACGACGACCGCTGGGAGCTGTTCCACATCGAGGCCGACCGCAGCCAGTGCCGCGACCTCGCCGCCGAACATCCGGAACGACTCGAAGAACTCAAGGCGTTGTGGTTCGCCGAGGCTCAGAAGTACAACGGACTGCCGTTGGGCGACCTGAATCTCCTGGAGACCATGTCACGGTGGCGTCCCTACCTCGCCGGCGAGCGGAACGCCTACGTGTACTACCCCGGCACCGCCGACGTCGGCATGGGCGCCGTGGTAGAACTTCGCGGCCGCTCGTTCGCGGTGCTC
Organism: Mycobacterium sp. SMC-8; assembly: GCF_025263565.1. NCBI lineage: Bacteria > Bacillati > Actinomycetota > Actinomycetes > Mycobacteriales > Mycobacteriaceae > Mycobacterium > Mycobacterium sp. SMC-8. The sequence continues at coordinate 2,749,371 of NZ_CP079865.1, forward strand.
GCCGAGGTCACCATCGGTCCGGACGGTGCCGACGGCGTGGTGGTCAAACACGGTGCGGCACACGGGGGTTACGTCATGTATCTGCAGGGCGGCCGGTTGCACTTCTGCTACAACTTCCTCGGCGAGTACGAGCAGACCGTCGCGGCGGCCGATCCGGTGCCCCCTGGTGCGCACACCCTCGGGTTCACCTTCACCCGCACCGGCACCGCCGAGGGCAGCCACACTCCGATCGGCGACGCGGCACTGTTCGTCGACACCACGCAGGTCGCGGCGTTGGCCGAGATGCGGGTCCACCCCGGGACTTTCGGGCTCGCCGGGGCCTCGCTGAGCGTCGGGCGCAACACCGGATCGCCGGTATCGGCGGCCTACCGTCCGCCCAACCCGTTCACCGGCGGGACGATCTCGCGGGTCAACGTGGACGTGTCGGGCGCCCCGTACACCGACCTCGAACGGGACTTCGCCCGCGCCTTCGCCAAGGACTAGCCGGGCCCTGCCGACCGATCTCGTCGACCTCGACGGCGGCTGCTCGCTGGCCGGCACCTGGCACGGCCGGTTCCCGTACCGCAGCGACGGCGCGGCCACGTCATGCAGCCCCGGTGCCGGCCCTTCGCGCGCGCAAGTCTCAGGACAGCGCGGCCACGCACATCGGCTTGCGATGCGTGGTGGTACGCCGGCCGAGTCGGCGGCGCAGCTGCGCCCGGCTCCGGTGCATCCTCGACATCACCGTTCCCTCGGGCACCCCCATCAGCTCGGCGACCTCGCGGCACGACATGCCCTCGACCGCGGTGTAGTAGAGGGTCAGCCGCATCGGTTCCGACAGCTCGGCCATGGCCGCGACCAGGCCGGGTTCGGCGACGTCACGCAGCGCGAGCTGCTCGGCGGAGGTGCTCTGTCCGGCGTCGTCGTCGAACTCCCCGGTCAACGCCTCGGCGGGCCGGCACTGGGCGGCCCGGTACTTCGCGATCCAGGTGTTGCGCAGGATGCACAGCAGCCAGGCCTTCAGGTAGGGGTCCGGTCCCAGCGTGTGGAACGCGCGATAGGCCTTGAGCAGGGTCTCCTGCACCAGGTCCTCGGCGTCGGCGGTGTTGCCGGTGTAGGCGTGCGCACGCCGGTGCAGCATCGGGACCAGAGTCAGCACCCCGCGCTCGAACTCGGTACCGGACGGGTGCTGCAGTCGTTGTGCCGCTTCGGATCTGGCGGTCGGTGTGGTCGTCACGACAATGATGCTGCGCCGGACCGGCGGGCGTTGCTTGAAGGCTGTGTGGAGAATACGTGGAGAGTTCGTGCCGGTCACCGTGTCGGTCCGTTCCGCGGGGATTTGGAGCATTCCCCGAGCTCACCTAGTATGTAACGGTTGCCTAGGGCAGACCTCGGTTGTCTCCGTGCGGAGAGAGCCCCGCGTGCTCTTGGGGAACAAAGACCGCGCACGTCAGGGTCGGTAATCCTGCGTGCACACAGTAACCAGGTCGAGGAGATCTAGTGATTCAGCAAGAATCGCGGCTCAAGGTCGCCGACAACACGGGCGCCAAGGAGATCTTGTGCATCCGCGTGCTCGGCGGCTCGTCGCGGCGCTATGCCGGCATCGGTGATGTCATCGTGGCGACCGTCAAGGACGCCATCCCCGGTGGCAACGTCAAGCGCGGCGACGTCGTCAAAGCGGTCGTGGTGCGCACGGTCAAGGAGCGCCGCCGCGCCGACGGCAGCTACATCAAGTTCGACGAGAACGCCGCCGTCATCATCAAGAACGACAACGACCCCCGCGGCACCCGCATCTTCGGGCCGGTCGGTCGCGAACTGCGCGAGAAGCGCTTCATGAAGATCGTCTCGCTCGCCCCGGAGGTGTTGTAGATGAAGGTCCGTAAGGGCGACACCGTGCTCGTCATCTCGGGCAAGGACAAGGGCGCCAAGGGCAAGGTCCTGGTGGCCTACCCCGACCGCAACAAGGTTCTGGTCGAGGGCGTGAACCGGATCAAGAAGCACACCCCCGAGTCGCGCACCGAGCGTGGCGCGTCCTCGGGCGGCATCGTCACGCAGGAGGCGCCGATCTCGGTGTCCAATGTGATGCTGCTCGATTCCGACGGCAAGCCGACGCGCGTCGGGTTCCGCAAGGACGACGAGACCGGCAAAAAGGTCCGCATCGCCAAGTCCAACGGCAAGGACATCTGATGACCACCACTGAAAAGACACATTCGACGGAGTCGAATCAACGGCCGCAGCCGCGCCTGAAGCAGCGCTACCGCGAAGAGATCCGCGACGCCCTGCAGAAGGAATTCGGCTACGCCAACGTGATGCAGATCCCGGGCGTCACCAAGGTCGTCGTCAACATGGGCGTCGGTGACGCCGCCCGCGACGCCAAGCTGATCAACGGTGCGGTCAACGACCTCACGCTGATCACCGGTCAGAAGCCGGAGATCCGCCGGGCCCGCAAGTCCATCGCCCAGTTCAAGCTGCGCGAGGGCATGCCGATCGGTGCGCGCGTCACGCTGCGCGGCGACCGGATGTGGGAGTTCCTGGACCGCCTGATCTCGATCTCGCTGCCGCGTATCCGCGACTTCCGCGGCCTCTCGCCCAAGCAGTTCGACGGCACCGGCAACTACACCTTCGGGCTCAACGAGCAGTCGGTGTTCCACGAGATCGACGTGGACAGCATCGACCGCCCGCGTGGCATGGACATCACCGTCGTCACCTCGGCGACGAACGACGACGAGGGGCGTGCGCTGCTGCGGGCGCTCGGCTTCCCGTTCAAGGAGAACTGAGCACATGGCAAAGAAGGCTCTGGTCATCAAGGCCAACAAGAAGCCCAAGTTCAAGGTGCGGGCCTACACCCGCTGCAACCGTTGCGGTCGTCCGCACTCGGTGTTCCGCAAGTTCGGCCTCTGCCGCATCTGCCTGCGCGAGATGGCGCACGCGGGTGAGCTGCCCGGCGTGCAGAAGTCCAGCTGGTAAGCCAGCCAACCACTACAAGACAGTTGCGGTAGGCCCCGACCGGGAACCGCCGCGAGAAAGGTGAACCGGCTGTCATGACCATGACGGATCCGATCGCAGACTTCTTGACGCGTCTGCGCAACGCCAATTCGGCGTATCACGACGAAGTGACCCTGCCGCACAGCAAGATCAAGGCGAACATCGCCGAGATCCTGAAGTCCGAGGGCTACATCAGTGACTACCGCACCGAGGACGCCCGGGTGGGCAAGTCCCTGGTGGTGCAACTGAAGTACGGCCCGAGCCGCGAACGCAGCATCGCGGGCCTGCGCCGGGTGTCCAAGCCGGGTCTGCGGGTGTACGCGAAGTCCACCAACCTGCCGCGCGTGCTCGGCGGGCTCGGTGTGGCGATCATTTCCACGTCGTCCGGTCTGAGGACCGACCGCCAGGCCGCCCGCGAGGGCGTCGGCGGCGAAGTCCTCGCCTACGTGTGGTGAGGGAGGGCTAGATACATGTCTCGCATTGGAAAGCAGCCGGTCCCGGTTCCCACCGGGGTCGATGTGACGATCGACGGACAGAATGTGTCCGTCAAGGGCCCCAAGGGCACGCTGACCCTCGACGTCGCCGAGCCGATCGCGGTCTCCCGTGACGAGGGCGGCGCGATCGTGGTCACCCGCCCCAACGACGAGCGGCGCAACCGTTCGTTGCACGGCCTGTCCCGCACGCTGATCGCCAACCTGGTGACCGGTGTGACGCAGGGCTACACCACCAGGATGGAGATCTTCGGCGTCGGCTACCGCGTGGTGGCCAAGGGCAGCGACCTCGAGTTCGCCCTGGGCTACAGCCACCCGGTGCTGATCACCGCTCCCGAGGGCGTCACCTTCACGGTGGAGACGCCGACGAAGTTCTCGATCTCCGGTATCGACAAGCAGAAGGTCGGCCAGATCGCGGCGAACATCCGCCGCCTGCGTAAGAGCGATCCCTACAAGGGCAAGGGGATCCGCTACGAGGGCGAGCAGATCCGTCGCAAGGTCGGAAAGACGGGTAAGTAGTAGATGGCTACCAACACCAAAGCCAAAGAGGCCGCCGGCCACACGCCGGTCGGCAAGAGCATCTCCGAGACGCGGCGCACGTCGCGGCTGCGCCGGCATGCGCGTCTACGCAAGAAGGTCTCCGGCACCGCCGAGCGTCCGCGCCTGGTGGTCAACCGGTCCTCGCGGCACATCCACGTGCAGCTGGTCGACGATCTTGCGGGCGTCACGCTGGCCGCGGCGTCCTCGATCGAGGCCGACGTGCGGGCAACCGAGGGCGACAAGAAGGCCGCCAGCACCCGGGTCGGTCAGCTGATCGCCGAGCGTGCCAAGGCCGCGGGCATCGACGAGGTCGTGTTCGACCGTGGTGGGTACACCTACGGCGGACGGATCGCGGCTCTGGCCGACGCCGCGCGCGAGGGCGGGTTGAAGTTCTGATGTCCCGACTGACCATTAACGGAAGGAATGCATGATGGCCGAGCAGGCTGTAGGAGCCGGCGGGCCGTCGAGCGACGGCCGCGACGGTGGCAGGGGCGACCGCGGCGGACGTGGACGCCGTGACGATCGTGGCGGCCGCGGCGGCCGTGACGACCGCGAGAAGAGCAACTACCTGGAGCGCGTGGTCACGATCAACCGCGTCTCCAAGGTGGTCAAGGGCGGTCGCCGGTTCAGCTTCACCGCGCTGGTGATCGTCGGCGACGGCAAGGGCATGGTCGGTGTCGGCTACGGCAAGGCCAAAGAGGTCCCCGCCGCGATCGCCAAGGGTGTCGAAGAGGCGCGCAAGAACTTCTTCCGGGTTCCGCTGATCGGCGGCACCGTGACCCACCCGGTCCAGGGTGAGGCCGCGGCCGGTGTGGTCATGCTGCGTCCGGCCAGCCCCGGTACCGGTGTCATCGCCGGTGGCGCGTGCCGCGCGGTGCTGGAATGCGCCGGTGTGCACGACGTGCTGGCCAAGTCGTTGGGCAGCGACAACGCGATCAACGTGGTGCATGCCACCGTTGCCGCGCTCAAGCTGCTGCAGCGTCCCGAAGAGGTCGCGGCGCGCCGTGGCCTGCCCATTGAGGATGTAGCGCCCGCTGGCATGCTCAAGGCCCGCCGTGAGGCCGAGGCCCTGGCTGCCACCGCCGCGCGTGAGGGAACGGCGTAAATCATGGCAGAGCTCAAGATCACCCAGGTGCGCAGCACCATCGGTGCGCGCTGGAAGCAGCGGGAGTCCCTGCGGACGCTCGGGCTGCGCAAGATCCGCCAGTCCGTGGTCCGTGAGGACAACGCCCAGACGCGTGGACTCATCAAGACCGTGCACCACCTGGTGACGGTCGAGGAGGTTTAGAACCCATGGCTCCGATCAAGCTTCACGATCTGCGCCCGGCCCCGGGCGAGAAGAAGGCCAAGACCCGCGTCGGTCGCGGTGAAGGCTCCAAGGGTAAGACCGCCGGCCGCGGCACCAAGGGCACCAAGGCCCGCAAGAACGTCCCGGTGACGTTCGAGGGCGGCCAGATGCCGATCCACATGCGGCTGCCCAAGCTCAAGGGCTTCCGCAACCGCTTCCGCACCGAGTACGCCCCGGTCAACGTCGGCGACATCAACAAAGCGTTCCCCGAAGGGGGCACCGTCGGTGTCGACGAGCTGGTGGCCAAGGGCCTGGTTCGCAAGAACGTGCTGGTCAAGGTGCTCGGCGACGGCAAGCTGACCGTCAAGGTCGACGTGACCGCGCACAAGTTCAGCGCTCACGCCCGCGAGGCGATCACCGCCGCCGGCGGCACCGTCACCGAGCTGTAATTTCGGCTGTCCGACAAAAACCCCTGCTTCGGCAGGGGTTTTTGCTGTAACGGCACGGTTGGCGATCACGAACTACACTTCGCCCGGGGATACAGCCAAGGAGCACGCCATGATTCGCCACCGTCGGACCCTCGCCGCCGCGATGGTCGCCGCCGGCCTCGCCATGTTCTCCGGTGTCGCGACCGCGCACGCCGAGACCCAAGACGAGAAGTTCACCAATGCGGTGAACACGATGGGGATTCCGCTGGGCGCCGACGATGACGCGCCGACCGTCGGCAAGCGGATCTGCGAGATGCTCACCACCGGGCTGACCGGCAACCCGAACCCGGTGCCGGTGGTGCGAGGGGTGGTCAACACGCTGGCGGGCAACGGCCTCGAACGCGAGCAGGCCGTCGGCCTGACCAGGCTCTCGGTGGCCGTCTACTGCCCGCAGTACAGCCGGTACTTGGGGCGCTGACCGCCCGTTCGGCGTCGGTACGCTCGAACCATGTTCTCTCTGCTGTCCGGGGTGCCCGGGTTCGACGACGTCCGTGATTTCGCCCGTAAGCTCGACACCGCCCGCCACCAAGGCGTGCCCGACGGATGCGTCCTCGAGCTGGACCTGCAGACCGCACCGCCGGAATCGGCCGGCTTCGACCCGATGGCCTTGATCAACGGCGCCGGGAGACCGCTGCTGCTACGCGAGGCGGTGGCCGCGATCCACCGTGCCGCCGACGATCCCCGCGTCGCCGGTCTGATAGCCCGCGTCCAGATCGACGCCGCCCCACCGGGACCCGTGCAGGAACTGCGCGAGGCGATCGTCGCGTTCACCGCCAAGAAGCCGTCGCTGGCGTGGGCCGAGACCTACCCTGGCACGCTGTCCTACTATCTGGCCTCGGCGTTCGGCGAGGTGTGGATGCAGCCGTCGGGCACCGTGGGCCTGGTCGGATTCGCCACCAGCGCGCTGTTCCTGCGGGACGCGCTCGACCAGCTCGGCGTGGAAGCGCAGTTCGTCGCCCGCGGCGAATACAAGTCGGCGGCAAACCTTTTCACCCAGGACCGCTACACCGACGCGCACCGCGAGGCCGACACCGCGCTGGTGGACGGGCTGCGCGCACAGGTGTGGGATGCGGTGAGCGCTTCACGCAAGGTGGATCGTGCTGCCCTGGACACGCTGGCCGACCGCGCGCCGCTGCTGCGCGACGATGCCGTGGCCGCCGGCCTCGTGGACCGCATCGGCTTCCGCGACGAGGCCTACGGCCGCATCGCGGAGTTGGTCGGCGCCGAGGGTGTCTCCGCGGAGTCCGGCGATCCCGACGGCGACGACGCCCCGCCCCGGCTGTACCTGGCGCGCTACGCGCGCGCCAAGAAGCCGGCCGTGCCGGCGATCAAGAGCCATCCCAAGGTCGCGGTCGTCACCGTCGCCGGGCCGATCGTCAGCGGCCGCGGCGGACGGCAGATGTCCCCGATGGGCAGCTCCAGTTCCGGCGGCGACACCATCGCGGCGGCGCTGCGGCAGGCCGCCGCCGACGACGACGTCGCCGCGATCGTGCTGCGTGTCGACAGCCCGGGCGGCTCGGTCACCGGTTCGGAGACGATCTGGCGCGAGGTGGTGCGCACCCGCGAGCGCGGCAAGCCGGTGGTCGCGTCGATGGGCGCCGTCGCGGCGTCGGGCGGCTACTACGTGTCGATGGCCGCCGACGCCATCGTGGCCAACCCCGGCACCATCACCGGATCGATCGGCGTGGTGACGGGCAAGTTCGTCGCGCGCGAACTCAAGGACCGTCTCGGTGTCGGGTCGGACACGGTGCGTACCAACGCCAACGCCGACGCCTGGTCGATCAACGCGCCGTTCACCGACGAGCAGCAGGCCCACGTCGAGGCCGAAGCCGACCTGTTCTACACCGACTTCGTCGCGCGGGTCGCCGACGGCCGCGGCATGAGCGTCGAAGACGTCGAGCGGGTCGCCCGGGGTCGGGTGTGGACCGGAGCCGACGCACTACAGCGGGGTCTGGTCGACGAGCTCGGCGGGCTGCGCACCGCGATCCGGCGCGCCAAGGCGCTGGCCGGCCTTGACGTGGACGCCAAGGTGCAGATCGAGAACCTGCCCGGCTCGTCGCTGCGGGACGTGCTGCGGCCCAAGCCTTCTTCGCAACCCGCCGCAGCATCGCTGCCGGATCTCCTGGGGGCCATGGCGATTCGCTCGGTGCTGGGTGTGGTCGATCAGACGCAACGTTCACTCACCGGTGTAAACGTGCTGTGGCTGGGGGAGACGCGGTACTAGGGGGTCCGATTCGTCATCATGGACTTAGTCCAAAATGGCAGGATGGAAGTCGGCGTGCACGAGGCCAAGACGAACCTGTCCAGATTGCTGCGCAGGGTCGAGGCCGGGGAGGAAATCACCATCATCCGCGGTGGTGAGCCTGTCGCGGTGATGGTGCCGAGCTGGGCGCGCAGGCGCCGTGAGTTCCGCATCGATGCAGGCTCGTTCACGGTGCCCGACAACTTCTACGCGCCGCAGCCAGAGGACGAACTACGGGCGTTTGAAGGATGAGGCTGCTGCTGGACACGCATGTCTGGCTAGGGCTGCAGACGGAGCCGACCCGAATTCGGCACGATGTGCTGGCGATGTTCGAAGACATGAGCAACGAATTGTTGTCGCATCTCGGCGAGCTGGTGGAAAATACCGGTCAAGTACGGGCTCGGCAAACTGGCGTTGCCCGCGCCTTCGGCGGAGTGCGTCCCCGACCGTATGCGTCGTTCTGGTGTTGTCGCCCTTCCGATCCGGCACAGCCATGCGCTACAGGTGGCGGAACTGCCGCCACGTCACCGTGATCCGTTTGATCGGATGCTGATCGCACAGGCGCAGTTGGAGAACCTCGCAATCGTCACACCTTCGGCCCCTACTCCGTATCTCTGCTCTCACTGTGACTGAGGTGTTCGACCAGGCGCTCCAGCAGTTGGGCGGGCTAATCCTCAGGTAGGAGGTGGCCGGCGTCCCTGATCCACGTCAGGCTGCGGGTGGGGATGCGCTGTGCGATCCAATCACCGTGAGGCGCAGGAAGAATGCGGTCGTCCCGGCCCCATAACAGCGTCACCGGGGTGTCGACGGTGCCCAGCAGCTTTTCGTAGTCGGCGGTGTCGCCCTGGCTGAGTTGCCGGTACTGCCGGTAGAAGGCCGCCTGGCCGTCGTCACCCAACCACGGGGCCAGGTATGTCGCAAGGACGCCGGGGCGGTACCCGGCGTGGGTGCCGTTGCGCAGGTGCGCGGTGACGAGTGCTTCGTGGGTGGGTGTAGGCCGGAAGTTGTTCGAACACCTCGTGGTGCTGCCGGATGAGCCCGAACAAGCCGTGTTCCCAAGTGCCACCGCCGGTGACGGCGTCGAACTGAAAGACGTCTGAATACGCGCTGTTTTCGAGCAGTAGTGCGCGCAGTACGGTCGCGCCACCGATGTCGCAGGCCACCAGGCTGTGACGGTCCAAGCCCCACTGCCGTAGCAGTTCGGCGAAGTTGCGTCCCTGCTGCGCCGCGAGCGTGAGGTCCTGGCGTTCGTGCTTCTCCGATTGCCCGTTACCGGGGTAATCGAAGACGTAGACGCGGCGTCCGAGTCGGGCGAGTGCGGGCGCGATATCGCGCGGGGCCGTCACCGAACGAGTCCCAGCCGACCACCCCCTCGGGGAGGTCTGTTGCTTGCGTCAAAGTCCATGTCGTTGGCGTCGGATCCACCTTCGCCAGTGTGCCGGAATTGTCGTACCCCTCTGCCAGGATGGCGTTATGTCCTCGACCGCAGCACCTTTCACTCTTGAAGTGGGTCCGAAAGAGCGTCTCGAGGAATTGTTCGCGGAGGTGGCGGAGCTGACGGGTCAGCGCAACGCGATCGACGGCCGGCTGGTGGAGATCATCGCCGAGATCGACCGAGAGGGGCTGGCGGGGATGACCGGTGTCCGGTCGATGGAGGCGTTGGTGGCCTGGAAATTGGGCACCTCACCGCGCAACGCAGAAACCGTCGTCGCGATCGCCCGCCGCGTTGATCAGTTTCCCCGCTGCACCGAAGGAATGCGCGAGGGCAGGTTGTCGCTGGACCAGGTCGGGGTCATCGCTGAGCGGGCCGCCGACGGCTCGGACGCGCACTACGCACAGTTCGCCGAATCGGCGACGGTCACCCAGTTGCGTACCGCGGTGAAGCTCGAACCGCGGCCCCCCGATCCGAAGCCCGCGCCGAAACCCACCATCACCAGGACTGAGGACGGCGAGTACACCACGTATCGGATCCGGCTGTCGCGGGTGGAGGCGGCGAAGTTCGATGCCGCGCTGGCCTCGCACCGGGATGCGCAGATCGCCGAATGGAAACGCGACCACGCCGACGGTGCCTCGGATCAGGTGCCCCCGATGCCGACCTCCGTCGACGGGTTCATGGGACTGGTGGAGGCCGGTTGGGATGCCGACGTGGCGCGACGCCCGCACGGACAGCACACCACCGTCGTGGTTCACGTTGACGTCGAACGGCGCGTGGGCTCCTTGCATCTAGGGCCGCTGCTGACTGAAGATGAGCGTCAATACCTGACCTGTGATACGTCCTGCGAGGTGTGGTTCGAACGTGCCGGCCAACCGATCGGGGCGGGTCGGACGACCCGCACCATCAGCCGTCGGTTGCGCCTGGCGCTGGAGCTCCGCGACCATTGCTGCGTGGTTCCCGGATGCGGAGCCACCCGCGGTCTTCATGCCCACCACATCGTGCACTGGGAGGACGGCGGCCCCACCGAATTGTGGAATCTGGTGCTGGTCTGTCCGTTTCACCACCGGCTGCACCACCGCGGCGGCATCACGATCACGGGAACGGCCGGCCAGCTGACAGTCACCGACAGCGACGGTGGCCCGCTACCACCAGGGTCGCTGGCACGTCCACCGACCACGTCGCCCCCTGCCGTCGCGCCCTGTAAAGGCCCGACCGGCGAACACGCACAATGGAAGTGGTACGAACCTTTCCAGCCGCCAGAAGTCGACCCGTAGGACCACTTCGGTCGGGCCCGGACTGGGGTCCGGGATCTCTTCGACGCCCTCGTGACCAGTGCCGTCGAGGATGATTGCCCTCACGAGACTGCCACGGGGGCGCCGCCGTTGTTCATGGATTCGATGACGGCGTCGGCCACGAGCGCGGCCTGCAGTCCGTCTTCGGCGGTCGCCAATGTCGACGGCCGGCCTTTCTCGATCGAGTCGATCCACTCCTGCAACTCGATGCGGTAGGCGTCGGCATAACGGGAAAGCCAGTTTTCCGGATACCCGATACCTCGTGTGCTCTGGGAATCCCGCACCACGTGGGCGGGCAAGGTCAGTGCTGCGGTGCCGTCCTCCCCGACGACCTCACACCGGGTGTCGTAACCGTACCCGGCGTTGAGAAATACCTCCACGGTGATCAGAACGTCGGAAGCGGTGCGCAGCAACATGATCTGCGGGTCCTGGCGCATCCCTGATCTGCTCGAGGTCCTACCGCAATGCCAGGTGACCGACGTGACGGGCGAACCGAGAAGCCACGGCATCACGTCGAGTTCGTGGATGGCGGCGTTGGTGACCGTGGATGCCGAGTCTCCGCCGGGGTAGGCCTCGACGGTCCGGCTGACGCAGTGCGACACGAGGATCGGGCCGAGTTCCCCGGAATCGACGACCGCCTTCAACTCTGTGTAGGCGGGATCGAACCGTCGCATGAAACCCAAGCCGATGAGCGAACCGCGCGCGGCCCTCTCGGCTTCGACCACGATGCTCGCCTCGGAAGCCGTCGGTGCCAAAGGCTTTTCGCACAGTACGGGCTTGCCGGCCTTCACCGCGGCGAGCGCGAGGTCGGCGTGGGTCGAATCGTGCGAGGCGATGACCACCGCGTCGACATCGTCGCTGTCGATCAGCGCGAAGCCGTTCTCGCGGACCGTCGCACCGCGCATCTGTGCGGCGATCCGCGCGGCGGCGTCGGCATTGACGTCGGCAACCGCGGTGACCGCCGCGCCCGCCACACAGCCGTTCAGTTTGCGGGCGTGGTCGGCGCCCATGACGCCGACTCCGATGACACCGACGCGGACGGTCACTGTTCTTCTCCTGGGTAGATTATTCCGAGGTCGTGGCGGATGCGGTCCATCATGTCGAGGGTGTCGAGGACTGCCGAGGGTGGATGGATGATCGAAGCTGTTCCTCCGCCGCCGATGATTCGCGCCGCCTCGGTAGCGGAGAAGTGCAGCCCGCCGATGTGTCCGGCACGGGGCTCCTCGTACGTCATCGGCGCGGCATCGCGCAGCTGGATGGTAAACGGCCCGGGCTGGTAATAGGGGCCGGGTATCGACAGGTAGCCGAGCTCGCCGGCGATGGTTGCGTCGCGCGGGGTGTCGGCCATGATGGTGGTGTTGATCGCCGACTGGTGACCCCCGGCATGGCCCAGGACGGCCGAGAACTGGCCATTGATGTGATCATTCGCCTGCTGCCCGATGGCGCGGACCACCTCGGGCGCGCCCAGTACCCAGTGCGCGAAGGAGACGGGATAGATCCCCATATCCAGCATCGGGCCTCCGAGCAGTTGCGGATCGTAAATGCGGTGGTCTGGCCTGAAGAACTCGCCATTGTCCACAACGACCGTGCGCAGTTCGCCCAGGACCCCGCCATCGAGGATCTGGCGGATGACGTCGAACTTCGGCAGGAATTTCGACCACATCGCCTCGCCGGCGAACAAGCCCGCCTGCTGAGCCACCAGAAAGACTTCGCGCGCCTCAGAAGCGTTGATGCCCATCGGCTTTTCTACCAAGACGTGCTTCCCGGCCGCCAATGCGGCGAGGGCGCAGGAGTGATGCTCGATGTGCGGGGTGCTGATGTACACGATGTCGATATCGGGGTCCGACAGCATGAGCTCGTAGCTGGTGTAGGACTTGTCGATGCCCCATTGGGCAGCGAACCGCTCTGCGCGCGAGGCTGATCGGGACGACACCGCGACGACGTGTTGGCCTGTGTGGGTCGTAACCGCTTCGACGAAGCGTTGGCCGATCCACCCCGGTCCCACGACGGCCCAGCGGAGCTTCGGTGCGGTCGTGGGATCCGGGGTTCGTGGTGCCGGTAGGGCTGTTGGCATAAGGCTCAGCGGGTTCCTTGTTTGGCAAGGTCAGCGATCACATCGATGTTGCTGTCGTCGACGAAAGTAGGGCCTGTCAGCACCGCCTGCCCGCCGCCGATGGTGTTGCGGTTGTTGAGCAGCAGCCAGAGACTGTCGACAGCCAGATACCCCTGCAGGAAGGGCTGCTGGTCGACCGGCCACGCCACGTCACCCGCTTTGATGGCGTCCACCAACTGGGCGTCGGTATCAAACGTCGTCACGGTCGCGTCGCTACCGGCGGGCTCCTTCGCCTGCACCGCGGCCATCGCGATGCCTGAGTAGAGGGTCTGGATGTGATCGATCGAGGGGTCCTCTTGAAGCTTGGCGGTGATGGTCGCTTGGACGGACGGCATGTCGTTGCCGTTGACGTACAGGTTCTCGACGGCGCCGCCCTGCAGGCCCCGCTTGACACCTTCACAGCGTGCCTCCAGCGACACGTTGCCCTGTTCGTGGACGACGCAGAGAGTCCGTTGGGCGCCTTCGGCTCGGAGTCGTTCACCCGCCTGTGCCCGCGACGATCTCGTCCTGCCCGAAGAAGGCCGAGATGCCCATCTGTTTCCAGTTGTCGAAGCCGGAGTTCAGCGCGACGACGGGAATGCCTGCGTCGATAGCCTTTTGGATCGCGGGGGCCATCGCATCGGGTTTGGCTAGGGTGACGGCGATACCGTCGACCCGGCTGTCGATCGCGGCCTGGACGAAGTTCGCCTGGGCCGGAGCCTCGGGATCTGTCGACAATCGCAGTTCGATGTTGTCCTTGGCTGCCGCGGTTTCGGCGCCCTTGCGGATCAGGTCGGCGAACGGAACGCCGGGACCCCAATGTGCGATCATCGCCACCACCTTGTGCGGGGTGTCAGCGGTACCGGCCGTCATCCCGCTGCCGTTCGACGCGGGCTTGCCTCCGGTGCTGGAGCACGCAGTCATCGACGCGGTGAGCGTCAGCGCTGCGACTGAGAGAACCACCGTGCGGCGGCCGATAGAGAGCAGTTTCATCTCGTTCTTCCTTTCCGGCGCGACTTCGTTGTCGGCGTCATTGCTCGGCCGGTAACAGGCCGATGCTGGTGAAGTACTCCCGCGTGCGGGTGGCAATTGCTTTGGCGTTCCCCGGCTTTGCGGGATACATGTCCTGCTCGATGATCAGGCGCAGGTCGCGGTTCAATGCAGCGAGGTCGTCGAGGAGCGGCTTCATGTCGGGTGCACCCAACGGCGGTTCGACCATGGCGCCGCGCTGTACTGCCTCGTAGAAACCGACCTTGTCCGCACGGGCTTTGGCGGCGACGGCGGGATTTACCTGCTTGAGGTGGATGTAGCTGATCCGGTCGGGATGGCGACGAACGATCTCGCGGTTGTCGCCGGCGCAGTACTCGACGTGTCCGGTGTCCAGGCACAGCGCAACGGCATCGGGGTCGGTGTCGTCGAGGAACGTGTCGATGAACTGCTGGGTCTCGACATGCGTGTCGACGTGCGGGTGAAATGCGAGCTGAATGCCATACTGCTCCTTGATCATCCGGCCGAGTTTGTTCTGCCCGCCGACCAGGTCACCCCACTGCTCGGCCGTGAGTTCGGCGGGCTGGTTCAGCTCACCGGTCTGCAGGTCGGTGAACATCTCGGGCAGCACCACGAGGTGTTCGACGTCCATCGCCGCGAGTAGTTCGCAGACCTCGAACGCGTCGCGTCGCGATGACTCGAACGCGTCTGCCCCTCGATGAGTTGCGGCGCCGACCGTGCCTGCGGTGAGCGACAGGCCGCGCTTGCCGAGTTCGTCCTTCAGGTGTTCGGGATTTGTGGGCAGGTATCCGAACGGCCCGAGTTCGATCGTCCGGAACCCGGCTTCGACGACCTCGTCGAGGAACACCGACCAGTGCGGCTGCTGCGGATCATCGGGAAACCAGATACCCCACGAGTCGGGGGCGGTGCCCAGTTGCAGGCGTGCGTAGTCAGGGTTGGCAGTCGCGGGGGCGGCGATTTCTGAGGTGGTCATCGAATGTCCTCGTTTTGGTGTGTGTTCGAAAGCGATCAGGCGTTGACGGGCTGGGCGACCGCGACGGGAGAGCCGCTGCCGGCTGCCGCGATGGCGGCGTCCACCACACGCATGACATGCAGTGCGGAGGCGAAGCTGGTGTCCATCGGCTGGTCGGCGAGGATGCAGCGAACGAAATGCTGGATCTCGGCGACGAATGCCTCGGCATACCCGGTGCCCACACCGCCACCGGGCATCGCGGCGACGTCGGAGAAGTAGGGGTGCGCAGGTCCGGCGAACACGCGACGCGGCCCGGACAGCGCGCCTGCGCCGTCGTCGATGTGGAGATGGAACTCGCCGGCGGAGATTGAGTCGAAACGGGCGTGGCCCGCTGAGCCGTGGACCTGAATGCCCAGTGAGTTCGGGATACCCGTGGCGATGCGGTTGATGTGGATCTGCCCTACGGCCCCGTTCTCGAGTGCGACGGTGAGCAGCGCGATGTCGTCGGTGTCGACGACGCCGAAGTCGGAGGTGCCCGGGATCGGCCGCCGTGTGATGGCGGTCTGCATCGTCGACGAGATCACCCGGCGAACCGGCGCTATGACGTACTGCACGGTGTCGATGGCGTGGGTGCCGATGTCGATGAGGGCGCCCGCGCCCGCGGTGTCCTTGGCGTAGCGCCAGCCGAAGGGCGCCTCGGGCGAGGAGCCGTAGTCGGCGTTGTACCACGCGGTGAAGCTGTGCACGTCGCCGATTGCGCCGTCGGCGACCGCGCCCTGGACGGCCGCCAGGCCCGGCAACCGGCGGAACGAGAACCCGACACCCGTCACCGCGGATGACTGGTCGGCCGCCGCCGCCAGCGGCGCCGCTTCGGTGGCGCTGCGCCCGATGGGCTTCTCGGTGAGGACGTGCTTGCCAGACGCCAGGATCGCGGGCAACACGTCGGCGTGAACGCTGTTGGGCAGTGCCACGCTCACGGCGTCGATGGTCGAGTCGGCGAGCGCGGACTGCAGGTCCGCCGAGGCGGTGCGGTAGCCGTAGCGGTCGGCAGTTTTCTGGGCGAGGCCCACGTTGGGGTCGACGACGACGGCCAGGTCGACGTCGACGTGGTCGAGGCCGGCAGCCATCGACACGTTGCGCCATCCGAAGGCGTGGGCCTGTCCTGCGGCGCCCGCACCGACGAGGGCGACGCGCAAAATGCGTCGTGCAGTCATCTGATTCGCTTTCTCTAGTTTGGAGCGTTCCAAAGCCTGAATGTAGTGCACGTCACACAACTGTGTCAACATCTCGAACGCCTCTGAACTGGCCAATTATTGGATTGGTGGCGTGTCAACTCGACGCGGGGCTCTCAAGCATAGGTAGGCTGCGGTACTCTCTAGCTTAGAACGCTCCATACTGTGAACTGGGACATCGATATGACGAAGCAGGACGGCGCCGCGGTCAACGGTGGGAGTCAACGAGGTCGTCCGACGATCTTCGACGTCGCCGAGCGTGCCGGGGTCTCCAAATCACTGGTGTCGTTGGTGCTCCGCAACGGCGACAACGTCACGGCCGCGAAGCGCGCCGCAGTGCTCGCGGCCGTCGAAGAGCTCGGGTACAAGCCCAACCGCGCCGCGCGGTCGTTGGTCTCGCAGCGGACATTCACGGTGGGAGCCGTGGTCAGCGATCTGCACAACACGTGGTACATCGATCTGCTGGCATCCGTCAGGGCCGAGCTCACCGCCAATGGGCTGAACTTGTTCCTTGCCGAGGATCAGCAGATCGAAACCGACGCATCGGTTCTCGACGCATTTGTCGATGCCGGCGTGGACGGGCTGCTGTGTCTGGGCACGCTGCCCGCGACTGACCAACTTCTGCGGACCGCGCAATCGCTCCCTACGGTCGTCGCATCGGGTCGGGAACCCGATCTGCCGACGGTCGACGTCGTCACCGGCGACGACTTCGAAGGCGCGGTAAAGGCCGTGGCACATCTGGTTGAGCGGGGCCATCGACGGATCGCGCACCTCGGCGGTACGGGCCGGGCTGCCGAACTGCGCATTCAGGGCTATCGAGATGCTATGCAGCGCAACGGTATCGGCGATGAAATCCGGGTGGAGATCAGTGATCGCAGCGAAGACGGCGACCGCCGAGCGGCGCGCGCTCTGCTTGCGCCGACGGGGCGCCCGACGGCAATCTTCGCCAACAACGACTACGCGGCTGTCATCGCGATGTCAGAGGCACGAGAGATCGGGCTCGCGGTTCCCGACGACCTGAGCGTCGTCGGCTACGACAACAGTTACCTGGCGCAACTCGGATACATCGGGTTGACCACGGTCGACAACAACTACACCGAAATGGGCAGATTGGCGGTCTCGCGGCTCATCCGGCGGATCGAGACCCCGACCGCCCCACGCACCGTCACTCTGTTGGACCCGGCCATGGCATCGCGCACGACTGTGGCTGAGCCGCGCGACATTTGAGAAGGCAGCCAGGCGGCGACAGTTACTGAGCCAAAGTCGCGCTGACGTAGACGATCTCGCCGAGTGGGTCAGTGTCCTCGGCGCCCGCCGGCACGGTTCGGCCGTAGCGCTCGAACAGCTCGAGGCGAGGAGCGCCGGTGACGGTCCAGCCCTTACCGCTCAGATATTCCATGACGTGGCTGCGGGCACCGGCGTACACCAGCGACGGCATGTCGAGATCGAGACCGTAGTCGCGCAACGGTTCGGAGAGCGCGCTCGCCTTGGCCGCGTCGAAATCGATGATGCCGGGCGCGTATTCGGTGGTGATCGTGCTACCCGGCGCGGACAGCGCGGTGATCCGGTCGAACAACGCGTCCTGGGCTTCGGGCGGTAGGTAGATGAGCAGCCCCTCGGCCAGCCACGCGGTGGGCTGTGACGAGTCGAACCCGGCTTCCCGCAACGCCGCGGGCCAGTCCTCGCGAAGGTCGATCGCCACGGGCCGATGGATCGCCGTCGGCGCAGCGCCGAGACCGTTCAATGTCTGAGTCTTGAACGCGATCACCTTCGGCTGGTCGAGCTCGTAGACGACGGTGCCCGCCGGCCACGCCAGTCGGTAGGCGCGGGCATCCAGCCCGGAGGCCAGGATCACGACCTGCGCGACACCGGCGGCTGTCGCCGCCACGCAACAGTCGTCGAAGAACTTGGTGCGCACCGCCATTCCGTCGATCATCGCCTGCGCACGCTCTGCCGAACTGTCGGGGAACTGCGACAGGTCGATCTCACCGTCGAGCAGCTTCGTGAAGAACTCGATGCCGACGGCCCGAACCAGAGGTTCGGCGAACGGGTCGTTGATCAGCGGGTCGGGATCGGCACTGGCCGCCGCCCGGCCGGTCGCGACCAGCGTCGCCGTCGCTCCCACGCTGGAGGCCAGATCCCAGGAATCGTCTGCGGTGCGCGCCATGGGTTCTATCCCAACGTCGCTGTGAGGTAACCGGAATCGCCGACCATCGCGCGCAGCGCGTCGTCGACGGGCTCAAAACCGTTCTGGACGTAGGCCTGCGAGCTCGTCAGTACCTCCGTCTGCCAACCCTGCGCGCGCAGGTGGTCGCCGGCGCTCGCGCGGGGTCCGTTGTAGAACAGCTCCTCGAGGTTGATGTCGCTGCCGTGCCTGCGGGCGCGCGCGGTCATCGCCTTGGCCCAGTCGCCGGTCATCGCCTTGATGTCCATGTGCTCAGTGGCCAGCCGGCTGCCGGGCGCGCTGAGATCCGAGATGTTGTCCAGCAGCCGGTCCTGCGCCTCGGGCGGCAGGTAGATGAGCAGCCCCTCGGCGATCCACGCCGTCGGAGTCGACCGGTCGAAACCCGTCTCGTGCAACGCTTTCGGCCAATCCTCGCGAAGATCGATCCCGACGGTCCTACGGTCGGTGGTGGGCGCTGCGCCGGCATCGTCGAGGACCCGGGTCTTGAACTCGATGACGGACGGCTGGTCGATCTCGTAGACGACGGTGCCCGCGGGCCAGGCCAGCCGGTAGGCCCTGGTGTCGAGCCCCGAGGCCAGGATGACGGCCTGGCGGATACCGGCGGCGCCCGCGTCGGTGAAGAAGTCGTCGAAGAAGCGGGTGCGCACCGCGATGTGGCTCTTCATCTGGTCGGCGCCGAACAGCGGATCATCGTCGGCGCCGACCGTGAAGTCGATCTCGCCCGTGGCGACCTTGACGAAGTGCGGGATGCCGACGGCCTCGACGAGGAGCTCGGCATACGGGTCGTGGATCAGCGGGTCGGGAGCTCGGCTCGCGAACGCCCGGGACGCGGCCACCGACGTTGCGGTGGCGCCGACGCTCGAGGTCAGATCCCAGGTGTCCCCATCAGTGCGTGTCATGAGAGTTCCTTTCGGGGAGGTCTGCGGTAAGCGCTATCGAATCACGCAGCGCGGCAAGGCGTTCGGGGGCGTGGAACTTGCGGCCGTACTTCGCGAAAACGTCGGGCCGCGGTGTGGAACAGGCTCGCCACGTCGAGATCCAGACCTTGGTCCTGAAACTGATCGCGCAGGCCCCAGCCGCGTTCGCCGATGCTCGCCCCGGCATCGGGGTGGTACTCGGTGGCCAGCCTGCTACCCGGCGCGCTCAGGTGGGTGATCTCGTCGAACAGCCGGTCCTGCGCATCCGGCGGCAGATAGACGAGCAGCCCCTCGGCGATCCACGCGGTCGGCACGTCCGCGTCGAAGCCGGCCTCGCGCAACGCGGCCGGCCAGTCGTCGCGCAGGTCGACCGCAACGGTGTGCAGTTGTGCAGCAGGCTGGGCGCCCAGTGCCGCCAGCGTCGCCGTCTTGAACTCGATGACGGCGGGCTGGTCGATCTCGAACACGGTGGTGCCCGTCGGCCAATCCAGCCGGTAGGCGCGGGAGTCCAGCCCCGACGCCAGGATGACGGCCTGCGTGATCTGTTGCGGCCCGGCTCCACACGCGTCGGCGAAGAAGTCGTCGAAGAACCGCGTCCGGACTGCCATCACGTCCGTCATTAACGAGGCTCCCCCGGAGTCGTCACCGGAGGCGTAGTCGATCTCTCCGGCGACGACCTTGGTGAAGAACTCGATCCCGACCGCGCGCACCAATGGTGCTGCATACGGGTCGTCAATCAGCGGCGCGGGTTCGCGGCTGGCGATGGCGCGCGCAGCGGCGACCATCGTCGCCGTCGCCCCGACGCTCGACGTAAGATCCCAGGAGTCGCCCTCGGTGCGTGCCATCTGCGGTCCCCTCTACTTGCTCGCGTTGACGTACCGCACGTCGCCGAAGCGCTCGTCGGGGCTCAACGACGTCAGGCCGTACCGGGTCAGCAGGTCGTTGGTGGGTGTCGCGTCCACGGTCCAGCCGCGGTCGCGCAGGTACTCGTCGACCTCCGCGCGATCCCCGGTGAACACGAGGTCGGAGAAGTCGATGTCGAACCCGTGGGCCCGCCAGCGGTCGGTGGACTCCTTCATCTGCTCGCGCAGCTCGTCGTCGTCGACGTCCTGATGAGTGGGCACGGCCTCGACCGCCAGCCGGCTGCCCGCCGGGCTCAGCTCGGTGATCGTGTCCAGCAGCCGGTCCTGCGCTTCCGGCGGCAGGTAGCCCAGCAGCCCCTCGGCGATCCACGCCGTCGGCGCGCTCGCATCGAAGCCGGCCTCGGCCAGCGCCGCGGGCCAGTCGTTGCGCAGATCGATGGCGACCGTCTTCAACGTCGTCGACGGGGCGGCGCCGAGGTCGGCCAGCGTCCGGGCCTTGAACTCCAGCACCTCGGGCTGGTCGATCTCGAACAGCGTCATGTCCTGCGGCCACGTCAGCCGGTAGGCGCGGGCGTCCAGGCCGGAGGCCAGGATGACGCCCTGCCGGACACCGGCGGCGATCGCGGCGGCGAAGAAGTCGTCGAAGAACCGGGTGCGGGCGGCCATGCCGTCGGCGAACCGGCTCATCCCGACGGGGGACTCGCCGCCGTCACGGGCGTCCAGTTCGGCCGTCGTCAGCTCACCGGTGGCCAGACGGGTGAAGAAGTCGACCCCGACCGCGCGCACCAGCGGTTCGGCGAACGGATCGTCGATCACGGGCTGCTCGGCACGGGTGGCCACCGCGCGTGCGGCGGCGACCATCGTCGCGGTCGCACCCACGCTCGAGGCGAGGTCCCAGGTGTCGTTGTCGGTACGTGGCATGCGCGGAAATCCTGTTCCTATTAATTAGCCAGGTTAATAACTGCTTTCGAATGTACGCCGATTCCGGGGCCGCCGGATTCGGGGCAACCAACCTGCAACTGTTAGTCTCGTAGACTGTTTGAACGCGTGACTTGCGCAGGCTGTTCTGCCTGCTCGTGCCGTCGCGCCCACGCCTTAACCACGACGCTGGTTCCGCCAGCCACATGAGCACGCCGAGATCGACCGGCCGTGCAGGAGGAAAGAGTGCTCTCGGCTTTCATCTCATCACTGCGGACAGTCGATCTGAGGCGAAAGATCCTGTTCACGCTCGGCATCGTGATCCTCTACCGGGTCGGCGCCTCGGTGCCGTCGCCGGGGGTGAACTACCCGAACGTGCAGCAGTGCATCGCCCAGGTCAGCGGCGGCGAGTCCGGACAGATCTACTCGCTGATCAACCTGTTCTCCGGCGGCGCGCTGCTGCAGCTGTCGGTGTTCGCGGTGGGCATCATGCCCTACATCACCGCGAGCATCATCGTGCAGCTGCTCGGCGTGGTGATCCCGCGCTTCGAGCAGCTGCGCAAAGAGGGGCAGGCAGGCCAGACGAAGCTCACTCAGTACACCCGCTACCTCGCGATCGCGCTGGCGATCCTGCAGGCGACCAGCATCGTGGCGCTGGCCGCCAACGGTGGGCTGCTGCAGGGTTGTGCGCTCGACATCATCGAGGGACAGAGCGAGGGCCTCAACATCGGCACCCTGGCCGTCATCGTCATCGTCATGACCGCCGGCGCGGCGCTGGTCATGTGGATGGGCGAGCTCGTCACCGAGCGCGGCGTCGGCAACGGCATGTCGCTGATCATCTTCGCCAGCATCGCGGCGTCGATCCCGGGTGAGGGCAAGAACATCCTGGACAGCCGCGGTGGCATGGTCTTCACGCTGGTGTGTCTCGCGGCCGTCGCGATCGTCGTCGGCGTGGTCTTCGTCGAGCAGGGTCAACGCCGTATCCCGGTCCAGTACGCCAAGCGCATGGTGGGCCGCAAGATGTACGGCGGCACGTCGACCTACCTGCCGTTGAAGGTCAACCAGGCCGGCGTCATCCCGGTCATCTTCGCGTCGTCGCTGATCTACATCCCGCACCTGATCACCCAGCTGATCACCAGCGCCAGCGACACCCCGAGCACCGGGTGGTGGCAGACCTTCGTCGCTGAGTACCTGACCGACCCGAGCAGCCCGGTCTACATAGCGATCTACTTCGGCCTGATCGTGTTCTTCACCTACTTCTACGTGTCGATCACGTTCAACCCCGAGGAACGCGCCGACGAGATGAAGAAGTACGGCGGCTTCATCCCCGGCATCCGCCCGGGCAAGCCGACCGCCGACTACCTGCGGTTCGTGCTGTCTCGCATTACGCTGCCGGGCTCGATTTACCTCGGCATCATCGCCGTGCTGCCGAACCTGTTCCTTGAGATCGGCAACACCGGTTCGGTGCAGAACCTGCCGTTCGGAGGTACCGCCGTCCTCATCGCCGTGGGCGTCGCGCTCGACACCGTCAAGCAAATCGAAAGCCAGCTCATGCAGCGCAACTATGAAGGGTTCCTCAAGTGAGAATCGTGTTGTTGGGACCGCCCGGCGCGGGCAAGGGTACGCAGGCCGCGAAGCTGGCGGAGAAGCTCGGCATCCCGCACATCTCGACCGGCGATCTGTTCCGTCACAACATCAGCAACAACACCGAGCTGGGCATCGAGGCCAAGAAGTATCTCGACGCCGGAGACCTGGTCCCGGCCACGCTCACCAACGCGCTGGTCGACGACCGCCTCGACGACGAGGACGCCAAGCAGGGCTTCATCCTCGACGGCTTCCCGCGCTCGGTGGAGCAGGCCAAGGCCCTTGCCGAGATGCTGGAGAAGCGCGGCCAGGCGCTCGACGCGGTGGTCGAGTTCCGGGTCCCGGAGGAGGAACTGGTCTCCCGTCTGAAGGGCCGCGGTCGCGCCGACGACACCGAGGACGTGATCCGCAACCGGTTCAAGGTCTACCGGGACGAGACCGCGCCGCTGCTGGACTACTACTCCGCCGACCTCAAGACCGTCGACGCCGTCGGCGAGCTCGACAAGGTCTTCGAGCGGGCGCTCACCGCGCTCGGCCGCTGAATGGTCTCCATTCCCGGGCTCCGCAGCCGCAAGGTCGTTCCCCAGCGCACCGCCGGTGAGCTGGACGCGATGGCCGCCGCCGGCGCGCTGGTCGCCGCCGCCCTGCGCGCGGTGCGGGCCGCGGCCGCGCCGGGCGTGTCCACGCTCGAGCTCGACGCCGTCGCCGAATCAGTGATCCGGGACGGCGGAGGTGTTCCGTCCTTCCTCGGCTACCACGGCTTCCCGGCGTCGATCTGCGCGTCGGTGAACGACCGCGTGGTGCACGGCATCCCGACCGCTGACGAGAAGCTGGCCGCCGGGGATCTGGTGTCGATCGACTGCGGCGCCATCCTCGACGGCTGGCACGGCGACTCCGCGGTCACGTTCGGCGTCGGCGACGTCATCGCCGTCGACGATGCGCTGTCGGCCGCCACCCGGGAATCCATGGAGGCCGGCATCGCCGCCATGGTGCCGGGCAACCGGCTGACCGACGTCTCGCACGCGATCGAGCAGGGCACCCGGGCCGCGGCGAAGCGGCACGGCCGCACGTTCGGCATCGTCGCCGGTTACGGCGGCCACGGCATTGGCCGCGAGATGCACATGGACCCGTTTTTGCCCAATGAGGGGTCACCGGGCCGCGGTCCGTACCTGGCCCCGGGCTCGGTGCTGGCCATCGAGCCGATGCTCACCCTCGGGACGAGCAAGACGATCGTGCTCGACGACGGCTGGACCGTCGTCACCGCCGACGGCTCCCGCGCGGCACACTGGGAGCACACTGTCGCGGTCACCGACGACGGACCGAGGATTCTGACCGCCTGAGACCGGTCTGAACCGATCGTCCTCCGCCGTCGTGTCGTAGACGGAGGACGTGATGGACGATCCGGCGACGATGCGGGCGCTCTACGACGAGCATGCGGCCGCGCTCTGGAGTTACGCGCTGCGGCTGACCGGTGATCGGGCCAGGGCCGAGGACATCGTGCAGGAGACGCTGCTGAGGGCGTGGCGCCACCCCGAGGTCACCGCCGACGCCGACCGCTCGGCGCGGGCCTGGCTGTTCACCGTCGCGCGCAACATGATCATCGACGAACACCGCAGCGCCCGGTCCCGTCACGAGACCGGGATGCCCGACGTCGAGTATGTCGCCGACCGGGCCTCACCCGACGAGTCGGACACCACGCTGAACCGGATGTTGCTGCGCACCGCGCTGGGCAGGCTGTCCGACGAACACCGGGCCGTCGTGCGGCGGGCCTACTACCAGGGCTGGACCACGGGACAGATCGCCGCGGACCTGAGGATCCCGGAGGGCACCGTGAAGTCCCGGCTGCACTACGCAGTCCGCGCGCTGCGGCTCGGACTGCAGGAGATGGGGGTGACGCCGTGATGCAGGACCGCTACCTGACCTGGGACGCCGCGTATGTACTGGGCGCGCTGGACGGCGACGAACGTCGCGAGTACGAACACCACCTGGCCGGCTGTCGGCACTGCCGCTCGGCGGTCACCGAGATCAGCGACATGCCGAAGATGCTGGCCGGGCTGGAGATTGACGACGTCACCGCGATCGAGCGCGCCGCGGTGCGGCACCGCCGCACCCGGTGGCTCACCACGGCCGCCGTCGGGGTGGCCGCGGCGGCGCTGGCCGTCGCGCTGGTGCTCGCGATCCGGCCGCAGGCCGATCAGACCGTCGCGCAGATGCAGGAGATGACCAAGGTCGCCGAGACGCCGATCAACGCGAGCATCGCGCTCGAAGGCTACGGATGGGGCACCCGCATCGACATGGCCTGTTCGTACGGGGACTGGGGACGCCGGGACGCGCCCCCACAGAACCTCGGCATGGTGGTGATCGGCCACGACGGGAGCCGCAGCGAGATCGCCACCTGGCTGGGCGTCTCGGGTGCCACCGCGCTGCCCAGCGCCACCACCCCGATGGCCGTCACGCAGATCGCGGCCGTGCAATTGGTGTCGGCGGCCGACGGGACGGTGCTGCTGGAACGGCGGTTGTGACCCGGTGCGCGCCGTGCGGTAAGAAGAGGCGTGGCATCCGAACGGCGCGACCCGATCGCCACCGCGCGCGCGAACTGGGAACGCTCCGGGTGGGGGGACGTCGCCGACGGGATGGTCGCGGTCACCTCGGTGATGCGGGCCCATCAGATCCTGCTGGCCCGGGTGGAGACCGCGCTGCGGCCCTACGACCTGAGTTTCTCGCGGTTCGAGCTGCTGCGCCTGCTGGCCTTCAGCCGCACCGGCGCGCTGCCGATCACCAAGGCCTCCGACCGGCTGCAGGTGCACGTCACCAGCGTCACGCACGCGATCCGCCGGTTGGAGGCCGACGGTCTGGTCGAACGCGTGCCGCACCCGACCGACGGCCGCACCACGCTGGTGCGGATCACCGAGCTGGGCCGCTCGACGGTCGAGGATGCGACGGTGACGCTGAACACCGACGTGTTCGCCGACATCGGTATCTCGACCGAACAGTCCCGGATGCTGGCCGAGGCGATCCAGACCCTGCGCCACAGCGCCGGCGACTTCTGAGGGGTCAGCGGGTCACGGGCGGTCGGTGTCCGCAGCGGGGTGGGTGACCGGGGGCAGCGGGATGGTCGCGGTGACCGTGGTGCCGGATCCGGGCCGGGAACGGATGTTGAGCCGGCCGCCGACGATCTCCGCGCGCTCGGCCATCGACAGCAGCCCGTATCCGCCCATCTCGTCACTGCCCAACGGATGTTCGAAGGTGTCGAAACCGACTCCGTCGTCGGCGATCTCAAGTCTGGCCGTGTTGTCGTCGACCCGGAAGACCAGCCGGGCGAGCGAGGCGTGGGCGTGCTTGACGACGTTCTGCAGGCATTCCTGCGCGATGCGGTACAGGGCCAGCTCGATGTGGTCGGGCAGGCGGGTGTCGTCGAGGTCGACGTCGATCGTGATCTGCGGGATCGAACGGGCCAGGCTGGCCAGCCCGCCGGAGAGTCCGAGGTCGTCGAGCACCGGCGGGCGCAACCCGCTGATCGCGGCGCGGGCTTCCTGCAGCGTCAGCTCGGCGAGCTCCCGGGCCCGGTCCAGCTGCTCGTGCAGGGCGTCCCGATCGCCCGGTGATCTCGCGGCCTGAGCGGCGGCGTCGAGGCGGTAGGACAGCGTGACCAGGCGCTGGGAGATGCCGTCGTGGATGTCGCCGGCGAGCCTGCGGCGCTCCAGTTCCTGCGCCTCGATCACCTGCTCGACGAAGTTCTCGTGCGCACGCTCGCGCGCCACCAGCTGCCGGTGCAGCCGGGCCTGGTGCATCGCACCGGCGATCAGGCGACCGATGACCAGCAGCAGTTCCACATCGCGGTCGCCGAAGTCGCGCTCGGCCACGGTGTGCACGTTGAGCACGCCGACCAGTCCGCCCGGGTCGGTCTCCATCGGCACCGACACCATCGAGGTGAAATCGCGGCCGCGCAGCGACTGGAACGGCAGGTAGCGAGGGTCGGACTCCTTGTCCTTCTTGATCACCACCGGCTGCCGGTTGCCGGCTACCCAACCTGAAATGCCCTGTCCCAGTGGCAATCTGATCTTGCCGACCTCCGAGTCGAACGGCGGGGTGGCGCCGGCCAGCGTCAGCGAGCGCTCGGTGTCGTCGAGCACGTGCACGAAGCACACGTCGGAGTCGGTGGCCGCGGTGATCATCCTGGCCGCCGCGGCGGCCAGCGGCTCGACGCCAGGACCGCTGGATGCGGCCCTGATGAGTTCGCGCAGCAGCGCGAGCTCGCGGTCGGCGGTCAGCAGTGGCCGGGTCACTGGTAGATGCCTTCCCGCAGCGCGGTGGCCACGGCGCCGGTGCGGTCGGACACGCCGAGCTTGCGGTAGATGGAGCTCAGGTGGGTCTTGACGGTTTCGTCGCCGATGATGAGCCTGGCGGCGATGGCGCGGTTGGACAGTCCGTTGACCACCAGTGCCAGGATCTCGCTCTCCCGCTGGGTCAGACCGTGCCGGGCGCCGGGCCAGAATTCGTCGCGCTGCATCCGGGCCGCGGTGTCGGCGGCCCGGGCCGCCATGCTCGGGTCGATCGCGGTCTGGCCGCCGTGCACGTACTCGAGCTGTTTGACCAGCTCCTCGCTGCTGATGCTCTTGAGCAGGTAGCCCGATGCGCCGACCCGCAGCGCCTGGTACAGGTACTGCTCGTCGTCGTAGACCGACAGCATCACCACCTTGCGGCCGGGGTCGCGCTCGCGCAACTGCTGGCACACGTCCAAGCCGCTGGAGCCCTGCATGCGCACATCGCAGAGCACGATGTCGGGGTCCAGGCCGGCGACCACGCCCAGCACGTGGTCTGCGCCCACCGCCTGGCCGACCACGGTGACCCGGTCGCTGAACGCGGCGAGCATGGCCTTGAGGCCCTCGATGACCATCTCGTGGTCGTCGACCAGCACGATGCGCACCGGATCGGCAGCCATGGCCCCCACCTTAGAGGCGCGCCGGCGGGTCGCTGCCCAACTTGGCCCGGATAATCCCCCGCGCGGGGGAGGCGGATCAGGTGTGACGTGCGCCACGATCTGATTGTGCAATCGACAGAGCAGAGAGCATGGCGAGCCGGCCGATTCTGGTGGGACTGGCCCCAGCCCAGCGGCGCCCCGGCCCAGCCGATGAAGAAGCTGCGCGCGGTGATCTTCGATCTCGACGCGCTCGCCGACATCGAGGACGCCGGTCACCGGCCCGCCTACAACAAGGCGTTCGCCGAGCTCGGATTGGACATCGAGTGGACCTCCGCGCGCTACCGGCAACTGCAGGCGCTGCCCGACGAACGTCGCCGCGTGGCCGCTGAACTGCGCAAGCGGGGCGTGATGACCGAATGCGACGTGCTCGCCGAGCTGCTGGTCGACGAGATCTGCGCGACGAAGGCGATGATCCTCGACGAGACGGTGCTCGACGCCGACATCACGGCGCGGCCGGGGATGGCGGAGCTCATCGCCGAGGCCTACGGTGCCGGCATCGGCGTCGGGCTGATCAGCACGGGCAGCCATACCTGGGTCGAACCGCTGGTGCGGCAACTCGTCGGCGACGGCGTGGTGACCACGATCGTCACCACCGACGACGCCCCGCGCGGTGAGCTGTACGCGGCCATGCTGGCCGAACTCGGCGCCCCTGCGCAGGAGTGTCTGGCGTTCGCGGGGTCGCAGGAGAGCCGACGGGCGGCCGCGGCCACCGGCGTGGCGACCGTCCTGATCGACAGCGACGCAGCGGCCCCGCGGTGTGTCGGCGACTGTCAGCGCCTGCACGACTCGTGGAACGACACGCACCGCAGCCCAACGGCCGCCTGAGCGGTGCGGCGCGGGCTCAACCGCGCAGCATCTCGATGATCGCGCTGAAGTCCTTATCGGCGTGGTTCTTGGTGAACTGCTCGTAGATCTCGGCGGCGTGGGTGCCCAGCGGCGCCGACGCCCCGGTCGAGTTCACCGCGGCCATCGCCAGGCCGAGGTCCTTGTTCATCAGTGCCGTCGCGAAGCCGGGCTTGAAATCGTTGTTCGCCGGTGACGTCGGAACCGGCCCGGGCACGGGGCAGTTGGTGTGCACGGCCCAGCAGTTTCCGGTGGCACCGGTGATCACGTCGAACAGCGACTGGGCGGGTAGCCCGAGCTTCTCGGCGAGCACGAACGCCTCGCCGATCGCGATCTGCTGCACGGCGAGGACCATGTTGTTGCACAGCTTCGCGGCCTGCCCGGCGCCGGAGGCGCCGCAGTGGATGATCTTGCCCGCCATGGGTTCCAGCACCGGCTTGGCGCGCTCGAACGCGTCGTTCTCGCCGCCGACCATGAACGCCAGCGTGCCCGCCGTGGCGCCCTTGATGCCGCCGGAGACCGGCGCGTCGATCTGGGACAGTCCCTTGTCGGTCGCCTGGGTATGGATGGCGCGGGCGTCGTCGACCGAGATCGTGGACGTGTCGATCAGCAGGGCGCCCGCCTTGGCCGCCGGCACCACCTCGTCATACACGGTCTTGACGATGGTGCCGTTGGGCAGCGACGTGATCACCACGTCGGCGTCGGCGACCGCGGCCGCGGCGCTGTCGAAAACGCTCGCGCCCTTGGCTTTTGCCGCCGCCTTCAGGTCGTCGACCAGGTCGAAGGCGTGCACGGCGTGCCCGGCCGCCACAAGGTTCGCCGCCATCGGGCCGCCCATGTTGCCCAGGCCCAGGAACGCGATCGTCGTCATAGAGTCTGACCTCCCTTGTCAGCAAGCGCGGGCACGGGCAGCGGCGGACCGCCCGATCACCACGCGCATGATTTCGTTGGTGCCCTCCAGGATGCGATGCACCCGCAGATCGCGCACGATCTTCTCCAGCCCGTATTCGCGCAGGTAGCCGTAGCCGCCGTGCAATTGCAGGGCCTGGTCGGCGACCTCGAAGCAGGCGTCGGTGACATAGCGTTTGGCCATCGCGCACAACTCGACGCGCTCCGGGTGCTCGTTGTCCAAAGCCGTTGCCGCGCGCCACAACAACGCCCGTGACGTCTCCAGCGCGGTGGCCATGTCGGCGAGCGTGAACCGGATGGTCGGCTCGTCGAGCAGGGACCCGCCGAACGCCTGCCGGTCGGCCAGGTACGCCACCGACTTGTCGTAGGCCGCCTGCGCGCCGCCCAGCGAGCAGGCCGCAATGTTGATGCGTCCGCCGTTGAGACCCTTCATCGCGATGCCGAACCCGGTGCCCTCACCCTCGGTTCCGCCGAGCAGAGCGTCGGCGGGCACCCGGGCGCCTTCGAAGATGACCTGCTTGGTGGGCTGGGCGTTCCAGCCCATCTTCACCTCGTCGGTGCCGAAGCTCAGGCCCAGGGTGTCCTTCGGAACCACGAACGTCGAGATGCCGCGCGGTCCGTCATCGCCGGTGCGGGCCATCACCACGTAGACCTCGGAGGTGCCCGCACCCGAGATGAACTGCTTCACCCCGTCCAGGACGAAATCCGACCCAGAGCGAACCGCCCTGGTGCGCAAGGCGCTTGCATCCGATCCGGCGCCCGGTTCGGTCAGGCAGTAACTGGCGATCGTCTCCATGGACGCCATCCGTGGCACCCATTCCTTGCGCTGCTCCTCGGTGCCGAAGCTGTCGACCATCCACGCGCACATGTTGTGGATCGACAGGAACGCCGCGACGGTCGGATCGGCGGTCGCCAGCTTCTCGAAGATGCGTACCGCGTCGATACGCCGCAGCTCGCTGCCGCCCACGTCGTCGCGGCAGTAGATCGCCGCCATGCCGAGTTCGGCGGCCTCGCGCAGCACGTCGGTGGGGAAGTGGTGCGTTTCGTCCCACTCCAGCGCGTGCGGTGCCAGCCGCTTCTCCGCGAACGCGGCCGCCGTCTCGACGATGACGCGTTCGTCCTCGTCCATGCCGAAATAGTCCATTTCCGAATCTATTTCATGGTGGGGATGACGAATTCGGCGCCATCCTTGATGCCCGACGGCCACCGCTCGGTGACGGTCTTGACCTTGGTGTAGAACTGGATCGACGCCGGCCCGTGCTGGTTGAGGTCGCCGAAGCCGGACCGCTTCCAGCCGCCGAAGGTGTGGTAGGCCACCGGGACCGGGATCGGCACGTTCACCCCGACCATGCCGACCTGGACCTTGGACACGAAGTCACGGGCGGCGTCACCGTCGCGGGTGAAGATCGCCACGCCGTTGCCGTACTCGTGCTTGGTCGGCAGGCTCAGCGCTTCTTCGTAGTCCTTGGCGCGCACGATGCACAGCACCGGCCCGAAGATCTCGTCGGTGTAGATCGACATGTCGGTGGTGACGTGGTCGAACAGGGTGGGGCCTATGAAAAATCCGGCAGAAAGCTCCGCTCCGTCAAAGGTCAGCTCGTCGGTGGCGCGCTCGCGCCCGTCGACCACCAGCTCGGCGCCGGCCTCGACACCCTGACGGATGTAGTCACGTACGCGCTCGAGCGCAGCACCGGTGACCAGCGGTCCGTAGTCGGCCTTCGGATCGAGGCTGTGGCCGACCCGGAGCTGATTGACGCGCTCCACCAAGCGATTACGCAGACGGTTCGCGGTCTCTTCGCCGACGGGGACCGCGACGCTGATCGCCATGCAGCGCTCGCCGGCGCTGCCGTAGCCGGCGCCGATCAGCGCGTCGACGGCCTGGTCGAGATCGGCGTCGGGCATGATGATCATGTGGTTCTTCGCGCCGCCGAAGCACTGGGAACGCTTTCCGTGCGCTGCGGCGGTCGAGTAGATGTAGTGCGCGATGTCGGAGCTGCCGACGAAGCCGACGGCCTGGATGTCGGGGTGGGTCAGGATCGCGTCGACCGCTTCCTTGTCGCCCTGGACCACCTGGAAGACACCGGCGGGCAGCCCGGCCTCTCCGAACAGCTCGGCCAGGCGCACCGGCACCGAGGGGTCCCGCTCGGAAGGCTTGAGGATGAACGCGTTTCCGCATGCGAGCGCCGGGCCGGCCTTCCACAGCGGGATCATGGCGGGGAAGTTGAACGGCGTGATTCCGGCGACGACCCCGAGCGGCTGTCGGATGGAGTAGACGTCGATGCCGCTGCCGGCGTTCTCGGTGAACTCACCCTTGAGCAGGTGCGGGATGCCGATCGCGAACTCGATGACCTCGATACCGCGCTGGATGTCGCCCTTGGAGTCGGCGACCGTCTTGCCGTGCTCGATGGAGAGCAGTTCTGCCAATTCCTCGATGTTGGCGTGGACCAGCTCGATGAACTTCATCATCACGCGGGCGCGGCGCTGCGGGTTCCAGGCGGCCCACTCCTTCTGGGCCTCCACGGCCGAGGCGACGGCGGTGTCGACGTCGGCCTTGCTGGCCAGCAGGACCTGCGCCTGAACCTCGCCGGTGCTCGGGTTCAGCACGCCGGCCGTACGAGTGGACGAGAGCTCGCTGCGCTTCCCGTCGATGAAATGGGGGATACGGGCATCCGCTGTCTGTGTGGTCATGGTGAAGCCTTCCGCGTAGATACTTGGATATCCTAGTAATCGTGACCGCGCTTGGCAAGAGGCGGGATTGGCGTCTACGACAAGAGATGTCGGAAGCTGGTCGGAGTGGCTTCGACTTGGTGCGCCAATCAGCTACCGGTGTTCGCTGAAAATTGTATGGTCGGCGCATAACATTTCGCCCGATCCGGCGCCCCAGCTGGTCGGCTCCCAATTGGCATGCAGATGGGACGCGGGATCGCAGCGGTTCGGGGATTCGCTGCGCACGCGCCCATCCGGTTCGTGTCTCGGGCGGATCGTCCGGCGTCGGATATCGGAGGGGACCGTGTCATGCGCGATGTAGTGAAGCGCCCTATTTCGCCGCGGAACCGCATTCTCGCCATGCTGTTCGTCGGCATCCAGATTCTCGTTCCTGCCGGATTTCTTGGGCTCCGCTGGGTGAAAGAGGGTTCGCAGCCGACCACGGAGTTCCCGTTTTCCTGGCAGATGTACAGCAGGGCCTCGAGTATCGAGTACTTCGGCATCGATGATGCCGGCGAAGAAATTGCGCTGAGCACCGAGGGGCTCACCCCTGTCCTCCGCGGCGTCGCGTACGACTACTCGGTCCCTGCGATGTTGTGCGACGCGAACCCCGAGCTGGTCGCGGTGCAGCGGCGGGCGGATGACCCCGAGCTTGACGACTTTACCGAGTTCGTTTCATGTTGAACGTCTTCCGCAGCGCGTTTGGTGCTTTGTGCACATTGAAGGCCGTGTCTTTGCTGATCGGCACGGTTGCGACGGCGGGATCGTTCAGCATTGGTGTACTGGCGGTTGCCTGCGGATTGCTGATGGCCGCGGCCGGCATCGCGCTCATCGTCGGCTATCGCCGGCGCCTCGCAGCATCGGTCGTGGTCGCCACGGGCCTGATGTTCCTGATCCCGTTCGGTGCGTACAACCACCACCTCTACCTGTTGATCCTCATTGCGTTGATCCTCGCGGTCGACATCGAGGTCGCGTTGCTCCTCAAGATTCAGCTCACCATCGTGTACGCGTTCGGGACTCTCGCGAAGGTCAACGACGTCTTCCTTTCCGGCACCGAACTGCACATCTCGATGGTGGAACGGTCTGTATGGGCCACCGTCATCGGGCAGCCGGCTCCTTCAGCGCTGCTGATCCCGATGAGCATCGGCGTCGTCATCGCCGAAGGCTTTCTCGCCGTCGGGTTCTGGTTCCGGAGCACGCGTTGGGTCGCCCTCGTGATCGGCGTTGGGCTCCACTGTTCCATGATGATCCTGCTTTCCGACAGCTTGGCCCGTTTTGTGAATCTGCTGGTCTACGGCGGACTCATGTACACGCTGTACATTCCGTTCTTCAGTGACAAGATCGAACCATGGTGGAACCGGCGCTCCGAGGCGCGGGCCGCGGTTCCACCGGTCCGGCATCCTGCTGATGCTCGCGGAGGAGTCGAACACAGCTGACGGTTCGTCGGCCTGGAACTATGGCCGCCGCTCCTGACGCAGTTCCGCGACGAATGCCTGCGCCTGCTCCCATGTCGGGAGCAGCCCGGCCGCGCGCGCCTGCTCGAGCGAAGGGGCGTCCCGGTCGCGGTCGGACAGGATCAGCTCGCCGGCCCAGCGGCCCGTCAGCCAGGACCGCCAGTCGATTCCCAGGGTCGGGTCCAGCGGGTCGACGGTGTGCTCGCGGACGGGGTCGTAGCCGGCCGAGCACAGGTAGCTCACCATCGAATCATCCTGCAGTGCAAGGAAAGCGTGTCCGAGTCCCTCGGAGAGATACACCGACCGGTGCGCGGTGTCGTCCAGCACGACCGCGTCCCACCGGCCGAAGGTGGGCGAGCCGACCCGGATGTCGACCACGACGTCGACGACGGCGCCCCGCATGCACGACACGTACTTGGCCTGACCCGGCGGCAACTGCGCGAAATGCACCCCGCGCAGCACCCCGGCCCGCGACACCGAGCAGTTGGCCTGCCGAAGGTCGAACCGGTGCCCGGTGATCGCGCTGAACCCGGGGTCGGTGAACCACTCGAAGAACGCCCCCCGCGCGTCGCTGTGCACCACGGGCGTGATCTCCCACGCGCCGGGGACGTCGAGCTCGCGCACGTTCACTGCCGTCGCTCCTCGTACGTTGCCTCCACAGCGTCTTTGAGTGGGCCCCACCAGGATTCGTTGTCGCGGTACCACTCGATGGTGTCGCGCAGCCCGCTTTCGAAGTCGGTGTGCTCCGGTCGCCAGCCGAGTTCGTCCCGAAGAGGGGTGGGGTCGATGGCATAGCGCAGGTCGTGGCCGGCCCGGTCGGTCACGTGGTCGAAGTCGTCGGGGGAGCGGCCCATCAGGCGCAGGATGGTCCGCATCACCGTCAGGTTGTCGCGTTCGCCGTCGGCGCCGATCAGGTAGGTGCGCCCGAGCGTCCCGTCGGTCAGGATCCGCCACACCGCGCTGTTGTGGTCGTCGACGTGGATCCAGTCACGCACGTTCGCCCCGGTGCCGTACAGCTTGGGACGCCGTCCGGTCAGCACGTTGGTGATCTGGCGCGGGATGAACTTCTCCACATGCTGATAGGGCCCGTAGTTGTTGGAGCAGTTCGACAGGGTCGCGGCCACCCGGTAGGACCGCACCCACGCGCGCACCAGCATGTCGGCCGCCGCCTTGGTCGACGA
This sequence comes from Mycobacterium sp. SMC-8, assembly GCF_025263565.1. Classification (NCBI taxonomy): domain Bacteria; kingdom Bacillati; phylum Actinomycetota; class Actinomycetes; order Mycobacteriales; family Mycobacteriaceae; genus Mycobacterium; species Mycobacterium sp. SMC-8. Next base: position 2,783,936 of record NZ_CP079865.1, read on the forward strand.
ATAGGGGCTCGACGGGTTGTACGGGGTGGATTCGGTGAAGCGGGCCGGATCGTCGAGCGCCAGGTCCCCGTACACTTCGTCGGTCGAAATATGGTGCAGCCGTATCGGTCTCGTGGTGGATGCATGCCGGATGGCCTCCAGGACCGTGAAGGTGCCGAGCACATTCGAGTGCACGAACGGTTCCGGGTCGGCCAGGGCGTTGTCGACGTGCGTCTCGGCGGCGAAATGCACGACCGCATCGGCGTCGGCGACGAGTGTGCCGACCAGCGCGGCATCGGTGACATCGCCTTCGACGAGGCGGATCTCGGAGTCCACCCCGCGCAGCGACTCGCGGCTACCGGCATAGGTCAGCGAATCCAACACCGTCAGGCGTACGTCGGGACGCTGCCGCACAGCTCGGCGCACGAAATTGGCTCCGATGAATCCCGCGCCGCCGGTCACCAGCAACCGCATGGCCACCGAGCCTATCTACCGCAAATGACGCTGGCATCCACCGCCCTGTGTTCTCCTAGGACGGTGGGCCGTCAGCACAGGGGAGAGCACATGCGGATTTCGGCGACGGTGAGCGTTCTCGGCGCCCTCGCGGTGGTGATCGGCGTGGCCGGGTGCGGCTCCGGCGGCGACGGTGATGGCGGTGCGACCACCGACACGGCGGCCAGTTCGGCCTCCGAGACGAGTACCTCGGCCGCCGGCGGCCAGACCGTCGGCGACTACCTGACCGCCAACGGCGTCACCCAGACCATCGTCAAGGCCGGCGACCCCGGGGTGCCGGGCGTGGAGCTGCCCATGCCCGACGGCTGGGAACCGGTCACCGACGCCAGTGACGTGCCGCAGGACGTCTACGGCGCGATCTATCTGAGCGCGGGCAAGGGCACCCAGAACCCGCCGGCGATTCTGGCCCGGATGGCGCGGCTGGACGGCGGCACCTTTGACGTCGCCACGATTCTGGAGCTGGCCCCGAACGCGGTGACCCGTCTTCCCGGCTGGGACGGCCCGGTCACCGGCACGCCGAGCGAGCTGGGCGGCTTCCAGGCCACCGCGATCGCCGGGCAGGCCGACGTCGACGGCACACCGAACTTCGTGGCGCGCAAGACCGTGGTGATCCCCGGTCCCGAGAACACCTTCCTGCTGGCCCTTGACGCGCAGGGGCCGGTGGATCAGCGGCAGGCGCTGACGGATGCGATGGCCGTCATCGACGAGCGCACCACGATATCGCCGTAGCGCTCAGCGGGTCAGTTCCAGCGGGCCGGCCAGTTCCTCCAGGGTCGACAACAACTCGTTGTCGCCACCGAGCACCTGGATGGCGACGTGGTCCGCACCGGCGGCCAGGTGTTCGTTCAGCCGCGCGGCGATGTCCTCCGGCGACCCGTGCGCGACCACCGCGTCGATGAACCGGTCGCTGCCGGGCCGGGTCAGGTCCTCGTCGGTGAAGCCGAGCCGTTTCCAGTTGTTCAGGTAATTGGACAGCCCGAGATAGAAGTCCACGGCCTCCCGGCCGATCTCGCGGGCCTTCTCGGCGTCATTGGTCAGCACCACCTTGTGCTCCGGGGCGAGAAACACTCTGGGGCCCAGCAATTCGCGGGCCTGGCCGGTGTGCACGGGCGTGGTCAGGTAGGGGTGGGCGCCGGCGCTGCGCTGCGCGGCCAACTGCAGCACCTTCGGGCCCAGCGCGGCGATCACCCGCCTGCTGGTCGGCACCTTCGCGGCGTCCAGCTTGTCGAGGTAGTCGACCAGCGCCCGGTACGGCTTGGTGTACTCCTGGGTGTGCTCCGGGTGCCCCACCCCGACCCCGAGCAGGAACCGTCCCGGGAACGCGTTCTCGATCCGGTGATAGGACTCGGCCACCTCGTCGGCGTCGGCGGTCCAGATGTTCACGATGCCCGTCGCGACTTGAAGCGACTCCGTCTTCTCCAGGATCGGCTCGACGAACGCCAGGTCCGCCGCCGGTGACTTGCCGACCCACACCGCGCCGTACCCGAGCTTCTCGATCTCGACGGCCTGATCCGGCGACACCGGCGTACCGGTCCAGACGCCGAAGCGGCCCAGGGCGGGCTTCAGCGACGGGCCCTCACTTTCGGTCATGCTCTATCCCTTTCCTCGCAATCCGAGCGGCCCGGCGAGCTTGGCCAGTGCACGCACCAGCTTGTCGGGACCTGCATCCAGGTGCTCGCTGAGCCGGGCCGCGATGGAGTCGACGGAGCCGTAGGCCACGCCGTCCACCAGACGGTCACTACCCGGTTTCGCCACGTTCTGATCGGTGAGCGCATCGATCGGTCTACGTTACTCCTGATGTGACTCGCGGTGGCCGACGCCGAATCTGCCCAGCTCGGGCTTGATGTCACTCGTTGAGGGCGGCCTCTGCCGGGTTCCGCGGCGCCGGCGCCTGCCACGGCAGGGACACGATGAACCGGGTGTTGCCGGGAACGGATTCCACGGTCAGGTGGCCGTGGTGCTTCTCGACGACGATGCGCCAGGCCAGGTCCAGGCCCAGGCCGGTGCCCTCGCCGAACGGCTTGGTGGTGAAGAACGGGGTGAAGATCCGGTCGATGACGTCCTCCGGGATGCCCGGTCCGTCGTCGCAGATCTCGACGACCACGCCGGCGTCGCTGCTCTGGCGGTAGGTGCGGATGGTCAGCGTGCCGTGCCCGTCCATCGCCTGGATCGCGTTGTCGATGATGTTGGTCCACACCTGGTTGAGATCGCCTGGATAGCACTGCAATTCGGGCAGCGTGGGATCCTTGTCCCACACCAGCTTGACCGCATCGTCCTTGCCGACCTTGTCGCCGAAGATCGTCTTGATCGTGCTGTAGATCAGCTCGTGGACGTTGGCGCTCTGATATTCGGCGCGGTCCATCTGCGAGTACTGCTTGGCGCCGGCCAGCAGCGCCGAGATGCGCTTGCTGGCCTCGGCGATCTGGTTCATCAGCAGCTCGTTGTCGATGGTGTACTTCAGCCAGCCGATCGCCCCGGGCAGTGTCGCCGAGCAGTCCACGTCGTCGATCGAGGCCTCGACCCGCTCCAGCCAGTCGACGTCGAGACCGGCCTCCACGAACGTCGGCGCGTAATCCCAGGCCGCCGAGATGCCGTGCGCCTCCAGCCAGTCGCCGATCTGATCCTCGCGGTCGGAGGTCTCCAATGCGGTGAGTTCCTGCGACTTCGACTTGGCGACCTGCTCGGCCACCTCGTCCTGGATGCTGACCAGTACCTTCAACGCCGCCGGGGTGAACTTGCCGTCGGCGAGCATCGCGAGCTTGTGCCGCATCTTGCCGACCCCCTCGCGCAGGTCGGCGACTGCGCGGGCGGTGGCGCCGGCCGGGTTGTTGAGCTGATGGGTCAGCCCGGCCGACAGCTGCCCGAGCGCGAGCAGCTTCTCCCGCTGGCCGAGGATCTGACGCTGCCGCAAACCGCCGACCATGTGGCCCTCCAGCAGATGCACCGCCATCGGGAATTCCTTCTGCATGAACTCCGCGAACGCCTCCGCATCGAGCACGAAGAACCGCGACGGCCGCGTCACCCGCACCGAGGCCTGGTAGACATGCTCCTCGCCGGGAATGTAGGCCGACCAGGCGCCGCAGTACACGCCGCGCTGGGAGGTCCGGTTGGTCTCGATGTCCACGCCGCCGGAGCGCTTCGACATCACCAGCTCACCTTCGATGAGTACGTAGAAGCAGGTCGCCGGGTCACCTTCGGTGTGGACCGGTCCCGGCTCGAACGTCGCGATGTGACCGTTGGCGCACAACGTCGCCAACTGCTCGTCGGTCAGTGCCTCGAACAGGAACAGGGTGCGCAGTTCCTCGGGCAGACACTTCTCACCCATGTGGATCCTTCCTACAGAGGCGGTGACGTAGTGAACGCCTGTCGCCGGGCGTTGATTCCGCCCGCCTCACGGTGGGCATGTGCTCACGTCTCGGCCAGATAGCGATGCACGAGCATGACCGCCATCGACCCCTCACCCACGGCCGCGGCGACCCGTTTGGCCGAGTCGGCGCGGACGTCGCCGGCGACGAACACCCCCGGCACGCTGGACTCCAGGTGGTGCGGTGGCCGGTCCAGCATCCAGCCGCTGACGTCGCGCAGGTCCGGCCCGGCCAGGATGAAGCCGTGGTCGTCGCGCACCACGACCCCGTCGAGCCACTCGGTGCGCGGCTCGGCACCGATGAAGATGAACATCCGTCCGCACGAGAAGTCCGCGCGTTCCCCGGTCTGGGTGTTCTCCAGGCAGATGCCCTCGAGGTGGCCGTCGCCCTTCACCGCGTGCACCACGGTGTGGGGCATCTCTTTGATGTTGTCCTGGGCCCGGATCTGCTGGATCAGGTAGTGCGACATCGAGTCTTCGAGCGTGCGCCTGCTGACGATCGTCACCGATTTCGCGGTACGCGCCAGGTACATCGCGGCCTGGCCGGCCGAGTTCGCCCCGCCGATGACGTACACCTCGTCGTCGTCGCAGTCGGCGGCCACCGAGGCCGTCGCGCCGTAGTAGACGCCGGCGCCGGTCAGGTCCGCGCAGCCTTCGGCCGGCAGCTGCCGGTACTCCACCCCCATCGCCAGGATCACCGCGCGCGTGCCGATGAGGCGGCCGTCGGACAGGTGCACCGTGCGGGCGTTGCCGTCGACGTCGAGCTTGGTGACCTCGGCGGCGGTGATCAGCTCGGCCTCGAACTTCTCGGCCTGTCTGCGGGCCCGCTCGGCGAGCTGCGCACCGGACAGCCCGTCGGGGAACCCGAGATAGTTCTCGATGCGCGAACTCTGTCCGGCCTGACCGCCGGTGGCGGTGCGCTCGATGAGCACGGTCTTGAGCCCCTCCGACGCGCCGTAGACCGCCGCGGCCAGCCCCGCGGGCCCCCCGCCGATGACGACGAGGTCGTAGAAATCCCCGGACGGGGTGGTGGTCAGGCCCAGCGTCGCCGCAATCTCGGCGTCGGTCGGGTCGATCAGCGTCTCGCCCTGCTCGGTGATCACCACCGGCAGCGTCAGTCCGTCCTGGCCGGCCGCCTCAAGCAGCGCCGCACCCTTGGGCTCGTCGGAGCGGAACCACGTGTAGTACAGGCGATTCCGGGCCAGGAACTCACGTACCTCGGACGAGCGGGCGTTCCACGGGTGCCCGATGATCTTGGTGTGCGGGATCGCCCGGTCCCCGGTGGAGCGCCACGCCTCGATCAACGCGTCGATCACCGGGTACAGCTTCTCCTCCGGCGGGTCCCACGGTTTGAGCAGGTAGTGGTCGAGGTCGACGACGTTGATCGCGTCGATCGCGGCATGGGTGTCGGCGTACGCGGTCAGCAGCACCCTGCGCGCCATCGGGAAGATGTCCATCGCCGCTTCGAGGAACTCGATGCCGCTCATCTGCGGCATCCGGTAGTCGGCGACGAACACGGCCACCGTCTCACCCCGCAGCTTCAGCTCGTTGAGGGTCTCCAGCGCGTCGGGACCCGATTCCGCGCGCACGATGCGGAACTTCTCGCCGTAGTGCCGGCGCAGGTCGCGGGCCACGGCGCGCGACACCGCGGGGTCGTCGTCGACGGTCAGGATCACAGGCTTGCGGGGCTGGTGGTCAGGTCCGGTCATCGCATCAAGTATGCGCGGTCTGTCCAGCGCAAATCGGGTGCGGGGCGACAGAGGTATTTAGTCCCTAGCGACGCCGGGGCGCGAATTCCTATCGTCGGTGCGGACGGTGTTGATGGCCGCAGCTACGACCGTGACGGGGGAGGTGCGGATGCCGGTCAGCGTGATGGTCGGATACGACGGGTCGCCGGCCGCCAATGCGGCCATCAACACCGGCGGGTTGCTGTTCCCGAACGCGCACGCGTGGGTGGCGCACATCTGGACGCCGCCGTTCGCCAGTACGAAACTGCGGCGGCGGCTGCGTGGCGTCGCGCAGAGCACCGACGAACTGGTGGAGTTGATCGAGCGCGAAGGGACGCGCGAGGCCGAGGCGATCGCCGCGACGGGGGTCGCGCTCGCCACGGCCGCCGAGTGGGATGCCGAGCCGATCGTCAAACGCACGATCGGTTCGGACGGACTGCGGTTGGCGCAACTGGCGGAGAAACTGGACACCGACGTGATCATCGTCGGGGATCGCGGTCTTGAGCTCAGCGACGCGGTGCTCGGCGCCGTGTGCGACATGGTCGTGCACTACGCCACCGTTCCCGTGCTGGTGGTTCCGTATCCGCTGCTGGCCGAGGAGGTCGACGCGCTTTCCCACGGGCCCGTCGTGGTGGGCTACGACGGGTCGGCCGGTGCCGAGGCGGCGGTCGACAGTGTCCGGCGTCTGTTCCCGGACCGGCGGATGATCCTGGCGGCCGCGCCCGACGAAGATGGCGATGTCGTGCCCGGCCCCGCGGCGCAGGGACTGCAGATCGTGCCGCTGAAGGAGCCCTCCGGCATCGGACGGTTACGCGAACGCGCGGTCGCCGGCGAACTGCTTGCGTGCGCCCGCGACCACGGGGCCGCCGTGCTCGCCGTCGGTTCCCGCGGCCGGTCGGCGACGCGGGAGATCCTGCTGGGCAGCGTCGCCGTCGGGGTCGTGCACCGATCGCAACGGCCGGTGCTGGTGGTGCACAGCTGATCAGATCACGTACGCGGGAGTGCCTGCGGCGATCTCCTGCCGGCGCGAACGCTCGGCGCGCTGCCTGATACCCCGCATCATCTTCTGCTCCATCACGAAATGCGGGATGTCGAACCAGAAGTGGCCGACCGCGCCGCCGCTGCCGCGGGCCAGCAGCCGGGTCCGGCCGACCTCGCGGTGCAGGATGAAAGACCAACAGCCGGAGGCTTTTTCGCCGCGCTTGATCAGCTCGTAGTCAGCCGGGGACACGAGAACCAGGTGTGATCTCGGTTCCACGGCCGCCACGATCTGCCGGGCGTCCGGGCCGTACCTGCGAGCCAACCACACCGTGTCCCCGACCTGCAGCTGCTGCCACTCCGGGTGGATGGCGTCGGCGTTGTGCATGTCGGCGCCGGCTGCGCGCTCCAGCAGCGCGTAGCTGTAGAAGCCGGCCCGGTCCTCTCCGATCTGCACCAGCCACGGCCACACGTCGTGCCGTGGGGCCTGGATCGTCACCGCTCGGGTCGTCCGCGGTGTTGCCGGATCCACGAGTTCATCGCCGGGCAGGGTGGCGGCAACCTCGTCGGCGTCGGCGCCCCAGGTGTGGATCCACGGCCGCACATGCGCCCGGTACAGCGCCGCGACACCGATGGCCGCCAGGACATCTGCCAACAATGGTCGTTGCTTTCCCATACCCGGACGGTATGGCTGCGACGCCGGTCCGCGGTAGAGGCGAAAGTCAGCCGGAGCCAGGACCCATGGTCCCGTGGCGCCCTGGGCCGTTCGGTGGGCCCGAGCGCGCGAAGGACTACCGGCCCTAGTGCGCGACCGCCGTGCGCGCGAAGGTGAGGACATGGCGAACCGAATGGTCAAAGCCGCTGTGGCAGCAGCGGTGCTGTACGGCGCGCGGCGCTATTTCCGCGACTGGGGGACCACCAAGGAGGAGTCATCGGGCCGTCTCGCAGGTGACGAGTTGCTGGGTCCGCCGGTGCTGCAGGCCACCGAGGCGGTCTCGATCGATGCGCCTGCCGACGCGGTCTGGCCGTGGCTGGTGCAGATGGGTCAGGATCGCGGCGGGCTGTACAGCTTCGAAATGCTGGAGAACGCAGCGGGTTTGGACTACCACAACGCCGATACCATCCACCCCGAGTGGCAGCACCTGGCCGTCGGAGACTCCGTCCGGCTGGTGCCCAGAAAGTGGTTCGGTCTGGCCGACGGCGTGGAGATGACCGTCGCGCGGATCACCGCACCGCAGTCGATCGTGTTGCGGGCGGCGCCACCGAGGTTGCCGTGGGAGATGGTGTGGTCGTTTCAGCTGATCCCGCACCGGGACGACCACTGCCGGTTGCTGATCAGATCGCGTCTGGCACTGCGCCATCCGGGCGAGGTGGTGCTGGCCGAACTGATCGGGCCGGCGCGGGCGTTCGTCACCCGCGGCATCCTGCTCGGCGTCAAACGACGCGCGGAACGCAGCACGGTGGCGGCGACGGCGACGGCGACGGAGGACCTTCGGCCCTAACGTGCTGCGACGCCACGGCGTACCAACGAGTCATGAGCAACCGAGTAGAGGCGTCTCCGGCCGTCGACGTCGATGTGACGACACACGGCGAGTTTCCGGGCGCTGCCGACTACGCGCAGGCCAAGATCGGCGGATTGTCCCGCCTGGCCCGCAGGCCGGTGACCTACGCGCGTGTCCGACTGACCCGGCGGCACGACCCGGCGGTGGAGCGACCGGTGATCGCTCAGGCGAATCTCGAGGTCGGCGGGTTTCTCGTGCGCGCGCAGGTCGAGGCGGTCACCGCGCGGGAGGCGGTCGACGAGCTGGAAGCGCGCTTGCGTCGCCGGTTGAAACACCTGGCCGAGCGCTGGGATGCGCCGCGCGGCCCGGATGCGGCTCCGCCGTGGCGGCACGAGGAGAAGGCGCAGCGGAGTCCCCGGGCTCTGGAAAGGACGGCGCCGGAGCCCAGGCTGGTGCGCCGCAAGTCCTACGCCATGGCGCCGTGCACGGTCGACGAGGCCGTGACGGAGATGGAACTGCTCGATTACGACTTCCACCTGTTCACCGAAAGCGGTTCGGGCACAGCGGCGGTCATCTACCGGTCGGGGCCCACGGGATACCGTCTGGCGTTGGTGGCGCCGGCCCTGGCCGGTGAGGTAACCCCGTATCGGGAACTCGTGACGATCAGCCCGCACCCGCTTCCCTGCCTGCGCGAGCAGGATGCGCTCGAGCGCCTTGCCCTGCTCGACCTGCCGTTCCTGTTCTTCGTCGACGCCGCACAGGGCCGGGCCAGCGTGCTGTACCGGCGCTTCGACGGTGACTACGGGTTGCTCACCCCGGCAGGGGCTCCGTGATGACGACCGTCTCGCCGGCTCACATCCCGAACGAAAGGTGACACAGTGTCTCTCCCTGTGAACAGGCCGTACGGCGTAGTCGCGGCGGTCGACGGCTCACCGACCTCGCTGGCGGCGGCGCAGTGGGCGGCACGCGAGGCGTCGCTGCGGGATGTGCCCATCACGCTGGTCCATGTCCAACCGACCGACGAGATCGGCCCGTGGCTGGACGTGCCGGTGACACCCCAGTACACCGAGGCGCTCGACCGCCGTTCGGCTGAGATCATCGCGGAATCGGTCAAAGCCGTCTCCGCGGCCCTGCAGGATCGGCGTCAGGTGCCGGTCAAGGAACTGACCCTGTCCGGTCGGGTGAAAGCGGTGCTGGTCGATGCGTCCGAGCAGGCCGACCTGCTGGTCGTCGGTTGCCGGGGCCTCAGTGCGCTGGGGCGGCTTCTGCTGGGGTCCACCACCACCTCGATGCTGCATCACTCCCGGTGCCCGGTCGCGGTGATCCATGACGAGCAGCCGCGCACCGACGGGGATCTGTCGGCGCCGGTGGTCGTCGGTGTCGACGCGTCACCGGCTTCGGAACCGACGTTGGCGCTGGCCTTCGACGAGGCGTCACGGCGCGGGGTCGGGCTCGTCGCGGTGCACACCTGGATGAACAGAGCCGATTTCTACGTCGACGTGGCCGTCGGGGACCTGGCGGCGCAGGCCGACGAAGAACTGGCCCAGCGCCTGGCGGGATGGGGTGAGCGGTACCCCGACGTCCTGGTTCGGCGGGTGGTGGCACAGGACCATCCGGCGCACCGGCTGATCGAGGAGTCGCGACGGGCCCAACTGCTGGTCGTCGGCAGCCACGGTAGAGGCGGGTTCGCCGGCCTGCTGCTCGGCTCGGTCAGCAGCGCCGTGGCGCAGGCGGCGCGCATCCCTGTGATCGTGGCGCGCGGCGCTGACTGAGGCCGACCCATCGCAGACCGGAGCCCGTTATGCAGACCTTCACCCTCGGCCTCGGTGTCTGGCTACGTCGCCTCCTGTCCCGCAGCCCTCTCGTCCGGCCGACCGACCGCGTCGAGGCGACCGCGGTGATGCTGATCGTCGTCGCGAGCGTGCTGACCGTTCCGGTCGCCGGGGCGGTCGGCACCGCCGAATACGACCGCCTGGCACATGCTTTCGCCGCGCAACGGCTCTCTTACCGGGCAGTCGAGGCGACCGTGGTGCAGGACAGCCGGGCGGCGCCTCAGCCTTACGAGAAGCCGTACCTGACCGAAGTCGGCTGGAACTTCGCGGGTGTCGCGCACACCGCCGGGATCAGGACGTACCGGATGAGCGCCGGCGAGCAGCTGACGATATCGGTGCGCGAATCCGGGGAACTGGTCGAGAAGGTGCAGACCGACGAGGACGCCGCCGCCCAGGCGGTCATCGTCGCGCTCGGGGTGTGGTCGGCGGTGACCGGTCTGGGGGCGGCGACCTGGCTGCTGCTGCGCCTGCGGCTCGACCATCTTCGGTTCGCGGCGTGGGACCGGGATCTCGACGACCTCGCCGACAACGGCGGCCGCAGGAACAACCCGACATGAGCACAGAACCGCCGCTGGCTCACGCGCCGGTGGTCGTCGGTGTCGACGGATCCCGGGCGGCGATCAACGCCGTGCAGTGGGCCGCCGCCGAGGCGCTCGCCCTGGGCGTGTGCCTGCGCCTCGTGCACGTCGTCGCGACACCGGCGCCGGACGACGACGTGCTCGCGCGGGCCCTGGAGCGGGCCGAAGCCGCGGCGGGACGGTCCGGGCTGCAGGTGGAAACCGCGTCGGAACCCGGCACACCCGGGGAGATCCTGCTGCGGGAGTCCCGGCACGCGTCGATGATCTGTGTCGGCTCCCGGCCGGTCGAGGACTCCGAGTCGGAGTTGGTCGGCCCGACCGCACGGGCGCTGGCCGAAGCGGCGGGCTGTCCGGTCGCGATCATCAGGACTGGACGAGACGGTTCACCGCGGACCGACGGCGTGATCTCGGTGGTGCTCTCCGACGACGACGACAGCGACGCCGCCGTGGGCCTGGCGATGCACGAGGGCCGGCTCCGTCACGCGACCGTGCGGCAGATCGACCGGCGCACCGGCAGCTGGGTGCGGCGGTACCCGGACGTGCACGTCGAGCTGGTCGCCGCGGGCACCGGCCGGCAGTACACCCGAAACGAACTGTCCGGCAACGGGGTCGGACTTGCCGTGGTGGGACGCCGGGACGCTCAGGAGCTGGCCGGGGTGGGCAGGTGCAACTGCCATCCGATCCCCGGCTACCCGGACTGCTCGCTGTTGCTGGTCCGGTCTTGAGGCGCGGGTTCAGGGGGACCATCGCAGATCAGGATGTCGAATCCGCAATCGACGCACGGGGTGAGCAGTTCGGCGACATCGGCCGCCCGTTCGTGGGGCAGCACTGCCAGCCGGATGCTCTTACGGTGCCGGGCAAAATAATTGAGGATGCTTCCGGGGATCGCGGTGACGTGTACATCGAGCTCCGGGTGCTGTCGGCGCCACGGAGCCAGCCGGCGCTCCCACCGGGTCCGGACCAGACGGTTCTTTCTGGCCACCGCGTGATCGTCGTAGATGTCCGGGTAGCGGGACGGCCACGCCGCCACGACGCGCAGCGGGGCGTTGCGGAGCAGAGACTCGTCGACCGCGCGTGACAGCGTCGCGTCGTCGGGCGGGGACTCGCCGATTTCGGCCACCACCCAGCGCGCGCTGCGGAGGTGGTCCGTCGAGTGGATGATCGCCACCGGGCAGCGGGCCGACGATGCCACCTCGGCGACGGTGGATCTGACCTGGCGGTTCCCGTGAGAGGGGTCGGTGAAGCCCAGACAGAGCAGGGCCGCATCGCGTGACGCGGCGGCCAGGATGGGCGCCGTTGCGCCACAGACGATCTGGGCCTCCACCCGGACCGGCGTGCCGACGGCCTCGACGGCGGCGAGCGCGCTGTGGACGATGTGGCCGGCGCGGGCGAGGTCATCGGCACCGACCTGGCCGCCCGCCGTCGTGGCGACGGCGTGCACGAGGCGCAACGGGAGATCTCTGCTGGTGGCCTCGTCGATGGCCCAGACCGCGGCCGCGGTACCGGTTCGGGAGCCGTCGATCCCGACGAGCACCGCCGGCGACCTGGACACGGCTCAGTCCCTGACCTGGAGGACGTCCGAGACCGCACGGCGAGGGGTCGGCGGTTCGAGCCCACGGTCGGCAGGGGCCGAACCCACGCGGATCAACAGCTGCGGAGATCTCTGCGCGCCGGTCAGCCCCGCGACGGTCTTCCGGCTCTCCGCGATCTCGGTCAGGTGGGACAGCGTGCACGTCGCCAGTCCCACCATGGTCGCGTCGAGGAGGAACGACGAGAGCATCTCCCCGCACCGCAGCAGACTGTCCCGATCGTCATCCCCGGTCGACAGCACGACCACCTTGGCGCGGTCCTCGGTGATCTCCGCGCGCCGATCACCGTGACCCGCGGGCGGGAAGTCGCGGCCGATGTCGGTGTCATCGCGCTCGGCCGGGGACAGCAGCGCCGACGACGGGATCCCCTCGGCCACCTCGACATCGGCGGTCCACCCGACGAGTTCGGCGTGATAGTCGGAGTCGTAGCGCCGTGCCGCCCTGGTCAGCTCCGAGGCCTTTACGAGCGCGGCCCGCGCCTCGTCGGGGAGGACGTGCAGGGACACCCCGGCGGTGCCCGGCGCCTGGGCGAGTTCCCGCAGAAATCCGTCCCAGTCGGGCGGTTCGGCGAACGGCAGCCGATCGGTGTGCCGGCGCAGGATGGCATTGGCACGGCGGCGGTGGGCGTCGGTGACGAAATCCATGGGGCTGAAGTCCACGGACGCCAGGTGGTCGCGGTTGTTCGGGTTCGGGAACCGGTCGGTGTTTGCCCGCCAGCCCGCCGCCGCCATGGCCACCCGGAAATGGTCGAGCGCCGCTCCGCAGCTGATCACCAGCTCCCGCCCGGTGGGGTCGGTGTGCCGCGGGGCCGCGGCGTCGTCGAGGAAGAGCATCACCGCCACACCGTCGGTGACCCACCGCCACGGCTGGCTGTTGTGCAGGGACGGCGCGCGGGAGGCCAGGGCCACGGCGTCGGTGATGACCTCGATGTCCACGGCCGTGTCGCGCATCTGAAAACCTCCGTCCGGCCCCTCCACTGTGACCGGAGCCGGTCGGAGCGTCCAGGGCCAATGGTCCTCAGCGCCGGGACCGGGTGGCCCTGCCGGCGCGCGGCGGTGCTGAAGCAGAATCACCGCCATGAGCGGCATGCCCTCGACGGCCCTCGGCGACCTCGGCGCCGAAGTGCACGAGACACATACCGGCCTGGTCGCGCTGGTCGGGGGCCGGGCGTTCAAGGTGAAGAAACCCGTGGTCACCGATTTTCTCGATTTCAGCACCCAGGACCGGCGGGAGGCCGCGTGCCGGCGTGAGGTGGAGCTGAACCGTCGGCTGGCGCCCTCGTCGTACCTCGGACTGGGGCAGTTCCAGTCGCCGTCGGGCGACACGGAACCTGTGATCGTGATGCGCCGGTACCCCGACGACGAACGGTTCTCCGCGCTGGTGCGCGCCGGCGCCCCCGTCGAGCGGTGGCTGGTGTCGATAGCCGAGGTGGTGGCGCGGTTCCACGCGCGCGCCGAGCGCGGACCGGCGATCGACCGGGAGGCCACCCCGGCGGTGCTGACCGCCCGGTGGCAGCAGAACCTCGCGGAGTTGCGGCGGCACGCCGGCACCGTGCTGTCCGACGAGTCGATCATCGAGATCGAGCGGTTGGCGATGCAGTACCTCGCCGGTCGTGAGCCGCTCTTCGCGGCCCGGATCGCCGCGCACCGCATCGTCGACGGCCACGGCGATCTGCTCAGCCAGGACATCTTCTGCACCGGTGAAGGCCCGATGCTGCTGGACTGCCTGGAGTTCGACGACCGGCTCCGGTACGTCGACGGGATCGACGACGTGGCGTTCCTGGCCATGGATCTGGAGTTCCTCGGCCGTCCCGATCTGGCCGCGCTCTTCCTCGAGGAGTACTGCCGCCGGGCCGAGGATGTGGCGGCACGCTCGCTGCGCCACTTCTGTATCGCCTACCGCGCGACGGTGCGCGCCAAGGTCGATTGTGTGCGGGTCGATCAGGGGCATCCCGACGCCGCGGCCGACGCCCGGCTGCACCTGTCGATCGCGCTGGCGCGTCTGCGGTCGGCGAGTGTGAAGCTGGTCGTGATCGGCGGGGGGCCGGGCACCGGCAAGACGACGGTGGCCCACGGGCTGGCCGAGAGGATCGGGGCGCAGGTGATCTCCACGGACGAGGTGCGGCGCGAGCTGATCAGCAGTGGTGAGATCGAGGGCCGGCCCGGTGAGCTCGGCACCGGTCTCTATGCGCCCGAGAAGATATCGGCGGTGTACGACGAGGTGCTCCACCGGGCGCGCACCTGGCTCGGCGCCGGTCACCCGGTGGTGGTGGACGGGACGTGGCGCGACGCCGGTCACCGGAGCCAGGCGCACGCCGTGGCGGCCGAGACCTACTCGCCGATCGTCGAATTGCGGTGCGCACTACCGACTTCCGAAGCGCAACGACGCATCGCGGACAGGACCGGGTCGGCGTCCGACGCCACCCCCGCGATGGCAGCCGAGCTTTCCGGCTGGGAAGCGGACTGGCCGGGCGCACACAGGGTCGACACCGCGGGAGCGCCGGCCGACTCGGTGGCCGAGGCCTACCGGGTGTACGTCGGCCTGTAGCCACCGGCGGCCTCACCGATCGGCGTCCTCCTGCGCCAGCGTGAAATAGCTCTCCTCCTCCTGGGCAAAGTGCAACCGCAGCAGCGCGTGCAGGCCGTAAAGGCACGCCAGCAGGTCGTCGACTTGATAGGGCTGGATTGCGCCCGCGGTCTCGGCCAGGTGCACGTGGGTGCCGATGCGGTCGGACAGGCGCTGGATCTCGGCGTGCATCCGGCTCATGGTGGCGGTGGCCTCGCCGCTGCGCAGGGTGCCGCCAGCGCAGGATACAGCTCGGTCTCCTCGGCGCGCTCGTGCGGCAGGATCCGGTCGGTGAGCAGCGTGTAGCACTGCCGCACCGACTCGAACGCGGCCGCGTCGGCGCCCGCGGCCAGCCGGTCCGCGCTGTCGCGGATGTGTCCCACCGCATCGCGAAGCTCCTCGTGCTCGGCGGCGAACCCCTGCAGCATCGTCTCGGTGCGGGCAGCCAGGTCGACCCTGGTGTGCGGGTTGTGACGCAACGCCCGCAGCGCGTTGAGAATGACCGTCACGTCGATGCCCTCCTGCAACAGCGCGCCGGCCGCGGGCGGCAGCCAGCCCATCGCGGCCGCGGCCATCGCCACCAGGGACAGCGACATTCCCACGGCCGCGCTCTGCACCGCGATACGGCGTGACCACCGGGCGATGTCCATCGCGTCGGCGAGACGGTCCAGGCGATCGGTGGTCAACACGATGTCGGCGGCCTCCGATGATGCGGTGGCCCCCCGCGCCCCCATCGCGACTCCCACCGTGGCCGCCGCCAGCGCGGGGGCGTCGTTGATGCCGTCGCCGACCATCACCGTGATCGCGCGCGTGCGCTCCCGCTGCACCGCGGCGACCTTGTCGGCGGGGGTCTGCTGGGTGTACACCTCGTCCAGCCCGAGCACGGTGGCGACCTCGCGGGCCGGTTCGGGCCGGTCGCCGGTGAGCATCACCAGGCGATCGAACCCGGCTTCCCGTAAGCGCCGCATCGTCCGGGGCGCCTGTCGGCGCAACGGATCCCGCAGCAGTACCGCACCGACCGGTGCTCCGTCGGCGCACACCCACGCCAGCGCGGCGCTGTCCAGGCGCGCCCGGTTCACCGCGCCCTGCGCCCACTCCGATCGCGCGGCGACGTCGCCCAGTTTGCCGACGGTCACCCGCCGGCCGTCCAGCACCGCACTGACCCCGCGCCCGGGCTCCTCCGCTGCCTCGGCCGGAAGCGACAGCCGCAGGCCGCGGGCCAGTGCCTCCGCGACGATGGCTTCGGCCAGCACGTGGGGGGAGACCTGATCCACCGAGGCCGCCAGGCGCAGCACCTCGGCGGTGTCGGCGCCCGGAGCCGTGACCACGTCGACGACCTCGGGTCGGCCCATCGTCAGCGTGCCGGTCTTGTCCATCACCAATGTGCTCGCGTGGCCGAGGTTCTCCAGGGCGCCGCCGCTGCGGATCACCACCCCGGACCGGGAGGCGCGGGACAGACCCGACACGATCGCGACCGGAGCGGCCAGCAGCAGCGGGCACGGGGTGGCCACGACCAGCACCGCGACGGCCCGCACCGGCGACCCGCTGACCAGCCAGGCGATGCCCGCAATCGCCAGCGCGAGCGGCAGGAAGTAGGCAGCATAGCGGTCGGCGAGCCGTACCACCGGCGCGCTCTCGGCCCCGGCCTGCTGCGCCAGCCGTACGATCCCGGCGTAGGTGCTGTCCTCGGCCGTCGCCGTGACGCGCAACGCGAACACGTCGCCGGCGTTGACCACTCCGCTGCGCACGGCGTCCCCGGCGGGGCGTTCCACCTGGAGGGATTCGCCGGTCAGCGCGGACTCGTCGAGCACCGCGACGGACTCGATGACGCGTCCGTCCACTGGCACTACGTCTCCGGGGGCGATGACCAGGATGTCGTCCACCACGACATCGCCAATGGGGATCACCTCGACCACGTCGCCGGTGCGGCGCCGTGCGAAGCGGGGCGCCCGTTCCAGCAGCGCCTTGAGGTCCCGCGACGCCCGGCGCGAGGCCGCGGCATCCAGGGCGCGGCCGCCGGCCAGCATCACCGCGACCAGCGCACCCGCGAGATACTCGCCGACCAGCAGCGTGCCCCCCAGCGACAGCACCGCGATCAGGTCCACGCCGAGGCGTCCGTTGCGCAGTGCGAGCAGCACCCACAGCACGGCGGGCACGATCGCGATGGCCGTCCCGGCGGCCCAGCAGAGGTCGGCAACTCGGGGAGCCCCTGACAGCCACGCCACTCCGCCGGCCGCCAGTGCCCCGACGGTGAGAACGGTCAACGTGGGCTCC
Source organism: Mycobacterium sp. SMC-8 (assembly GCF_025263565.1). Taxonomy (NCBI): domain Bacteria; kingdom Bacillati; phylum Actinomycetota; class Actinomycetes; order Mycobacteriales; family Mycobacteriaceae; genus Mycobacterium; species Mycobacterium sp. SMC-8. The sequence goes on from NZ_CP079865.1 coordinate 2,800,837, forward strand.
AGTAGGGGGCGCCAGCGGGACGGCTGCACGCCGGGCATCTCAGCCGCGCACGACGGCGACCGGCGCGAGCGCCGACTCGGCGACGGCGGTGCTGACCGAGCCCAACAGCAGACTCGCGACGCCGCCGCGACCGCGGCTGCCGACGACCACGAGCTGACACTGCCGGGACTCGTCGATCAGCCACCGGGCCGGCTTGTCGCACACGATCCGGCGCCGGACGTGAACGTCGGGATAGCGCTCCTGCCAGCCGGCCAGCCGCTCGGCGAGGATCTCGTGTCCCTGCTGCTCGTACTGCTGCCAGTCCATTCCGAGGATCGGGAAGACGGCGACGTCGCTCCACGCGTGCAGCGCCACCAGGTCGGCGCCGCGTCGGGAGGCCTCGTCGAAGGCGAACGCCGTGGCCTTCTCCGACGCCGGGGAACCGTCGATGCCGAGCAGCACCGGCAGTGTGCCGCTGTCCTTCTGCACCACACCCTCTTTGGTGATCACAACCGGACACCGCGCATGGTGCAGCAGTGTGCGGCTGACCGACCCCAGCACTGCGCCGCCGACCGGGCCCAGCCCACGACTGCCGAGCACCAGCACGTCGGCGTGTTTGGAGGCATCGGTGAACTCGGGCACGATGCCGTCGTGGCGGAGCTCGACGTTTACCGCCAGCGGCGCGCCGTCCGGCACCGCTGCGGCCAGGATCTCCTGGGCCTGCTTGAGCACCCGCTGGGCGTTGTCTTCCTGCCAGTCATAGAAACTCGACACGACCGTCTCGATCGGCCACGTGACCACGATCGGCGACACGACGTGCATCAGTGTCACCGGGCGCTGACGCAGGACCGCTTCCTGGGCGGCCCACCGCACCGCCGCATGCGACTCGGATGAGCCGTCGACGCCGACGAGGATCCCGAGATCGGTGGCTTCGCGCATGGCTGTCTCCTTGTGTGTTTGGGCGGGTGTTTCGGAAACCATCAGGACCGGACGACGAGCGCCGAGGACGCGCCGTGCCGCAGCGCGGAGCGGCCGTGGCCGACGATCTGTGCGACCTCGTGGGCCTCGTCGTCACCGATCACAGCGAGAAGCACGGGTTCGTCGTGCTTTTTCAGGAAGTGCGCGACGTCGGCCCGGTCGGTGATCGGATAAACGTGCACCTGCGGGTAGCGCTGATGCCAGGGACGGATTCGTTGTTCGAGTGCGTCAGTCGACGCCGCCGCCTCGCTGTCGCCCAGAACCAGCACCGGAGCATGACGCAGTGCCGCCTCCTGCAGCGCCTGCTCGATGACGACGCCGTTGTGGGGACGGTCGTTGACCGCGACGATGATCCCCTTTGCCTCACGCAGACTCTCACGACCCCGGCGCACGTCCTCGGCGTACTCGCAGGCGTACTCGGCGGCGTTGCGGTGGACCGGCTTGGTGACGTAGACCAACCGCAGTGCGGTCCCCCGTGCGGCGGCTTCGTGCACCGCCCACAGCGCAGCGCCCAGGGCCGCCGCCGAACCGTCGACACCGGCGACCACGGGCATGGAGCTGTTCGCGGTTGTCATCGCGTTCTCCGTTCGCAGAGTGTGATTCTCACGTTAGGGAGCCGCGCGGAACCGGCCTAGGGCCATTGGTCCTTGCAGGGTGACTGAACCGCGCGGCGCGCCGGTGCACCCGGTGGGCACGCCCACGGGTGCGCAGGGGCTCGTCGGCCACATGCACGGGTTCGCCGTAAAACATCGTCTTGGTGACGTCGACCAGGACCAGGTAGGCGAGCGTCAATGCCGCCAGCGCGGCGAAGAACTGCCAGGGCAGTGGCGTGAATCCGAGGTGGGGGCCCAGGGGTGAGATCGTGAGCGCGACACCGACCACGATTGCCGACGCGGTGGCGACCACCAGTGCCGGGGAGGGTCTGCTCTGAGTCGGCGAGATGCGCGCGAAAATCGTCGTGCGTCGGACCGCCGCTTCGAGCTCGTGGTCGTCGAGGTGCTCCACGTGGTCCCGGTCGACCGTCACCGTGCGGAGGCGAGCAGGATCCGCCGCTCCGCGGCGGCGATCACCCGGCGGGTGGCGTCCACGGCGTCGGGGTTCACCGACACCGAGGTGATGCCGAGCCGCACCAGGTGCTCGGCGAACGCCGGGTTGGTCGACGGCGCCTGACCGCACAGTGACGAGGTGATTCCGAACTTGTTGGCGGTCTGGATGATCCGCCGGATGGCATGCAGCACCGCGGGATCGGATTCGTCGAACAGTTCGGCACACACGTCGGAATCCCGGTCGACGCCGAGCAGCAGTTGGGTCAGGTCGTTGCTGCCGATGGAGACCCCGTCGATCCCCATGCCGATGTACTCGGGCAGCCAGTGCACCACCGACGGCACCTCGGCCATCACCCAGCGGTGCACTCCGCGTTGGCGGCCCAGCGGGCTCGCATCGACCAGCGACAGGCACTCCTCGAGCTCCCACCGGGTGCGCACGAACGGGATCATCAGCGCGACGTTCGGCGATTGCTCCCGCACCCGGGCCAGCGCCTCCAGCTCGAGCGCGAACAGTTCTGGTTCCTTGATGTAGCGGTAGCAGCCGCGGAACCCGATCATCGGATTGTGTTCCACCGGTTCGTATTCGGCGCCGCCTTTGAGTCCGCGGAACTCGTTGCTGCGGAAGTCGGTGGCGCGGTAGACCACGGGCCGCGGCGCGAACGCCGCCGCGATCCTGCCCACCGAGGACACCATCTTCTCGACGAGGCTGTCCTGTTCGCCGTGCGCGATCAGGTCACGGGGATGGCGACCGCCGAGCGCCTCGGTCAGCATGAACTCCGCGCGCAGCAGACCCACCCCGTCGACCGGTTGGGCGGCAACGGTTTCCGCGCTCTCCGGCATCGCGAGGTTCACGTACACCCTGGTTCCGGTGACCTCCCCTGTCGCCGCGACCGGCGCGGTGCGTTCGGCCACCGTGACCTGCGGTGCCTGCTCGACGCGGCCCGACACCACCTCGCCGCGGGCGCCGTCGACGGTGACGGTGGTGCCGTCGTGCAAGTCCCGGGTCCCGGTGCGGGTGCCGACGATGCAGGGGACCCCCAGTTCGCGTGCCACGATCGCGGCGTGGCATGTCATTCCTCCGGTGTCGGTGACCAGCGCGGCCGCCCGCCGGATCGTGGGCAGCCAGTCCGGGTTCGTCATCTGCGCGACCAGGATCTCCCCCTCCTGCAGGCGATGCCCCTCGTCCGGTGTCTGCAGCACCCGCACCTTGCCCGACGCGATGCCCGGCGCCGCGGCCAGCCCGCGGGCCAGCACCACATGCTCGGTCCGGGCCGGCGGGGTGGTGTGCCCAAGCGTGGTGATCGGCCGGGCCTGCACCAGGTAGGCGGCGCCGTCGGCGATGGCCCACTCGGTGTCCTGCGGGCAGCCGTTGTGGCGCTCGGTGGCGATCGCCAGCTCGGCGATCGAGTGCAGCTCCCCGTCGGTCAGCACCCGGGATGCCGCGGTGGCGTCGTCGAGCTGCACGTGCGTGTCGGTGCCGTCCTCACCCCGCACAATCTTGAAAGCCTTGTTGCCCAGCCGGACGTCGATCGGTTGCATGGTGTCCTTGGAGACCACGTAGGTGTCGGGTTCCACCGCGCCGGAGACCACCACCTCGCCGAGACCGAACGCGGCTTCGATCACCACGCGGTCCCGTGCGCCGGTGCTCGGGTCGGCGGTGAAGGCCACACCTGATTTGTCCGAGTCGACCATCTGCTGCACCACCACGGCCATCGCGGGATCGCCGAGGAAACCGCGGCTGGCCCGGTAGGTGATGACGCGCGGACTGAACAGCGACATCCAGCACCGCGTCACCGCGGTGACGAGTCCGTCGTCGCCGGTGATGTTGGTCAGGGTCGCGTTCATCCCGGCGAACGACGCGTCGGCGCCGTCCTCGCCGGTGGCCGACGAGCGCACGGCGACCACGGTGCCCGGGCCCATCGCGTGATAAGCCGCCAGCATCGCCGACCTGGTGGTGTCGTCGACGCCGGCCTTGCGCACCAGGCCCTGCATGCGCTCGCAGAGCTCACCGAGCCGCGTGGTGTCGGCAACGTTGTCGAGCGCCTCGCGATGAAGCGCCGCCAGCTCCGCCTCGACGCCGCCGGCGCGCATGGAGTCCCGGTAGCAGTCGCGCAGCAGGACGAAGCCCGGCGGCACGGGGAGTTTCGCGGCGACGAGCTCGCCCATGTTGGCGCCCTTGCCGCCGGCCTCCTCGGCGTCACCGATGGTCAGGGCCGAGATGTCGCGCAGGTGGGAGTGGCGGGTTCCTGAGTCCATGGGGCAAGCCTGCACCCCCACCGTCGCCCCGGCGTAGCGTGTGAGGTCGCTTTCGTCCGGGCCGAAAGTCCTTAGTTGGTAGGGGCTTAGGTCCTCTTTGGGACACTCAACCGCGGAAAAGGACTTCGTCCCCTTCCGGGACGGGCTCCGGCGCGCTGGCATGAGGAGATGGGGCTGCCGGTGTTCATCGATCCGCGCCATCACGACGCGGTGCTCTTCGACATGGACGGGGTGGTGACCGACACCGCGGCGCTGCACGCCGCCGCGTGGAAGGCCACATTCGACGACTTCCTCAGCCGGCGGTCCGCCGCGCCGGGCGAGGATCTGTCCGCCGCGACGGACCGGGATTTCCGCGACTTCATCTCCGGCAGAAAGCCTTTCGATGCGGTGAAGGGATTCCTGGAGAGCCGCGGGATCGCCGTCCCGGACGGCGCGCCGGAGGGACTGGACGACGCCAGCGTCTGGGGTCTGGTTCACCGCCGCCAGCAGCTGTTCGCCGACATGCTGGCCGACGGGGTGCCGGTGTTCGCCTCGACCGTGGACCTGGTGCGCCGGCTGTTGGCGGCCGATATCGCCGTGGCGGTGTTCTCGACCAGCCGTGACTGCGCCGAATTGCTGGATGCAGCAGGTGTTTCTGACCTGTTCCCCGTGCGGGTGGACGGCGTCGTGGCCGACGAGCTGGGCTTGCCCGGTGAACCCGATCTGGCGATGCTGCGGGAGACCGCCAAGCGGCTCGGGGTCCATCCGGGGCGCTGCGTCGTCGTCGACGACGGGCTCGCGGGAATCACCGCCGCGCGTGAAGGCGGCTTTGCGTTGATCATCGGAGTGGACCGGGCCGACCGCGCCGAGGACCTGCGCCGCTGTGGTGCGGACGTCGTGATACCCGATCTGGTCGCGGTCACCGTGCGCGACAACTATCGGCACATCTCCGAACTGTCCGACGCGCTGCTGTCCTACAGCGAGATCGTGCCACTGGCCGAGACGCGCAGGCCCGCCGTGCTGCTCGATTTCGACGGCACGCTGTCCGACATCGTCGGTGACCCCGCCACGGCGACGCTGATCCCCGGGGCCCGGGCGATGCTCGAAGCGCTCACGGCACGCTGCCCTGTCGCGGTGATCAGTGGCCGCAGCCTGGCCGACATCCGGGACCGGATCGGGGTCCCCGGCATCTGGTACGCCGGCAGTCACGGGTTCGAACTCTGCTCCTCGGACGGGGTGCGTCACGACAACGAAGCAGGCCTGGAAGCCGTGCGCGTGCTCGCCGGTGCCCTGACCGAGCTGCGCGGGCGGGTCGGCGGAGTCGACGGCGTGCTCATCGAGGACAAGCGTTTTTCGATCGCCGTGCACTATCGCAACGTCGACCCCGGTTCGGTCGACGACGTGGTCGCGGCGGTCCGGATCATCGGTCAGCGTCACGGTCTGCGCGCCGGCGGTGGGCGCAAGGTCATCGAGCTGCAACCGGACACCGGCTGGAACAAGGGCAAGGCGGTCGAGTGGATCCTCGACCGCATCGACGGTGACGAGTTGCTGCTGCCCGTGTACATCGGTGACGACCTGACCGACGAGGACGGCTTCGACGCGGTGCGCCTGCGGGGGATCGGAGTGGTGGTCCGCAACGCGGAATCGGGGGACCGCCGGTCCGCGGCGCGGTTCGCCCTTGACGGGCCAGAAGCCGTCTGCCGCTTTCTCACCCGGCTATCCGATCAGCTCGCCGTCGAACAGGACATCACCAACGATCCGTGGATGCTCACGTTCGGCGGCTATCTGCCCGACGACGAGCGGCTCCGGGAGGCGCTGTGCACGCTCGGCAACGGCTACCTGGCGGCCAGGGGCGCCGCGCCCGAGTGCGGTGCCGGGCGGTCCCACTACCCGGGCACCTACGCGGCGGGGATCTACAACCGTCTCACCGACGAGATCTCGGGCACCACCGTCGACAACGAGAGCATGGTGAATCTGCCCAACTGGCTGCCGGTGACGTTCCGCATCGACGGCGGGGAGTGGTTCGACATCGACGCGGTCGAACTCACCTCCTACGTCTGCACGCTGGACCTGCGCCGCGCCACCCTGACCCGAGAGTTCGTGATGCGGGACGGGCAAGGGCGGATCACGGATGTCCGGCAGCGCCGGCTGGTGGCGATGCACCGGCCGCACGTGGCGGCGATGCGGACCACCGTCCATGCCGAGAACTGGTCCGGGAGACTGGAATTCCGTTCGGTGATCGACGGAGGGGTGGAGAACCTCGGAGTGGAGCGATACCGTGACCTGTCCTCGCGGCACCTGACGGTCGACGGTCTGCGCGAATTGTCCGATGACGCCGTGCTGTTGGAGGCGCAGACCGGTGAGTCGCAGATCCAGGTCGCGGTCGCGGCACGCAACCGCCTGACCGGAGGGGAACCCGCGTCGGTCGCCCGCGCGATCATCCGGGACGACACCCGGATCGGCCACGACATCGCCGTCGAGGTCACCGGCGGTCGTGCCGTCACACTGGAGAAGGTGGTCGCGGTGTACACCAGCCGCGACCACGGCATCTCCGGGCCGGTCACTGCGGCCGAGCGTGAAGTGGCCGCCACCCCCGGCTTCGACGAACTGGAGGAACGGCACCGGCTGGCGTGGGCCCACCTCTGGGAGCGGTTCAACGTCGACATGGGACACGACCCCGATCTGCTGCGCCTCGTGCGCCTGCACCAGCTGCACCTGCTCCAGACGCTGTCCCCGCACACCGCCGATCTCGACGTCGGCGTGCCGGCGCGGGGACTGCACGGCGAGGCCTACCGGGGCCACGTGTTCTGGGACGAGCTGTTCGTCTTCCCGGTGATGAACATGCGGTTGCCGAAGGTCACCCGCTCGCTTCTGCTGTACCGCTACCGGCGGTTATCCGAGGCCCGACGGGCTGCGTTCGAGGCGGGGTTCGCGGGGGCGATGTTTCCGTGGCAGTCGGGCAGCGATGGCCGCGAGGAAAGTCAACGGCTGCATCTGAATCCGCGGTCGGGTCGGTGGAACCTCGACGCCAGCGCCCGCGCCCACCACGTGGGCCTGGCCATCGCTTTCAACGTCTGGCAGCACTATCAGGTCACCGGAGACATCGGGTTCCTCATCGACTACGGCGCCGAGATGCTGGTCGAGATCACCAAGTTCTGGGTCAGCGCCGCGAGCCTGGACCCACAGCGGGACCGGTATGTGATCCGCGGGGTGATCGGCCCGGACGAGTTCCACTCCGGTTATCCGGGCCGGGAGTACGACGGAATCGACAACAACGCCTACACCAACCTGATGGCGGTGTGGGTGATCATGCGGACCCTGGAGGCCCTCGAGCGGTTGCCGCTGTCCTACCGGCTGGCGCTTCTGGAGACGGTCGGGGTCGGTGACGAGGACCTCGCGCAGTGGGAGGACGTCAGCCGGCGGATGTTCGTGCCGTTCCACGATGGCGTCATCAGCCAGTTCGAGGGTTACGAGCAGCTGCGCGAACTGGATTGGGAGGCGTACCGGAGCCGCTACGACAACCTGCAGCGGCTGGACCGCATTCTCGAAGCCGAGGGCGACAGCGTCAACAACTACCAGGCGGGCAAGCAGGCCGACACGTTGATGCTGTTCTACCTGCTGTCCGCCGACGAGCTGTACGAGTTGTTCGACCGCCTCGGCTACAACTTCGTGCCCGATCAGATCCCGGCCACCATCGACTACTACCGGCAGCGCACCTCACACGGGTCCACCTTGAGCGCGGTGGTGCACTCCTGGGTGCTCGCCCGCGGCAACCGTCGCCAGGCCATGCACTACTTCCGTCAGGTGATGGCCTCCGACGTGGTCGACATCCAGCGCGGCACCACTCCCGAGGGCATCCATCTGGCGGCCATGGCGGGCAGCATCGACCTGTTGCAGCGGTGCTTCACCGGGCTGGAGCTGCGCCGTGACCGGATCGTGGTCGGCCCGCTGTGGCCCGAGCCGCTGGGCAGGCTGGCCTATACGTTCCGCTACCGCGGGCACCGGCTCAGGTTGACGGTGTCGGGGCGGTCCTCGACGCTCAGTGCAGAACCCAGTGACGCCTCGCCGGTACTGGTCGAATGCCGGGGCCAGTCACAGAATCTCGTCGCCGGTGGCACGGTGGAATTCACTTGATGACCGGGCTGACCCGGGTGCCGGCGGTCCCTGACACGATCCGGCGCAAGGTGGCCCGCCCCGCAGTTCGGACACCACCGCGGCAACCACCGTCGGCACCGCCGCTGTGAGCGCGGAGCTCAGCCCATCACCGAATGCCACCTCGGCCGCGTCGACGGCGAGCACCACCAGCCGCCGCGGCGCACGGCCCAGAACCTGCCCGAGCGCATAGGCCGCGGGCAGGTCCAGTGCATGTGTGCTCACCGTTGCCGGCCGCAACCCGGCCTCCGGTGTCCAGCGGCGGATCCGGCCCGGGACGGCGTCGTCGCCGGCGGCCGCGTCGACCACCACAGTCAGCTCGGTCCCGTCCCACGCATCGATCATCTCGGCTGGATCGTCGGTGGCGACCATGACCCGCACCCCGCGCAGTGACAGCTTGCCCACCTCGGCGGCGACGACCGGGCCGATGCCGTCGTCGCGACGGAACGGGTTGCCCACACCGATCACCAACGCGCTCAACGGCGTTCGACCGTCAGCGTGAGAAAGTGCGCGGCACAGGAGATGCACGGGTCATGGTTGCGGATCGCCTTCTCGCACAGCGACGTCAGCGCGACGTCGTCGAGGTCGAGGTTGGCGCCCACCAGCATGCCCATCTCGTGTTCGAGCGCGGCCTGGTTCTGTGCCGTCGGGGGCACCATCGTCGCCGCGCGGATCAGGCCGTCGTCGCCGATCTCGTAGCGGTGGTACAGCAGTCCGCGCGGCGCCTCACTCGCGCCGTGCCCGACCCCGGCGCGGGCCGGCACGTCGACATGCGGACGCGAAGGCGGTTGGTAGCTGTCGATGATGCGCAGTGCCTCGTCGAGCGCGTACACCACCTCCACCGCGCGAACGACGATGCTGCGGAAAGGGTTACGGCAGGTCGCGGCGAGACCGGCGTCCGCCGCGGTCTGGGCTGCCAACGGGGACAGGCGCGCCGAGTTCAGTGAGTACCGCGCCAGCGGGCCGGTCAGGTAGCGGGCGCCGTCCAGGGTCGCGTGCAGCGCCGTGGAATGCGGCACCTGCGATTCGACGACGTGGTCGCCGAAGTCGCGGACGTCGAACGACGGTCCGGAGCTGCGTGCGACGGTCCCGTTCTCGATCGGGTAGCGGTCGGTGGCGGTCAACGCCAGGAAATCGTGGTCGAACTCGGTGTCCGGATAATCGAGCCGCGTGATGTGGTCAGCGGTGTGCAGCGCGTCGTCGAGGGCGCGGCGCAGCAGCTCGGCCAGCGGCCGCAGCTGTGCACGGGACGGGACGGAGTAGAAGCCGCCCAACCGCACGTTGACCGGATGGATGGCGCGGCCGCCGAGCTGCTCCATCAGCCGGTTGCCCGCCTTCTTGAGCGCCAGCCCGCGCTCGACGAGCTCGGTGTGGTCCCGGGCCATCGCGACGATGTCGGGGTAGCCCAGGAAGTCGGGCAGATGCAACAGGAAGATGTGCAGGGCGTGGCTGTGGATCCACTCGCCGCAGTACAGCAGCCGGCGCAACGCGACCAGCTCGGGGTCGACGGTCACCCCGCAGGCGTCCTCGATGGCGTTGCACGCGCTGACCTGGTACGCGACTGGGCAGATGCCGCACACCCTGGCGGTGAGGTCGGGCGGCTCGGTGTAGGAGCGGCCGCGCAGGAACGCCTCGAAGAACCGCGGCGGTTCGTAGATGTTGAGTTCCACGGTGTCGACCACACCGCCGGTCAGCGTGACGTTCAGCGCACCCTCACCCTCGACCCGGGTCAGTGCTCCGACGCGTAGGGTGCGGCTTCCGTTGTTCCCGGCGTTCACGGCTCGTTGCGCTCGGTGTCGGTGCGTGCGGTGTCGTTGCGTTGGCCGGCGAAGCGGGTGACGTTGAACGTGCTGAACACCCGCTCGACGTCGGGGCCCGACATCCCGTCGCGGCGCAGCACCGGGATCAGCGCCGCGGTGTTCGGCGTAGCGGCCGGGCCGAAGCAGCCGTAACACCCTCGGGACAGCGACGGGCACAGCGCGCCGCAACCCGCGTGTGTGACCGGGCCCAGGCACGGGGTGCCGTCGGCGACCACGACGCAGGTGACACCGCGGTTCTTGCACTCGGTGCACACCGTCTTGGCGGGCAGCCGGGGTTTCCTGCCGACCAGCAGCGCCGCGAGGGTGTCGAGCAGTTGTCCGCGGTCGATCGGGCACCCCTGGAGCTGGTAGTCGACCGTGACATGCGCCGAGGCGGGCGTCGAGGTCGCCAGGGTGTCGATGTACTCGGGTTGCGCGTACACGAGCGAGGTGAACTCGTCGACGTCGGCGAAGTTGCGCAGCGCCTGAATCCCGCCCGCGGTCGCGCACGCGCCGATCGTCACCAGGATCTGCGATTGGGCCCGGATCTCGGCGATCCGCCGCGCGTCGGCCGCGGTGGTGATCGATCCCTCGACCAGAGAGACGTCATAGGGGCCGGCGGCGATCGCGCTGGACGCCTCCAGGAACGTGGCGATCTCTACCTGCCCGGCGAGGGTCAGCAGCTCGTCTTCGCAGTCGAGCAGCGTCAGCTGGCAGCCGTCACACGAGGCGAACTTCCACACCGCGAGCCTGGGGACACTCATCTATAGCTCCTCGACCTGCAACAACGGCCCGACGACGTCGTAGCCGACGACCGGACCGTCGCGGCACAACAGCAGCGGGCCCAGCTGGCAGTGCCCGCACCAGCCGACGCCGCACTGCATGTTGCGTTCGACTGAGAGTTCGATTGCGTTCGGCGCCAGTCCTTTTCGCAGCAGCTCGGCGGCTGCGCCGCGCATCATCATCTCCGGCCCGCACAGGAATGCCGTCGTGGTGTCTGGGTGCAGCGGCAGCCTGCGCAGCGGCTCGCAGACGTTGCCGGTCTCGCCCTGCCAGCCCTGCACCGGCACGTCGACGGTGACGTGCACGTCGATGACCCCTTGCCGGCTCCAGCCGTCGAGCTCGTCGGCGAACAGGAAGTCCTCGCGGGTCCGCGCACCCGCGATCAACGTCACCCGGCCGAACCGGTCCCGTTCGGCCAGCGCGACGCACACCACCGGCCGCAGCGGCGCCAATCCGACTCCGCCCGCGACGATCACGAGGTCGCGACCGGTGGCGCCGGCCAGCGCCCAGCTGGTGCCGAAAGGTCCGCGCAGGCCGATCACCGAATCCGGTTCGGCATCGTGGAGGGCCCGGCTGACCGCGCCCACGGCCCGCACGGTGTGGGTGACGGTCTGATCCGGCGGATCCGGCAGGCCGCTCACCGAGATCGCGATCTCGCCGATCCCGAACGCGTACAGCATCATGAACTCGCCGGGCGCGGGCGGAGGCAGCGCGGCGTCGACCGGCGCCAGATGCAAGGTCACCGAATCGCGGTTCTCGATGACACGGCTGACCACGCGGTAGGGGACCGGCGTCATGGCCGGGCGGCCGGTCTCAGTCATCGCCCTGATCCGCCAGTTCCGACAAGGTCGTCATCTCTTCGGTGATGTCGATCCCGGTGGGGCACCACGCGATACAGCGTCCGCAGCCCACACAGCCCGATGTGCCGAACTGGTCGTGCCACGTGCCCAGTTTGTGGGTCAGCCAGTGCCGGTACCGTGACGACCCGGACTGCCGCACGCTGCCCTCGTGGACGAACGTGAAGTCGAACTCGAAACACGACGCCCACGTCAGCCACCGTTGGGCATGCGTGCCGGTGAGGTCGGTGATGTCTTCGGTGCTGGTGCAGAAGCAGGTCGGGCAGACCATGGTGCAGTTGCCACACGTCAGGCAGCGTGACGCGACCTCGTCCCAGTGCGGTGACTCGCGGGAGTCCGCGAGCAGGTTGCGCAGGTCACCGGCCGGCATCTGGCGGCCCATGTGGTGTGCCGCCTCGGCGACACTGTCACGCGCACAGTCGATTTCGGAACTGCGCGGATCGCGGTGCGACACCCGGCGCAGCACGTCGGCGCCGGCGTCGCTGGCCACGTCGACCAGGTAGCGGCGGCCGTCCTGTCCGGTCTGTTCGGTCAGGGCCAGATCGTAGCCGGGACCGGCGGCCGGGCCGGTACCCATCGAGGCGCAGAAGCACAAACCTCCCGGTTCGGTGCAATTGACCGCGACGACGAACGCGCGTCCGAGGCGCTCGGCGAAACTCTGATCCGGATGGGTGCTCCTGCCCAGCACTCTGTTGAGCACGGCGATCGCGGCGAGGTCGCAGCCACGGACCCCGAGGAACGCGTAGCGCACCGGCGGGTCCTCGCTGTCGGCGCCGCCCGGCCCGGAACTCCAGATCTTCTGCCGGGGCGGATGCAGGAACTGTTTCCACGATTGCGGACCGGCCGAATGGTTGAACACCGCGTCGTCGTCCCGGCGGCGCAGCCGGTAGTGTCCCGGAGCGACGTCGACCCCCCACCCGGCCGGCAGCTCGTCGGCGCTGTCGATCTCGGCGAGCACGATCGCACTGCCGGACACGGTCGGACCCACCACCCGGAATCCCATGTCTTTGAGCGCGGAAACCAGCTGCTGCAGCCCCGCGGACTCGATCACCGCGACCTCCATGCCAGCCATGGTGCCCCTGGACGGCCTCCGGTGCCGATGGTTGACCAAAGAAGTGACTTTGTGCCACAGATTCGGGACCGGGACGGTGGGTAGCGTCCCTTCATGACGATTGCACGACGCGCCGTGAGCGGCGGGCCCAGACGAGTGCTCCGCGATCGCCGCGAAGCGGGGCAGGTGTTGGCCGGTCTGCTCGGCGGATATCGCGGCCGAGAGAACGTCGTGGTCCTCGGGTTGGCCCGGGGCGGCATCCCGGTGGCTTGGGAGGTGGCCGCGGCGCTCGGCGCACCGCTGGATGCGTTCATCGTGCGCAAGCTCGGCGCGCCCGGCCACGACGAGTTCGCGATGGGCGCGCTCGCCAGCGGCGGCAGGGTGGTCGTCAACGACGACGTGGTGCGCGCGTTGCGGGTGTCGCCCCAGCAGCTGCGGGACGTGGCCGAGCGGGAGGGCCGGGAACTGCTCCGTCGTGAGGCGGCCTACCGCGGCGGACGGCCGCCGCTCGAATTGGCCGGTAAGACAGTGATTCTCGTCGACGACGGGGTCGCAACCGGGGCGAGCATGTTGGCCGCTGTGCAGGCGCTGCGCGAGATGGACCCGGCCGAGATCGTCATCGCGGTGCCGGCGGCCCCGGAATCCACGTGCCGCGAGTTCACCGGCCTCGTCGACGACGTGGTGTGCGCCTCTATGCCGACGCCGTTTCTCGCAGTGGGGGAGTCGTTCTGGGACTTCCGGCAGGTCAGTGACGACGAAGTGCGCGAACTTCTCCAGACCCCGACCGTCGGGACGGGCACGGCGCGGATCCGGCTGGCCGAGACTCCCGCCGAGATCGTCGGCCGCTGCGCCGTGAACGCCCCCGCGGGTGTGCCGCCGCGGGAGGCGCTCGACGAGCTGATCGGTGACGCGCGCGTCGTGCTGATCGGCGAGAGTTCCCACGGCACAAGCGAGTTCTACGACGCCCGCGCCGAGATCACCAAGTGGTTGATCGAGGAGAAGGGTTTCTGCGCGGTGGCCGCCGAGGCCGACTGGCCCGACGCCTACCGGGTGAACCGCTATGTGCGCGGGCAAGGCGGTGACGGCTCGGCCGAAGAGGCGTTGAGCGGCTTCGAGCGTTTCCCGGCGTGGATGTGGCGCAACACCGTGGTGCGGGATTTCGTCGGATGGCTGCGGGCAAGCAATGCCGAGCGCCGCGCGCACGGCAACCGGGAGGCGGGCTTCTACGGACTGGACCTCTACAGCCTGCACCGGTCCATGCGCGAGGTCGTCCACTTCCTGGACAACGTCGATCCTGCTGCGGCGCAGCGGGCACGCGAGCACTACTCCTGCTTCGACTACACTTCGGCCGACGACGGTCAGGCCTACGGTTTTGCCGCCGCGTTCGGTGCCGGTCTGTCCTGCGAACGCCAAGCGGTCGAACAGCTCGTCGAACTGCACCGCAACGCCCTGGAGTATGCGCGCCGCGACGGGATGCTCGCCGAGGACGAACTCTTCTACGCCCAGCAGAACGCGCAGACGGTCCGTGACGCGGAGATGTACTACCGGGCGATGTTCGGTGGCCGGGTCACGTCATGGAATCTTCGCGACCGGCACATGGCCACGACACTGGAGGCGCTGCTCCGCCACCTGGACCGGCATCTGGAACAGCGCGGCGGTACCGAACCGGCGCGGCTCGTGGTGTGGGCGCACAACTCTCACGTCGGCGATGCCCGGGCCACCGAGGTCGGTGCCGACGGCCAGCTGACTCTCGGGCAGCTGGCACGCGAGAGCCTCGGCGAACAGGCCCGCCTGATCGGCTTCACCACCTACGCTGGCACCGTCACAGCGGCGAGCGAGTGGGGTGGGGTCGCCGAGCGCAAGGTGGTCCGCCCGGCGCTGAACGGCAGTGTGGAAGAGCTGTTCCACGAGGTCGACCGTCCCGAGTACCTGGTGTCGCCCCTGATCAGCCGCGCCGCCGCCGAACCGTTGGACGACGTCCGGCTCGGGCGCGCCATCGGGGTGATCTACCTGCCCGCCACCGAGCGGCAGAGCCACTACTATCACGTCCGGCCCGGCGAACAGTACGACGGGATCATCCACATCGACAAGACCACCGCGCTGGAGCCGCTGGAGGTCACCAGCGTCTGGGTGGCCGGCGAGACTCCCGAGACCTACCCCACCGGTCTATGAGCGGCTCGGCGATCGTCACGTTGACGATGAACACCGCGCTCGATGTCACCGCCGAGGCCGACGAAGTCGTTCCGACCGAGAAGATCCGTTGCCGCGCAGAGAGATACGACGCGGGCGGCGGCGGGGTCAACGTGGCCCGCTTCGCCCACGCACTCGGTGCGTCGGTGTCGGCGGTGTTCACCGCCGGTGGCTCCACCGGTGCGCGGGTCATCGATCTGGTGCACGCCTCCGGCGTACCGGAGGACCCGGTGCTCATCGACGGTGCGACGCGGGAGAGCTTTACCGTCAACGAGCGGGTCAGCGGCAAGCAGTACCGCTTCATTCTCCCCGGGCCCGTCCTGAGTGCAGGTGAACAGGCGCGGTGCCTCGAGGCGCTTCGGCGCTCCGCGAGGTCCGCGCAGATCGTCGTCGCCAGCGGCAGCCTGCCACCGGGGGTGCCGCCCGATTTTTACCGGCGGGTCGCCGACGTCTGCACGGCTACAGGCGTTTTGCTGATTCTGGACACGTCCGGGAGCGGGCTGAGCCATGTCACGTCCGGAGTCCACCTGCTCAAGCCCAGCGTCCGTGAGCTCCGCGAGTGTGTCGGCAGAGCGCTGGCAACGGAACCGGAGCAAGTCGCCGCCGCCCGCGAACTCATCGACCGCGGCGTGACGAAAGCGGTGGTGGTGTCGTTGGGTTCGCAGGGCGCGCTGCTGGTCACATCCACTGATGGCGAACGGTTTCCGGCGCTGCCGGTCACGTCGGTCAGTGGTGTGGGCGCGGGCGACGCCATGGTCGCCGGCATCACCGTCGGCCTCGTCCGCCGGTGGCCGCTGGAGCGGGCGGTGCGGTTCGGGATGGCGGCGGCCACGGCGAAGCTGCAGACCCCGGGCACCTCGGTGTTCCACCGCGACGACGCCGAGCGGTATTTCCGGGCGCAACTATCACATTCGGATGCCTGACACGGGGATTCGGACCGATGTTGCACGTTTCGTCCGCACGGATGGCACCATGGTGGCGTGACCCGCAAGGGCAAGCCGGCCGCCGAAACCGGCGCGCGTCCGCTCCGCGACACGCTGTCTCAGCTTAGGCTTCGCGAACTTCTCAACGAAGTGCAGGACCGTGTCGAGCAGATCGTCGAAGGGCGCGACAGGCTCGACGGGCTGCTGGACGCCATGCTGGTGGTGACGTCGGGGCTGGAACTCGACGAAACATTGCGCACAATCGTACGAACCGCGATCGACTTGGTCGACGCCCGCTACGGCGCGCTCGGGGTGCGCGGACACGACCACGAGCTGGTCGAGTTCATCTACCAGGGCATCGACGAGGCCACCAGGGAGAAGATCGGGCACCTCCCCGAGGGACGCGGCGTGCTGGGTGTGCTGATCGACGATCCGAAGCCGATCAGGCTCGACAGCATCTCGAAGCATTCGGCCTCGGTCGGGTTCCCCGAACACCATCCACCGATGCGGACGTTTCTGGGCGTACCAGTGCGTATCCGCAACGAGGTGTTCGGCAATCTCTACCTGACGGAGAAAGCGGGCGGGCAGCCGTTCAGCGAGGACGACGAGGTCCTGGTCCAGGCGCTGGCGGCCGCGGCGGGCATCGCCATCGAGAACGCCCGGCTCTACGAACACTCCAAGATCCGGCAGTCCTGGATCGAGGCCACCCGCGACATCGCCACCGAGATGCTCTCCGGGGTCGATCCCGCGAAGGTCTTCCGGCTGGTCGCCGACGAATCGCGGCACCTCAGCGGAGCGCAGACCACCTGGGTCGCGGTGCGTCCCGACCTCGATGACCTGGAAGGCCCGGTCGACGAGCTGGTGGTGGCGGCGACCGCCGGTGACAGCCCGGTGAGCACCTCGACCGCGATCCCCATCGCGGACAGCCCGGTCGGGGACGTCTTCGCGACCGGGACGCCGCGCCGCTTCGACGAGCTGGACTTTCAGCACTCGGGGCCCGGACCCGCGCTGGTGCTGCCGCTGCGGACAGCCGAGACGGTCGCCGGCGTGTTGGTGGCGGTGCGGCCCCAGCCGGCGCCGCCGTTCAACGGCGACGATCTCGACATGATGGCGGCGTTCGTCGACCAGGCGGCTCTGGCCTGGCAACTGGCAAGCACGCAGCGGCAGTTGCGCGAACTCGACGTGCTCAGCGACCGCGACCGCATTGCCCGCGATCTGCACGATCACGTGATCCAGCGCTTGTTCGCCGTCGGACTGGCGCTGCAGGGCACGATTCCGCGGGCCCGCGCCGCCGACGTCCAGGAACGACTCACCGAGTGCGTCGACGACCTGCAGCAGGTAATCCAGGAGATCCGCACCGCGATCTTCGATCTGCATGGCGGTCAGGGCGGCAGCACCCGGTTGCGGCAACGGCTCGACGAGGCCGTCGCCCAGTTCACCACCCCCACGTTGCACACCACGGTGCAGTACAAAGGACCGCTGTCCGTGGTCGACGGGGTGCTTGCCGACCACGCCGAAGCCGTTCTCCGCGAAGCCGTCAGCAACGCGGTCCGCCACGCCGCGGCCACCACGCTCGACGTCAGCGTCACCGCCTCGGACCAGCTGTGCATCGAGGTCGTCGACAACGGCCGGGGGATCCCCGCGGACATCACCGGAAGCGGGTTGAACAATCTGCAGCAGCGGGCGGTCGAGGCCGACGGCACATTCACCGTCGACCCGGTGCCCTCCGGTGGCACCCGGCTGCGGTGGTGTGCGCCGCTGCGGTGAATCACCCCTTCGCGCACGCTTTTTGGTGCGTCATCGTGGCAGTGCTGCCTGCCATAATCGAAGGTATGTTCGAGGGTGTCGAGCCGCGGGAGCTTATCGAGGCGATGGGTTCGGCGGCGCGTGCCGAGTCGGCGGCGATCGCGCAGCGGCTCGAAGCTGTGGCTGTGTTGTTCCACTGTCGCCAGCGTGATTACGCCGATGCCGGCTTTCATCACACCGACGTGTATGAGGCGGTGGCGGCTGAGGTGTCGGCCGCGCAGAACATCAGCCGGTCTCGGTCCAGGAACCAGGTGCAGATGGCGGTGTCGTTGTACACCCGGTTGCCCAAGGTCGCCGAAGCGTTCGCCCGTGGCGATGTCGATTTCCGCATGGTGCAGACGGTGCTGACCCGCACCGAGAACGTTGAGGACGACGTGATCGGCGCTCTCGATGCAGCCATCGCTGCGAGGTTGTCGCGGTGGATGCGGTTGTCCAAGAACAAGCTTCGGGACCGGGTGGATCTGTATGTGGCCGATTTCGATCCGGCTGCGGTGCGGGTGCCGCCGGTGGCCAAGGACAACCGCTACTTTGATGTGACACCGGATGTGCCGGGGATGGCCTTTGCCGGGGGAGTGCTCAATGCCCGCGATGCCGCGGCGCTGGATCAGCGTCTGGAGGCCATCGCTGCCACGGTGTGCGGTAATGACCCGCGCTCGCACAACAATCTGCGGGCCGACGCGGCGGGGGCGTTGGGGCGGGGGGAGTCGAGCCTGATTTGTGAGTGCGGCGCCGCAGATTGCGCGGCGGGGGTGCTGCGGGAGTCCGCGGCGCAGGTGGTCATCCACATCCTTGCCGAGCAGGCCACGGTGGACGGGAACGGCGATAGGGCGGGATACCTGTCGGGGTTCGGGGTGCTGCCGGCCGAGGAGGTTCGTGCCGCGGCCAAGACGGCGAAGCTCACGCCGGTGCGATTGCCTGCCGCCGCACCGGAGAAGGGGTATCGGCCCTCGGCCGGGTTGAAGGATTTCCTGCAGTGGCGGGATTTGACCTGCCGGTTCCCGGGTTGCGACGCCCCGGTGGAGCGCTGCGATGTCGACCATACGACGCGGTGGCCGTTCGGGGTCACGCATGCCTCAGGGCTCAAGCATTACTGCCGTACCCATCACGTGATCAAGACGTTCCTCACCGGGGTGTACGGCTGGCGTGACGAGCAGCGCCGCGACGGCACGGTCGTGCTGACCGCACCGACCGGGCATGTCTATGTCACCGAACCGCTTGGCGGACTGTTGTTTCCGACCTTGGCGACACCGTCGGCGGCCCTGCCCGATGTTGACGTGCCCGCGGAGGCGCCGGACAAGGCGGCGATGATGCCGCGACGGACCAGAACCCGCGAGCAGGAACGGCAGGCCCGCATCGCCCGTGAACGCCGACAGCGTATCGAGATCAACGCCGAACGTGAACGCCAGCATCAGGCCTGGCTCGCCGCCACCTACGAACCGCCGCCGTTCTGAGTATCACCGTTCACCGGGTCAGCCCGCGCCCTTGCCGGGACTTTCGGCCCCCGCAATGAGGGCCGGGTGCCCTAGCCAACGGCACCTCCGTCCGCGATCATCGGCGCATCGGAAGGGAGGCCGCATGAAGGCGAAAGCAGGCGACTGGCTGGTGATCAAGGGTCTGACGGTCGACCGGCCCGAACACCGAGGCCTGATCACCGATGTGCGCTCGGGTGACGGCTCACCGCCCTACGTCGTGCGATGGCTGGACTCCGAGCACGAATGCCTGGTGTTCCCGGGACCGGACGCCGTCGTCGTCACCGACGACCAACAGCATGAGGCCGACGAGAGAGCGCAGCGCCGGTTCGGGGCGGTCCGGTCCGAGATTCACCGCGCCGGGCCGCATTAGCGGGTGCGCACCATGGCGGCCCGGTCGCGGCGGCGCCGGCCCGAGCAGGTGCGGCGGCGTGACGGGACCCTCGTACCGTTCGACATCGGGCGCATCGAGGCCGCCGTGTCCTTCGCCGCCCGTGAGGTGGGCTGTGAGGACCCGGACCTGCCGGCTACCGTGGCGGCGGCTGTGGCCGATGCGTTGGGTTCTGGGATTGCGGCGGTCGAGACGATCCAGGACCAAGTGGAGGCGCGGCTCGGGGAAGCGGGGCTGGACGACGTGGCGCGCGCCTACATCATCTACCGGCAGCGTCACGCCGAACTCCGCTCCGCCAAGGCGCTTCTGGGGGTACGCGACGAACTCAAACTCAGTCTGGCCGCGGTGACCGTGCTGCGCGAACGGTACCTGCGCCGCGATGAGCACGGCCATCCGACCGAGTCGACGGGCGAGATGATGGATCGTGCCGCCCGCGCCGTCGCTGCAGCCGAGGACGCGTACCAGCCCCGGTCGTCGGCGCGGTGGGCCGAGCGGTTCGCATTCTCGATGCGACGGCTGGAGTTCCTGCCGAACTCGCCCACGCTGATGAACGCCGGCACCGAGCTCGGTCTGCTGTCGGGTTGTGTGGTCCTGCCAGTCGAGGATTCGCTGCGGTCGATCTTCACCGCACTGGGACACGCTGCGGAGATTCAGCGGTGCGGCGGCGGCACCGGGTTCGCGTTCAGTCGGGTGCGGCCGGCCGGCGACCGGGTCGCCAGCACCGGCGGATGTGCCAGCGGTCCGATGTCGTTTCTGGGATTGTTCGACACCGCCGCAAAGGTCGTCGCGATGGGCGGCCGGCGGCGCGGAGCCTGCATGGGCGTGCTCGACGTGTCCCATCCCGACATCCGTGCCTTCGTCACCGCGAAAGCCGAGTCGCCGCAGCAGTTGTCGCAGTTCAACCTGTCGGTGGGGGTCAGCGACGCGTTCATGCGGGAGGTGCAACGCGGCGGTGTGCACCGGCTCGTGCATCCCGGCACGGGACGCACGGCCGCGACGGTCTCCGCGGCCGAGCTGTTCGACGCCATCTGCGAGGCCGCGCACGCCTGCGGCGACCCCGGCCTGCTGTTCCTCGATGCGATCAACCGCGCCAATACGGTTCCCCGTCTGGGCCGTATCGAGGCGACTAATCCGTGCGGGGAGGTGCCGCTGCTGCCGAACGAGTCGTGCAATCTCGGCTCGATCAACCTGGCGCGCATGGTCCTCGACGACGGGGTCGACTGGGAGCGGCTGCGTGAGGTCACCGGGCTGGCGGTGCGGTTCCTCGATGACGTCATCGACGTCAGCCGCTACCCGTTCGAGGAGCTCGGCGTGGCCACCCGGGCTACCCGCAAGATCGGTCTGGGCGTGATGGGGCTCGCCGAAATGCTTGCCACCCTTGGAGTTCCCTATGACAGTGAGGAAGCGGTGCGACTGGCCGGCCAGGTCATGGGCCGTATCCAGCGGACCGCGCACGAGTCCTCACGACGGCTCGCACAAGAGCGCGGACCATTCCCCGCCTTCGCGGAAAGCAGGCTCGCCCGTCACCGGCCCCGCCGCAACGCCCAGCTGACCTCGGTGGCGCCCACCGGGACCATCTCGTTGATCGCAGGTACCACCGCCGGCATCGAACCGATGTTCGCGATCGCCTACACCCGCGCCGTCGTAGGCAGGCACCTGCTGGAGGTCAACCCGTGTTTCGACCGGCTGGCACGCCGCGGGGGCTTCTACACCGAGCAGCTGGCCGCCGAGATCGCCCAGCGCGGAGGCGTCCGCGGTTACCGGCAGCTGCCCGCAGATGTGCGCGCCGCGTTTCCGGTCGCCGGCGAGATCGCCCCGGTCTGGCATCTGGGGATGCAGGCCGCGGTGCAGCGGCATGTCGACGCCGCCGTCTCCAAGACGGTGAACCTGCCCGCGGACGCCTCGGTCGCCGATGTCCGCGCGACCTACTTGGCAGCGTGGCAGGCCAAGGTCAAGGGAATCACCGTGTACCGCTACGGAAGTCGACGGGGCCAGGTGCTCTCCTATGCCGCGCCGCAACCGGCCCTGGCGCAGGCCGACCTAGAGTTCAGCGGAGGGTGCGTCGGCCGGTCCTGCGAGATGTGATCCGGCCGCTCACCGGTGGCCGAGATGCCGGACGAACCAGTCGCGTGCCAGCTCGGCCGCCTGATCGAGGGTTCCCGGCTCTTCGAACAGATGCGTCGCGCCGGGCACCACCGCGATCGTGCACGGAGCCGACATCGATTGCTGGGCCTGGCGGTTGAGCTCCAGCACGGTCTCGTCACGCCCGCCGACGATCAACAGGGTCGGTGCGGTGACGTCGGCCAGGCGGGCTCCGGCCAAATCAGGCCGGCCGCCGCGGGAGACCACAGCGGCGACGTCGACCCGCTCGTCGGCCGCGGCGGTCGACGCGGCACCCGCACCGGTGCTGGCTCCGAAGTAGCCGACCGGCAGCGAGGCCAGGTCCGGCCGGCTCTTCACCCAGTCGGTGACGTCGACGAGCCGGCCGGCCAGCAACCCGATGTCGAACACGTTGGCGCGGTTGGCTTCCTCGGCAGGCGTGAGCAGGTCGAACAACAAGGTCGCCAACCCCGCGTCGTTGAGCACCTTCGCCACGTACCGGTTGCGGACGCTGTGTCGGCTGCTGCCGCTGCCGTGCGCGAAAACGACCACCCCCCAAGCGTTGTCCGGGACGGTGAGCTGACCGTCCAGTTCCGCTGCCTCGGTCGACACCCGGACCGGAGTGTCCAGGCCGCCGTGGTTGTTGGCCGGCTCGACCGACGTGTGGGTGATGGATGAGTGTGCACCGTCAGTCATGACGACCCCTCCGATCCGGCCAGATCGGGCTGAAGGCGAAGCTTGCGTTCCACCACCGAACGGGCCACGCTCGCCAACTGCAGATCATGGCGGTAGGCGTGTGCCCGCAGCCGTACCAGCGCGTCGAGGACCGAGACGCCCAGTTGCACCGACACCATGCCGGCCGCCTGGTGCACCTCGGCACGCCACAGTGCCGGTGTCTGGCCGTTCGTCGTCGCGCCGTTCGTGGATTCGACCCCGACGCGCTGGTCGAGCACCAGCAATAGCGCGGTGTCGGCGTAGATCAGAGCGTCGACCAGGTCGTCCCGGCCGAGGTCACGTGGAGCGTCGCTGTAGAGATTCAGCGCGCCGACGTGGATTGCGCCGAGGGCGAGGGGAAAGCTGTGTACCGCCCGCACACCCAGCGGCGCGACCTGGCCGGTGAAAGCGGGCCAACGGCGCTGGACGACCGACGAGGTCAGGTCGTCGATCAGAACCGGCTGCCCGGTGGCCGACGCGTCGATCCCCGGTCCCTCGCCGACCGTCGCCTGCACGTCGTCGGCCTGCCCGGCATGGTCACCGATGCAGTAGAAGGGCTCCAGCGTGTCCGGTCCCGCGGCGAGCATCAGGCCGGCGCCGTCGACGGTCAGCGCTTCCACGCATTCCACACATGCGTGCGTCGGCGACAGTGGTGTCTTCTCCCGCATCGCCCGGAGCGCGACGGCGGTCCAGATGCGGGCGGCCCGGTTGCCGTCCACCGCTACCCGTCCCGGAGGTGGCGCCGGCGTACGGACGCGGGCATGGTCACGCTCAATGGCTGGGGATCGCCTGTTGCGCACAGATTGCCTTGACGAACTGCGCGACAGCATATTCGGGCAGATGGCGGGCGATGTCGGCTTCGGAGACGATACCCACAAGGCGGTGATCGTCGATCACGGGCAGCCTGCGAATCTGGTGCTCCTCCATAAGGGCGAGCATCTCCTGGACACCGGCGTCGGCCCCGACGTGATAGACCGTGCCCTGGGCGAGCTCACCGACGGTGACGGCGGCGGGGTCGTGGCCTTCGGCGACACATTTGATGACTATGTCGCGGTCGGTGATGATGCCGTGCAGACGGTCGTCGTCACCGCATACGGGTAGCGCTCCGACACCCATCTCGGCCATCCGGCGCGCGGCAGCGGCCAGGGTGTCGTGCTCACCCGCGCATGTCACCCCGGCGTGCATGATCTCTCGGGCGGTGGTCATGGTGTTCTCCTCCCTGTCGGACGCCCGGGCATTCGCGTGGGCCCTGTACTGAGTTTGAGACCGACAGGGGGCCCGACCCAGAGGTCTTTTGGCACCAGATTCGCGACCAATGACCCCATTGGGGGCCCCACCGCGGATCTACGGTCACGACATCAGCACGTCCGGAGGGAGCCGACATGTCTGAACCAGGGGGGTCGCACGGCGTCGTCGTCGGGGTGGACGGGTCGCCGTCATCGCTCTCGGCGGTCCGATGGGCGGCCGGCGAAGCCCGGCTACGCCACGTGCCGCTGACTGTCATCCACGTCGATGAGGTCGCCGAGACCGCCAACGGGGACACGGTTTTGGCCGAGGCGACGGTCGTCGGACGTGAAGCCTCCGATGGCGAGGGTCCCGGTGTCGAGAGCCGGCGATTGACGGGCAAGCCGGTGCCCGAGCTCGTCGAAGCGTCGCGGGAGGCCCAGCTGACGGTGGTCGGCAGCCGCGGCCGCTCCGGACGGCTGGCAGGCTCGGTGGGACTCGGTCTGCTGCACCACGCCAGGAACCCCGTCGCGATCGTCCACGACGACGTCGCACCCCGGCAGGGGCCGGGGCGCAGGCCGATCCTGGTTGGGATCGACGGTTCGAACACATCGCTGTCGGCGGCGGCGTTCGCCTTCGACGAAGCTTCCCGGCGGTCGGCAGATCTGCTGGCGCTGCACGTGTGCAAGGACTCCGACGCCCCGGGTGCCCACCGCCGGCAGATCACGATGGCCGAACAGGAAGCCGAGGATTTCCTGCGCGAAACCCTTCAGGACTTGCAGCAGAAGTACCCGGAGGTGGCCATGCATCCGCTGGTGCGCTTCGAGAATCCCGCCCAACAGCTGCTGGTCCAGTCCGAGCGGTCGCAGCTCGTCGTGGTGGGCAGTCACGGCCGGGGCGCCGTCGCCGGCACGTTGCTGGGCTCGGTCAGCGCCGCGGTGGCCGCAGGTTCGCGCGTCCCGGTGATCGTCGTTCGGCGGACGTAGCCTCCGCAGTCGCCGTGCTACGGGGTCGCGCCATCCGCGGTCGCACTCGCTTCATCGGACTGTCCTCCTGCCCATGTGGCGCTAGGGCATTCGAGCAACCCGGAGCAGCTCACCCCACGCATCGTCGATTACAGCGCCGACGTGGTCGACGGCGGCGCCGCATCGGAGAGTGTGCGGAGTCGGTCACATGTCATGATCTGCCTCTCCGTCGGGCGCCAAGGTGAACTTGACGAAGCGCTCGATTCCGAACCGGTCGAAGGTGCGCCGGCGTCCGGCCGACAGCTCGGCAGCTGCGGTCGACGCGTCGATGATCCGCGGGGCGACTACCGGATACGAGCGGCCGCCGACGGTGATCGTCGCCTTCCCCGCGGCCTGGGTATTGCGCAGCCAGTCGACGTCGGTGCCGTAGGGCAGCGGTGTGATGAATCCATCTGTCGCGCGGTCGGCGACGACGGGCGTGGTACGGACCCGCCCTGTGGTGCGCCCGGTGTGCTGGATCGTCGCGGCGTACCAGTGCTTTCGGCCGGCCAACAGGAGCATCACCGGGTTGAGGACGTGCTTGTTGAACGTCCGCACCGCGTCCCTGGCGGAGCGGGTGGATTGCATGCGCATACTTGATGCTCACCGAGGGGGATGCCGGCCGGGCAGGGTAAGGCGGACCCGCTTTGAGGGACCAAAGGCACCTGTTCGGCAATGGTGACTTTCGTCTCTATTGCGGCGCGGTGTGCTCGGAAAACGATGAGAGCGATCCACCTTGGAAGGGAGCGCCCATGCCCGCGACGTCGACCGACCAACTCGCCCTGACGCAGCGTCAACTCGACGATGTCGCATGGCAGTTTCTCCGCTCCGAGTTCACCGGCGACATCTATGCGCACTGGCCCATCGACCGCAGACTCGACGTCTTTTTGCTGCACCGCGGATTTCGGAAGCTGCACGACAACGGCTCGGCCTGCGACGCGCTGCTGGAACGTGTGATGGCCAACCTCGGCACCGCGGTGCGAATCGGTGTGCTGCGACCGCCGAGCGCCGGTGCAGCGTCATGACCGTCATCCACAGATCGCCCGAAGACTGGCGCGTCATCCCGAATTTCGTTGATTACGAAAGCACCTGCGCGGACTTCGACTGGGACGCTGCCCCCGATGTGTGTGACGGTATGGGCCCCGGTCTGTGCAACATCGCCTACGCCGCGGTGGACCGCCACACCGGCGTTCCGGCGCAAGCACGGACCGCGCTGCGGTTCGTGTCGGAGGCCGGCTGGCACGGCGGCCTGAGTGTTCGCGACCTCAGCTACGCCGAACTGGGAACCCTCACCGGCAAATTCACCAACGTGCTGCGGTCGCTCGGTGTCAACAAGGGCGGGCGGGTGTTCACCCTGCTGGGCCGGTGCCCGGAACTGTACGTCACGATCCTTGGGGCGCTGCGTAACGGCAGCGTGGTGTCGCCGCTGTTCTCCGCGTTCGGTCCCGAGCCGGTCGCGACCCGGCTCAGTATCGGCGAGGCGGAGGTGCTGGTCACCACCAAGGCGCTGTACCGCAAGAAGATCGCGGGTATCCGGGACACGTTGCCCTCACTGAGGCACGTCTTCGTGATCGACGACCACGGCAGCGAGGATGCCGGGCCCCAGACGATGGGATTCTGGCGGTGGATGGACGCGGCCTCCGACGATGCACCGATCGAGCCGACGACGCCTGACGACCCTGCGCTGCTGCACTTCACGAGTGGCACCACCGGGACGCCGAAGGGGGCGCTGCACGTCCACGGCGCGGTCACCATGCACTACCTCACCGGGCTCTACGCACTCGACCTCCACGACGGCGACATCTACTGGTGCACCGCCGATCCCGGCTGGGTCACCGGAATGTCCTACGGGGTGATCGCGCCGTTGCTGCACGGGGTCACGTCGATCGTCGACGAAGGCGACTTCGACGCACAGCGGTGGTACCGCATCCTGGAGAGCCAGGGTGTCTCGGTGTGGTACACCGCCCCGACCGCCATCCGGATGCTCATCAAAGCCGGGGCGGAGCTCGCAGCGGACTACCGGTTCCCACAGCTGCGGTTCGTCGCCAGCGTCGGCGAACCACTCAACGCCGAAGCCGTCTGGTGGGGGAAACGCGTACTGGGACTGCCGATTCACGACAACTGGTGGCAGACCGAGACCGGCGGCATCATGATCGCCAACACGCCCGCGTTCGACATCAAACCGGGTTCGATGGGGCGGCCCCTGCCCGGGGTGGAGGCCTCGATCGTCCATCGACGCGACGACGGGTCCATCGAGGTGGTCGAGGAACCCGGAGTGGAAGGCGAACTCGCACTGAAGCCCGATGAGCGGTACCGCAACACGTTCGCCGGCGGACTGTACCTGACCGGGGACATGGCCAAGCGTGACCGTGACGGCTACTTCTGGTTCGTGGGGCGCGCCGACGACGTCATCAAGTCCGCAGGGCACCTGATCGGCCCTTCGAGGTCGAGAACGCGCTCACCGACCATCCCGCCATCGCCGAAGCGGCCGTCATCGGACTGCCGGACCCCCCACCGTCGGCGAGGTGGTGAAGGCTTTCGTCACGCTGGGGGACGGATTTCACGCCGACGAGGACCTACGCCGCGAGTTACTGGCGCACGCCAGGAAGAAGCTGGGTGCGGCCGTGGCGCCCAAGACGATCGAGTTCGCCGACTCGCTGCCGCACACCCGCAGCGGAAAGATCATGCGCCGCCTGCTGAAAGCGCGCGAACTCGGACTTCCCGAAGGCGACACCTCCACCATCGAGGCCACCGCCGGGGTGGGCGCGACCACGGTGACGCGGTGATGGACCGCGACGACGCGCGCGCCCTTCTGTCGGACATGGTGCGGGTCCGGCGGATGGAGGAGAAGTGCGCAGAGCTATACAGCGCGAGCAAAATTCGTGGCTTCCTGCACCTCTACGTCGGTGAGGAGGCGGTGGCGGCGGGCTCACTGCGGGCGTTGGACGCCGACGACGCCGTGGTAGCCACGTATCGCGAACATGCCCACGCGCTGCTGCGCGGCGTCCCGATGACGTCGATCATGGCCGAGATGTTCGGCAAAGAGCAGGGCTGCTCGCGAGGTCGTGGCGGGTCGATGCACCTCTTCGACGCCGGCAGGCGGTTCTACGGCGGCAACGCCGTCGTCGCGGGTGGGCTACCGCTGGCGGTCGGGCTCGCCCTGGCCGACGCCTACCAGGGCCGAAACCGGCTCACGGCATGCTATTTCGGTGAGGGTGCGATCGCTGAGGGCGCCTTCCACGAGTCCCTGAACATGGCGGTGCTGTGGCATCTGCCCGTGTTGTTCTGCTGCGAGAACAACCTCTACGCGATGGGGACCGCGCTGCGCCGCGAACTGTCGCAGACCGACCTGACCGTGAAGGCGGCCGCCTACAACGTGCCCACTCTGGCCGCCGACGGGATGGACGTCACCGCCTGCCGCTCCGCCGCGCAGGAGGGCGTCGAGCACATCCGCCGCAGCGGTGGGCCGTTCTTCGTGGAGTTTCGCACCTACCGGTTCCGGCCCCACTCGATGTTCGACCGGGAACTGTACCGGGACAAGGCCGAGGTGGAGCAGTGGCGGCAGCGCGACCCGATCCAGATGTTCACCGACCGCTGCGCCGACGAAGGGCTGCTGAGCCCCGACGACGTCGCCGCGATCGAAGACGACGTCGACCTGGAGATCCGGGACGCGGTGGCGTTCGCCGAGGCCGGAACCTGGGAGGACGTCGCGGATCTCGAGCGCGATCTGATGACGCCGACGCCGGGAGGCCAGCGATGAAGACCAGCTACCGCACCGCCGTGCACGACGCGCTGCGCGACGCACTGCGTGACGACCCGCGGGTCCTTGTGATGGGAGAGGACGTCGGCCGCTACGGCGGAACGTACGCCGCGTCCAAGGGTCTGCTCGAGGAATTCGGATCCGACCGGGTGCGTGACACGCCGCTGTCGGAACTGGGCTTCGTCGGCATCGGAATCGGCGCCGCGCTGGGGGGATTGCGCCCGATCGTCGAAGTCATGACGGTCAATTTCAGCCTGCTCGCGCTGGATCAGATCGTCAACACCGCGGCCGCGCTGCGCCACATGTCCGGCGGGCAGTTCTCGGTGCCGCTGGTGGTCAGGATGGCGACCGGCGCGGGCCGCCAGCTCGCTGCCCAGCACTCGCACAGCCTGGAGGGCTGGTATGCCCACATCCCGGGTATCACCGTGGTCGCCCCGGCCACCGTCGAGGACGCCTACGGCATGCTGTCGGCGGCCCTGCAGGACCCCGACCCGGTGATCATGTTCGAGCATGTCCAGCTGTACAACACCTCGGCGGACGTGGAATCCCTAGGCCCGACGGACATCGCCCGCGCCGCGGTGCGCCGGGAAGGCTCGGACGTCTCGCTGATCACCTACGGCGGATCACTGCCTAAGGTGCTCGACGCTGCCGACGAGCTGTCGCTGGCCGGAATCGACTGCGAGGTCGTCGATCTGCGGGTGCTGCGCCCACTGGACACGGAGACCTTCATCGCCTCGGTGCGCAAGACACATCGCGCCGTGGTCGTCGGCGAAGCCTGGCGGACAGGCAGCCTGGCCGGCGAGATCAGCGCCCAGATCACCGAGAACGCTTTCTACGATCTCGACGCGCCCGTCGTCTGGGTGTGCAGCGTCGAGGTGCCGGTGCCCTACGCGCGCCATCTGGAAGAGGCGGTGTTGCCGCAGCGGGACGCGATCGTCGCACAGGTGCGCGAGATGTTCGGAGGCCAACGGTGATCGAGTTCGCGATGCCGGCACTCGGCGCCGACATGGACGAAGGCACACTCAACGAATGGCTGGTCAAGCCCGGTGACACGGTCAGTCGCGGGCAGGTCGTCGCGGTGGTCGAGACCACGAAGGCCGCGGTGGAGGTGGAGTGCTGGCACGACGGCATCGTGCACGAACTGCTGGTGCCCATCGGGCAGACGGTGTCGGTGGGCACCCCGATGGCCACCCTGCTCGCCCCCGGCGAAATCGCCGGTCCTCCAGCCCCACCCGCGACCCAGCCCGTCGCCGAACCCGCCGCCGTGCCTGATGGGCGGCCCGCCGCCGTCCCGGCCGCGCACCGCCGCTGGTTTCACCCGCCGCGCGCCGGCTGGCCGCCTCGATGCACGTCGATCTCGACGCTGTCACCGGGACCGGGCCGCAGGGTGCGGTGACCATCGCCGACGTCGAACACGCCGCCGCCTCGGCCGAGCAGGTAACGGTCGTCTCCGCGCAGCCGGTCGTCTCCGCCCAGCCGGTCAAACCGGCTTCCGCCGCCGAGAGCCGCGCGAGCGCGATGCGGAAGTCGATCGCGGCGGCGATGGGCCGCTCCAAGCGCGAGATCCCTCATTACTACCTCTCCCATCAGATCCTGATGGACCCGGCCCTGCAGTGGCTGGCCGACCGCAACGCCCAACGTTCCATCGCCGACCGGGTGCTGCCGGCGGTGCTGCAGATCAAGGCGGTAGCTCTTGCCGCACAACGGTTCCCGGAACTGAACGGATTCTGGCACGACGACGGCTACGCCCCGGCGGACAGTGTGCACGTCGGCGTCGCCATCTCGCTGCGCGGCGGCGGTCTGGTCGCGCCCGCGATCCACGACGTGGCCGGCAAGAAGCTCGACGAGGTGATGTCCGACCTCATCGACCTGGTGGCCCGGGCCCGGGCCGGCTCGCTGCGCAGCTCCGAGATGTCGGCCCCCACGATCACCGTCACCAACCTCGGGGATCAGGGTGTCGACGAGGTCTTCGGGATCATCTACCCGCCCCAGGTGGTGCTCGTCGGATTCGGGAAGCCGGCGCAGCGGGTGTGTGCCGTGGACGGCGGAATCCGCATCGCCACAGCGGTCCACGCGACACTCTCCGCGGACCACCGCGCCAGCGACGGTCACCGCGGTGCACTATTCCTCGCCGCGATCGACCAACTCCTCCAACAACCCGAACAACTCGAGAAGTGACGCCATGAGAACACAACAGGACATCCGCGCCGACATCCTGTCGGTGCTCACCTCGATAGCTCCGGAGGTGGAACCCGACGACCTCGACGACCACACCCTGCTGCGCGACCAGGTCGATCTCGACTCGATGGACTGGCTGAACTTCCTCGTCGGCATCCACAAACGGCTTCAGGTCGAGATACCCGAAGCCGACTATCAGAAGCTGCGCACGCTGGCCGATGTGGTGGGGTACGTCGAGAGCCACACCGGCCGGGTCGTCGGCTAAGCGTCACGGTGGTGGGCGGTGTGCGCCGCCTCCCTGGCTGCGCGCGCACGCCGTCGGATGTCGGCAGCCTCCTGCCGGATCCTGCGTGCCTCCTCGACGGTGGCGTTGGAGCGCAGCACGGCCGCGCGCTGGCGTTCCCGGCGGCGATAGGCGCGCTGTTTGCACCCGGCGCTGCAGTACAGGGCGTCGGCGCGACCGTAGAAGGCGAGCCCGCATTCCCAGCACTGCAACCGCACCGCGGCCATGGCCCGATGTTACCGCTACCCGTAACGATCAAGCCTCTGATCTGCGCTTTTTCTCAGAAATTCACAGCGGCCAAGCATGTACGGCGGCGGCGCGGACTGGGACAATCGGAGGCATCTGCACAGGGGATGAATGTGAGTGACCGACACTCCGTCGCGTTCGGACGGTGGTGCCCAGAAGACCTGCGGCGGATCCACGAGCAACTCGACGAACTGGCCGCTGATCGTGACCAGCTGGGGGAACTTCTGCAGGTCGCGATCGAGATCAACTCCGGTCTGGAACTCGACGCCACGCTGCACCGCATCGTGCGCGCCGCCAAGACGATGACCGCAGCGCGTTACGGCGCCATCGGGGTGTGGGGTGAGGACGGCGCGCTGGCCTCATTCATCTACGACGGGATGGACGAGAAAACCGCGGCCGCCATCGGGGGCCTGCCGGTGGGCAAGGGACTGTTGGGTTTCCTGCGGGACGGCACCGCTCCGGTGCGCCTGTCGGACCTCGCCGAGCATCCCGCTTCGGCAGGCCTTCCCGACGGGCACCCACCGCTGCGCGCCTTCCTCGGAATGCCGATCCAGGTTCGCGGGAAGCCGTTCGGAAGCCTCTATTTGGCCGACGACCGGGGCGATTTCGCCTTCGCCGAAGCCGACGAGACGTCGGCCAGAGCCCTGGCGTCCGTCGCGGCCGTCGCCATCGACAACGCGCGATTGTTCGGTCAGGCGCGCGCTGCGGCGCGTTGGACGGACGCCAGCCGCGAGATCACCGCCGCGGTGCTGTGCGACGACGATCCGTATCTGCGGCCGTTGCAGCTGATCGTCCGGCGCGTCTGCGAGCTCACCGACGCCGAACAGGGGATCGTGCTCGTTCCCGCGGATCCCGAGCAACCGCAGTCTGAGGTGGACACTCTCGTGGTATCCGCCGCCTATGGTTGCCACGTCGATGATGTTCTCGATCAACGGGTTCCGATCGAAGGCTCGACCACCGGCGCGGTGTTCCGGTCGGGGGAACCGGTGATCACCGAGGCGTTCCGCCGTCCGATCCGGGCCTTCACCGACGTCGGGGAGCGGCCGGCGATCGTGGTGCCGCTACGCTCGGAACAGCAGTGTCTGGGGGTTCTGGCGGTGGCCCGCAACGACTTCGGGCCCCGCTTCGACACGGCCTATCTCGACCTGGTACGCGACTTCGCCGACCATGCGGCGATCGCGCTCACCATGGCCAGGGCCCGCTGTTCGGCGACCGAGCTCGCGATGCTCACCGACCGGGAGCGCATCGCCCATGATCTGCACGACCAGGTCATCCAGCGCGTCTTTGCCGTGGGCATGGACCTGCAGGGGCTCAGCGCCCGCGTGCGGCCCCCGGAGGCCTCGGAGCGGCTGTCGTCGTGCATCGACGAACTACAGGCGGTGATCAGCGAGATCCGGTCGACGATCTTCAATCTGCAGAAGCCGGTGCACGGCGCTTTCGCCAAGCGGATCAGGCATGCCTTCCACCGCTTGACCGAAGATCGCGACGTGGCGGCGACGCTGTCACTGTCCGGCCCGATGGGAGCGGTGGACCCGCCGCTCGCCGACGATGCCGAAGCCGTTGTGCTGGAAGGACTCAGCAACGCGGTTCGGCATTTGGGCGCGTCGGCGATCAGCGTGGAGATCACTGTCGGCGACGACCTGATCATCGGGATCTGCGACAACGGCCGAGGTCTGGCGCCCGGTGATCAGCGCCGCAGCGGGTTGGCCAACCTGGCCGCCAGCGCCCGAGCGGCGGGCGGTGACTTCGCCGTCGACCTCCCCCCTTCGGGCGGTACCCGGCTGACCTGGAGCGCACCGCTGTCCAGCGCCTGATTCGGGCATTTCGGCCCTACCTGATCGGAACCACCGTGGATAGCGTCGTGGTCACCGGCCGGCACCGAGGAGAGGAGCGCACTGTGACCACAGCAATCCCAGAGCCAAAGAAGTGGACCGTCGGAGTGTCGGTCGACGAGCAGGACGGGGAAACCCGCGCCACCGCGCGGCTGGTGTGGGACGAGAGGGAGGTGACGGGAGTGGGCCTGGCCCGCCGCAATCCGAACGACCGCGACGTGCCGGTCATCGGAGACGAACTCGCGGTGGCACGGGCACTCTCGGATCTGGCGCAGCGGCTGTTGGCGCTGACGGCCAGGGACATCGAGGACGTCACGCACGAACACGTGGTCTCGCTGCATTGAGGACGGGACCAGTAAAGGCGACCACCCAGGGAAGGAGTGCCATGGACTGGCCGACCGCCGCCA
Organism: Mycobacterium sp. SMC-8; assembly: GCF_025263565.1. Classification (NCBI taxonomy): domain Bacteria; kingdom Bacillati; phylum Actinomycetota; class Actinomycetes; order Mycobacteriales; family Mycobacteriaceae; genus Mycobacterium; species Mycobacterium sp. SMC-8. Next base: position 2,834,244 of record NZ_CP079865.1, read on the forward strand.
AATCCGGTGACACGGACGGGTACGGCATCGTCGTCGGAGTCGACGGCTCGCCGGATTCCGCGGCGGCCGTGCAGTGGGCCGCGCAGGAAGCGCTGTTGTCCGGGATCCCGCTGACTCTGCTCTGCGTCGTGGCGCCGACGGTCGTCAGCTGGCCGATGGCGCCGCTGCAGGAGACCGTCGCCGAATGTCAGCGGCAGAACGCTGAAGATGCGCTCGTCCACGCCCGTGAGGCAGTGCGCTCGATCGCTGTCGAAGCCGGCCGGGAGATCGCGGTGACCACCGAGGTGCAGTATTCGCCTCCGGTGCCCGCCCTCGTCGATGCGTCGAAGAAGGCGCACATGGTCGTGGTGGGCAGTCGGGGGATCGGAAGACTGGCCAAGCTCGTATTGGGTTCTGTCAGCGGCGGATTGGTTCACCACGCGCACGGGCCGGTGACCGTCGTGCACACCCGCGACGGACGGCTTCCGGACCCGGCGGCACCGGTGGTGCTGGGCATCGACGGGTCACCGGTCTCCGAGCAGGCCACCGCGGTCGCCTTCGACGAAGCCGCGGCCCGCAAGGTCGACCTGGTGGCGGTCCACGTATGGAAGGACATCGCCGGCCCACCGCTGCACGGTCAGGTCTGGGACAACCAGAGCCGTCAAGCCGAAGAGGTTCTCGCCGAGCGTCTCGCCGGTTGGCAGGAGCGCTACCCCGACGTGCGGGTGCATCGTCGGGTGGAGTTCGACGACCCGGCCCGCCGCCTGATCGACGCCTCGCGCACAGCCCAGTTGCTCGTCGTCGGCAGTCACGGCCGCGGCGGATTCGCCGGGATGTTGCTCGGCTCAGTGGGTTCCGCGGTCGTCCAGTCGGTCGACGTCCCCGTGACGGTGGTGCGCCCGAGATGACCGGGCCCGCGCCGGGGTGTCGACCGTGGTACCGGACATTCCCGGCGATCGCCGGATTCGCGGTCCTCGCCGCGGTGGTCATGGCCTCCGGCGTCATCGCGGTCGTGCTGTTCGGCCGGGTGGAGTCGCGAAGGATCTTCGGGCAGTCCGAGAGCGTCGGGCTTGTCGCTCACCTGCCTGCCCCCGATGCGGACCTCACCGCCGAACTCGACGCCGCCGCAACGGATGCGCACGACGCCGCGCACATGTGCCTGGCCGTGCTCAAGCAGACCCTCAACAACTACGATGCCGAGTTCAGCACGCACATCGACCAGGCCGACCGGCATCTGAAGGCGGCGGTGGCCATCGTCAACCGCAGCCTGACTCAGCCGTCGCGCTCGTCACCCCGCGGCTGACCGGCGGGCCGGTCAAGTTCATCTTCGGAATCAGATGACACAGCAGGAACTTGCAGTGATCGCGGCCGGCTCAGGGTCGGGGTGCCATGGCGTTTTATAAAGTCGTCGCGACCGATATCGACGGCACGCTGACATCGGCCGGTGAACTGTCCTCCGATGCGCTGCGTGCCATCCGGCGGGCCCGGGACCGCGGACTGTCGATCGTGTTCGTCACCGGACGCATCGGAGCCGACCTCTACGCCGAGTTCCCCGGCATCGCCGAGCATGCCGACGCGCTGGTGCTGGAGAACGGCGCCATGGCGGTGATCGACGGTCGCGAGGTCGCGCTGTCGGCGCCGGTGGAGTCTGCCCTGGACACGGAGTTGACGCGGCGGTGCATCCCTTTTCGGCGGGGTGCGGCGTTGATCGCCGGCGACGGCAAGCACGCCGCCGAGGTCGTCGAGGCGATCGGGATGCTCGGTCTGGACTGCCAGATCGTCCGCAACCGTGAAGCGTTGATGGTGTTGCCCGCGGGGGTGACCAAAGGCAGCGGGTTGCACAACCTGCTCACCCGGATGAACCGCTCGCTGCGCAACACGATTGCGATCGGTGACGCCGAGAACGACCTGTCGATGATGGCGGCCGCCGAGATGGGAGTGGCGGTGGTCAACGCCGTCGCATCGGTCAAGGCGCACGCCGACGTCGTCATCGACGGTCGGGACGGAAAAGGGGTCGCCCGGCTGCTGGACGGGCCGATCGTCAGCGGGGCCCGGCGATGGTGCCCGATGCGGCGGTGGATCGACATCGGCGTGTTCGAGGATCAGACACCGGCGCGGTTGCCGGGCAGCCAGGGCCGCATCGTGGTCACCGGCCCTCCGGGCTCAGGCAAGAGCCACCTGATCGGGCTGATGGCCGAGCAGTGGATCCTCGCCGGCTACGGCGTGCTCGTGGTCGATCCCGAAGGCGACCACACCGAACTCAGGGATCTCGACAGCGTCGTCCTCGTCGACAGCCGACGGCACCTGCTCGAACCTCCCGATCTGGTCGAGATGCTGCACCCCCGAACCAGTCTCGTGGTGGACCTGTCGGCTCTGAATGCCGCCGCCAAGAGCGGGTACATCCACCGTCTCCGGGCCGTCGTCGAGGCGCACCGCGAACAGTACGGCTTCCCGCACTGGGTCATCTGGGACGAGGCCCACCTGCTGGGCCCCCAGCAGGAAGTCCGCTGGGTGCGCCGCGGCGGCTACGTGTTGTCGTCCTTCGCGCCGGCGACGCTGCCCGCCGACGAGGTCGACGCCAGCGACGTCGTCGTGGAGACCCTCAGTCCGGAAGGCGCTGAAGCGGCACCGTGGCCGGTCGCACGCGCGGTCATCAGGCACGGCGGCGGCCGGCCGCGCTGCTTCACCGTCGCGGGCCGCCGCACGAGCCACATCCGTCATCGGCACAAGTACGCCGACGTCGCCCTTCCTCAGGAGCGCCGGTTCTACTTTCAACCCACCGACGGGCAGGCACCGGCACCGGCGGCGACGATGCGGGAGTTCGGCGAGGCCATGATCCGGCTGGCGCCTGAGACGTTGCGCTTCCACCTCGAGCGCGGCGACTTCTCCCGCTGGTTGCGGCACACCATCGCCGACGCCGAGCTGGCGGCCGAGGTGGCGTCGTGGGAGGACGAACTGGCCGCGCATCACGCTGCCGAAGCCGAGCGGATCCGCACCCGGATCTCGCACGCGGTGCAGAAGCGCTACCTCGAAGCTCCCGGCTGAGGATTCTGCTCGTCGTCGTTCCCCGAGTCGCCGGCGGTGAGCAGGTCGTGCAGCGTGTTCGAGGTACTGTGCGCGGCGGCCGAGAACGGCTCGAGGACGATGTCCACCTCGGCGGCGCGAAGTCGTTCGGCGTCATGGCGCGTGTGTGCGGTCAACGCCACGGCTCCGGTGAAGTGGTGTTGCCGAAGGCCGTGCAGCAGAGCGAGATTCGTTTGCAGGCTCGGTATCGCGCTGATGACGTATCTGGCCCGGTCCAGCGGCAGCGCCTCGAGGAGGTCGAGGTCCTCCGCACTGCCGAAAGCGGTCGACACCCCGCGGCGGCGGTGCGTGCTGACGCCGTGCGGGTCGAAGTCGACACCGAGGACCCGGTGGCCGGCGCCGGTCAGACGCTCGGCGAGATGACTGCCGAAGCGACCCAGTCCGAACAGGATGACGTCGAAGTCACCGTCGGCGCCGGCGGCCACGTGCTCGCGCTGACGTTGTCTCTCGAAGTGGGACAACCACCGCTTCGACCGTTCGTAGATGCTGTCCGAATACGTCGTCATGTAGGCCGACACGGCGATGGTGAGGAGACCGACGACCGTGATCAGGCTGACCGTGGCGTTGTCGATGTGCCCGAGCGTCAGCCCCAAAGCGGCCAGGATCAACGAGAATTCAGAGACCTGGGCGAGCGGCAGACCGACCAGGAATCCGACACGCGCGGGATACCGCATCACCGACATGATCGCGATGACGATCACCGGCTTGGCCACCAACACGAACAGAGAGAGCAACACCGCCTCGGTGATCTGGCCCTCGGCTTCGCGCAAGTCCAGGCCGGCGCCCAGGTTCAGGAAGAAGAAGAACAGCAGGAAGTCCCGCAGGCTGACCAGGCGGGCACCGAGTGCGTCACGGAACTGGGTGCCTGCCAACGACACTCCGGCCAGGAACGCCCCGACCTCGGAGCTGAACCCCAGCCACTCACTGAACGAGGCGATCGACATCGCATAGGCGACGCCGAACAGCACCAGGAGCTCCTGCGACCGCGCGATCTGCGGCATGACCCAGGGCAGGACGAACCGCATCAGCACCCAGACGGCGGCGAGCAGACCGACGCCCTTGAGCGCCACCGCCGCGATACCCGCGGCGACGCCGCCGTCACCGCCTGTGCCGTACGCCGTGAGGGCGATCATCACCACCACGACGACGATGTCCTGGACGATGAGTATGCCGAGTGCGATCCGGCCGTGCAGCGTGTCGAGCTCGCGCTTGTCCGACAACAATTTCACGATGATGATCGTGGACGAGAATGTGAGCGCGACGCCGACATAGACCGCGGTGACGGTGTCCATCCCGAGACCGAGGGAGATCAGGAATCCGAGCGCGAAGGTGACGAATACCTGGCCGAGTCCAGCGACCACCGCGACAGGACCGGTGTTGCGGATCATGTGCAGATCCAGCCGGAGCCCGACCAGGAACAGCAGGATCGCCAGCCCCATCTGGCCAGGGTGCTGTCGACGGTCACCCAGCCCGCGCCGACCGGGCCGGCCGCGACACCGACCAGGATGAAGGCCACGATCAGCGGCTGCCGCAGCCTGGTGGCGATCAATCCTGCGACGGTGGCGAGCGCCAGGACGACGGCGATGGTGGCGAAAGGGTGAAGGTGCATCACGAACTGGTCTCGGCCAGGGGGGTCACCACCGCGGCGTTCACCGGGGCCGCACCACCATCACGGGGATCCTGGCTGCCTGCACCGCGACCGCGCTGACCGACCCGAGCAGTGAGCCCGTCACCGCGCCGTATCCATGGCTGCCGACGACGAGGAGCTGGGCCGAGTCGGACCGCTCGACGAGGCGGCGGGCCGGTTCGTCGGGCACAACCACGAGTTCGACCGTCACCTCGGGGTAGCGCCGCTGCCAGTCGGCGAGCTGACGGGACGCCTCCGCTTCGACCTCGGGACGTAGCTCGTTCCAGTCGAAGCCCGGCATCTCGAAGGCTCCCGGCGACCACCACGCATGCAGCACGACGAGCCCCACCTTCCGCCGGGATGCCTCCTGGAAAGCGATGTCGACGGCGGGTTCGGCTGCCGGCGAGCCGTCGAAGCCCAACAGCACCGGCGCCCCCTCGCCGGCGGCCGGCGCTTCGTCGCGCACCACCACGACCGGGCCGTGGGCGCGGTGAACCAGGCCCATGCTGGTGCTGCCGAGCACTTTCCGGGCCAGCCCGCCCCGGCCCCGGGAGCCGACCACCACCATGCCCGCGGTGCGGGACTGCTCCACCAGAGCCGCGGTCGGTGTCGCCACGGCGAACTCGGCGGTGACCGGCACCGTTCCCGCGGAGAGCTTCTCGGCGATCTGCCGGGCGTCGGTGAGGATGTCCTGGCCGATCTCCCGCTGCCAGTCCAGGAAACCGGTCGGCACCGGCGCCACCGGCCATGCCCCGATCGGCAGCGTGGTCGCGTACAGGATCACAAGCGGGACCTCGCGCAGCGCGGCCTCCTTGGCGGCCCATTCGAGGGCCGGCTGCGACGAGGGTGAATCATCGACTCCGACAACTACCTTGCCGATCTCAACCGCAGCGGACATCGTGTCTCCTGTTCTCGTGTCGGCGGCGTGGATCCGATGCCGCGCCGCACCCCCACGTTATGGGCCGCGCGGGCCCGCTTCTAGAGACCTTCGGCCTCGGCCGCCCGTCATTGCGGGCGCTCAGGTGAGCAGCACGCTGACGGCGCCGAAATAGAGCAGGATCGACAGCAGGTCCTGGGCCACCGTGGCCAGCGGTCCGGCTCCGAACGCGGGATCCCGGCCGAGTCGGTGCAACAGCCACGGCAGGCACAGCGCCACCACGGTGGACACCGTGCCGGCGCCGACGACCGTCAACGAGACAGCCAGTGCCAGCGCAGGATTGGCCGTCATCACTGCCACCACCGGCCACATCACGGTGCCCAGCAGGACACCCACCGCCAGGCCGGTGAGCGCTTCCCGGGCCGCGATCCGGCGGATGCCGACACCCACACTCAAACCGCGGATCGCCAGCGTCTCGGTCTGGGTGCCGACCGCGTCGGCCAGATACACGATGCCCGGAACGAAGTACGCGATAGCCAGGTCGGCGTTGAGATGTTCGTCGAACGCGCTCATCAGGATCGCCGAAGCCATCGCGCCGATCAGTCCGACCACCAGCCACGGGACCCTGTGCCACAACCGTTTTCGCACCGACTCTATGCTCGTCGAGCGCGCCGATTCCACGCTGCGCAGGAAGCCGCCGAGCCTGGCGAGGTCCTCGTCGTGTTCCTGCAGCAGGACCGCGAGAAACCGGTGCGGCGTGATCAGCCCGAGGAAGCGGGCGCCGCCGTCGACGACGGCGAGGTATGGCTCCGCTCGGTGCACGGCCTGCCACGCCGCATGCTCCTGATCGGTCTCCGGAGCAACGGTCGGCGGCGCCGCGTCCATCACATCACGCAGACGTTGCCCGGCCGAGGCGGCCAGCACCGCCTCCAGAGTCGCGATCCCGATCAGCCGCCCGTCGGCGTCGAGCACCGCGATGGCGGCGGCACTGTCGAATCGCATCCCCCGCATGGCGGTCAGCGCTTCGCCGGCCGTGGTGTCCGGCGCGAAGGTCGGGACCTCGCGGGTGGCGAGGTGCAGCGCCCGGTCGGCCGGGCCGAGCAGATCGATCTGAGCAGGGATGACGGCCTTCGTCGGTGTCACGCGTGGACCTGGCTCGGTCGTCGCGAAGCGGCCGACAGCGCGGCCACCGCCGCGCCGATGCCCGAAGCGAGTTCATCCACGTCCGGGAAGGTGTCGAAGTCGGTGGTGATCCCGAAGACCAGCTCGTCCCCGTAGCTCAGGATCGCCACCGCCGTCCGCAGCCGCAGCGCCATCGGTGGCACGGGAAGCATGCGCACCACGTCACGGCCCATCACCTGCAACCGGTGTTGCGGCCCCGGCACATTGGTCGCCAGCGTGACCACACCGCGTTGCGGTAACGACGTCAGCACCCGGATCGCGCGGGTGGCCAGCGCGAACGGCACGAGCTTGATCGCGGCCACCGCCGCGCTGCCGGCCTGGCGCTGACCGCCGGCCTTGACCCGGGCGAGCCGACGGTGCACGGTCCGCAGTTGCCGCACGCGGTCCGGCTCGTCCACGGGCAGGTACGGAAGCATCATCGACACCCGGTTGTCGAGCCGGCCTGCCGCATGACCGGAGCGCACCGACACCGGAACCAGGGTGCGCAACGAATCCGGGCGCGGCTGCTCGCCGCGCCGCAGCAGGGCGGACCGGAAACTGTCGGTGATCGCGGCCAGTGCGACGTCGTTGATCGTCACGTCGAAGGCCTGACACACAGAGGCCACCTGAGCCAGAGGCACTTGCACCGCGCTGTACCGGCGCAACGTGGTGACCGGGCCGTTGAGCGAGGATGCCGAATCCCGGAGCAGGCCGCCGACGATCCCGACGGCTCCCCGCGCGGTCACCGCGGCGGTGGCGGCCACTGCCGAGACGGCGTCCCACCCGGCACGCGCCCACCGCACCGGGTTCAGCGTCGGGGTCGGCAGCGCCGGGCCGCGATCAGCGGCCTCGTGCGCGGCGCGGATCGCTCCGGCGTAGGTTTCCCCTTCGCCACCGTCGCTGAGGCCGGCGATCAGGTGCATGGCGGCGATGCCGTCCGCCAGGCAGTGGTGGACCTTCATCAGGATGGCCCACCGGGCGTCGGCCAGACCTTCGATGATCCAGGCCTGCCACAGCGGACGCTCCCGGTCCAGGCGCGGCTCCATCGCCTCCGCGGTGAACCGGAACAGTGCCGCGTCGTCGCCGGGGTGTGGGAGAGCGGCGTGGCGGATGTGGTGCTCGAGATCGAGCGCGGGATCGTTCACCCATTCCGGTGCCGACAGGTCGAACCGCTGCCGGCGCACCACCTGCCGCAGCCGGGGCACCATCAGGATCCGCTCGCTGATGGCCGCGACGATCTCGTGGAAATCAGGCACCGGACCCTCGAGGACGGACGCGGCCCCCACCGCGAGGCTGACGTGCCGATCGGCGTCCTCGGCGTCGAGGAAGCCGGCATCGAAGGCGGTCAACCGGTCCACAAAACAACTATCGGCCGGAACGGAACGCCGGTGGCAGAGTCCGAGGTCCCTGCCGGTCGGGGACCTGCGGCCCTAGTCACCGCCCGGGACAGCGCCGAAGATCCACACCGAGGGCGGCGGAAAGGTTCTCTGATGGTCCGGGTCTTCTTGGTCGACGACCACGAGGTGGTCAGGCGGGGCCTGATCGATCTGCTCAGCGCCGACCCGGCGTTGGAGGTGGTCGGCGAGGCGGGCTCCGTCTCCGAGGCGCTGGCCCGGATACCCGCCGTCTCACCGGACGTGGCGGTGCTCGACGTCCGGCTACCAGACGGCAACGGCATCGAACTGTGCCGGGAGCTGCTGTCACGGATGCCGGGGCTACGCTGCCTGATGCTGACGTCGTTCACCTCCGACGAAGCGATGCTCGACGCGATCCTGGCCGGGGCCAGCGGATACGTGGTCAAGGACATCAAGGGCATGGATCTGGCGACAGCGATCCGGGAAGTGGGTGCGGGCCGGTCGCTGCTCGACAATCGCGCGGCCGCGGCGCTGATGTCGAAGCTGCGCAGCGCGGCCGAGCACGCGGACCCGTTGTCGGGGCTGAGCTCGCAGGAGAGGGTGCTGCTGAACCTGCTGGGGGAGGGGCTGACCAACAAGCAGATCGCGGACCGGATGTTCCTGGCGGAGAAGACGGTGAAGAACTACGTGTCGCGGCTTCTCACCAAACTGGGCATGGAGCGCCGCACCCAGGCCGCGGCGTTCGTATCCCGCCTCGACCGCGCCGAGCGGGGTTTCTAGCCCGGCGCCGCGGCCCCGGTCGCCGACCGGCGGCGCAGATTTTGGGCGAGCGCTCTTGGCGAGTACCATGGATCAACGGTGCGGCTTCCGCGCCGACTTTTTGCGTGCCCCATCGGGAACCTTCGCCTTCGAGCGGGAATTCCCCGGATCCGGCCCACGTTGTCAAGTCGGACCGAAGGCTGCGCCGAAGAGGCCAGCAAAGCCGGTACGAAACGAAAGCAAGGATCGTTACAAAGTATGGCCAAAAAAGACGGTGCCATAGAGGTTGAGGGTCGTGTCGTCGAACCCCTGCCCAATGCGATGTTCCGCATTGAGCTGGAGAACGGACACAAGGTCCTCGCCCACATCAGCGGAAAGATGCGGCAGCACTACATCCGTATCCTCCCCGAGGACCGTGTGGTGGTGGAGTTGTCTCCCTACGACCTGTCCCGTGGCCGCATCGTGTACCGCTACAAGTAAGCCCCGAAGACCACCGAAGAACCACGAGAAGAAGGATCGACACAGCCGTGAAGGTGAACCCGAGCGTCAAGCCGATCTGCGACAAGTGCAGGGTGATCCGCCGGCATGGGCGGGTCATGGTGATCTGCTCCGATCCCCGTCACAAGCAGCGGCAAGGCTAGTCACGCAGCCGAGCAGTAGCAGTACCCACAACTGAATGATGACCTCCCAGCACCACTGAGCGGCATACGGTCGCTCGATATCGATGAGCGCTTGCGCGAAGAGCATCGATAACGTCCGGAACGGAGGCCGGACCCCGGGTCAACCCGGGAACGGACTGGGATCAGACCTCCGCAGAACTCGAGGAATGGCACATATGGCCCGTCTTATGGGCGTCGACCTCCCGCGCGACAAGCGCATGGAGATCGCTTTGACATATATCTACGGCATCGGCCGCACGCGGTCCCAGGAGATCCTGGAAGCCACCGGCATCAGCCGGGACATGCGCACCAAGGACCTGACCGACGATCAGGTGACGCAGCTGCGCGACTACATCGAGGGCAACCTCAAGGTGGAGGGCGATCTGCGCCGCGAGGTGCAGGCCGACATCCGCCGCAAGATCGAGATCGGCTGCTACCAGGGCCTGCGGCACCGCCGTGGCCTGCCGGTGCGCGGCCAGCGCACCAAGACCAACGCGCGTACCCGCAAGGGCCCCAAGCGCACCATCGCCGGCAAGAAGAAGGCCAGGTAACCCCGGATGGCACAGGCAAAGAAGGGCGCCCCCAAGAAGGGGCAGAAGACCCGTCGCAGGGAAAAGAAGAACGTCCCGCACGGCGCAGCCCACATCAAGAGCACGTTCAACAACACCATCGTGTCCATCACCGACCCCCAGGGCAACGTCATCGCCTGGGCGTCCTCGGGGCACGTCGGCTTCAAGGGGTCGCGTAAGTCCACCCCGTTCGCCGCGCAGCTGGCCGCCGAGAACGCGGCCCGCAAGGCGCAGGAGCACGGCGTCAAGAAGGTCGACGTCTTCGTCAAGGGCCCGGGCTCGGGCCGTGAGACCGCCATCCGCTCGCTGCAGGCGGCCGGCCTCGAGGTCGGTGCGATCTCCGATGTCACCCCGCAGCCGCACAACGGTTGCCGTCCGCCCAAGCGGCGCCGGGTCTAGGAAAGGGAGTTAGAGACTCATGGCTCGTTACACCGGACCCGTCACCCGCAAGTCGCGCCGCCTCGGCGTCGACCTGGTCGGCGGAGATCAGTCCTTCGAGAAGCGCCCCTACCCGCCCGGCCAGCACGGCCGCGCGCGGATCAAGGAGAGCGAGTACCGCACCCAGCTGCAGGAGAAGCAGAAGGCCCGCTTCACCTACGGCGTCATGGAGAAGCAGTTCCGTCGCTACTACGAGGAGGCCAACCGCCTCCCCGGCAAGACCGGTGACAACCTGCTCCGCATCCTGGAGAGCCGTCTGGACAACGTCGTGTACCGCGCCGGCCTGGCCCGCACCCGCCGCATGGCGCGTCAGCTGGTCAGCCACGGTCACTTCACCGTCAACGGCGTGAAGGTCGACGTGCCCAGCTACCGGGTGTCGCAGTACGACATCATCGACGTCAAGGACAAGTCGCTGAACACGCTGCCGTTCGAGGTGGCGCGGCAGACCGCCGGCGAGCGTCCGATCCCGGGCTGGCTGCAGGTCGTCGGCGAGCGTCAGCGCATCCTCGTGCACCAGCTGCCCGAGCGCGCGCAGATCGACGTGCCGCTCACCGAGCAGCTAATCGTCGAGCTGTACTCGAAGTAGTCACCCTGACCCCGGAATCCACCGGGGCTCAGGCCACTTAACGGCATCAAATAGCGGGTGCCGAGAAGGAGAAAAGAAACACCATGCTGATTTCTCAGCGCCCCACCCTGAGCGAAGAGGTTCTCGCCGAGAACCGCTCCCAGTTCGTGATCGAACCGCTGGAGCCCGGATTCGGTTACACCCTCGGAAACTCGCTGCGCCGCACGCTGCTGTCGTCCATCCCGGGCGCGGCCGTCACCAGCATCCGCATCGACGGTGTGCTGCACGAGTTCACCACCGTCCCCGGAGTCAAGGAAGACGTCACCGACATCATCCTGAACCTCAAGGGTCTGGTCGTGTCCTCCGAGGAGGACGAGCCGGTCACCATGTACCTGCGCAAGCAGGGCCCGGGTGAGGTCACCGCCGGCGACATCGTGCCGCCCGCCGGCGTCACGGTGCACAACCCCGAGATGCACATCGCCACCCTGAACGACAAGGGCAAGCTGGAGGTCGAGCTCGTCGTCGAGCGCGGCCGCGGCTACGTGCCTGCCGTGCAGAACAAGGCCTCCGGCGCCGAGATCGGCCGGATCCCGGTCGATTCCATCTACTCGCCGGTGCTCAAGGTCACCTACAAGGTGGAGGCCACCCGCGTCGAGCAGCGCACCGACTTCGACAAGCTGATCCTCGATGTCGAGACCAAGAACTCGATCACCCCGCGCGACGCACTGGCCTCGGCCGGCAAAACGCTGGTGGAATTGTTCGGTCTGGCACGAGAACTCAACGTCGAGGCCGAGGGCATCGAGATCGGTCCCTCGCCGGCCGAGGCCGATCAGGCCGCGCACTTCGCGCTGCCGATCGACGACCTGGACCTGACGGTGCGGTCGTACAACTGCCTCAAGCGCGAGGGTGTGCACACGGTGGGTGAGCTCGTGGCCCGCACGGAGTCCGATCTGCTGGACATCCGTAACTTCGGCCAGAAGTCCATCGACGAGGTGAAGATCAAGCTGCACCAGCTCGGTCTGTCGCTCAAGGACAGCCCGGCCAGCTTCGATCCGTCCGAGGTCGCCGGCTACGACGTCGCCACCGGCACCTGGAACAGCGATGCCGGCTACGACCTGGACGACAACCAGGACTTTGCCGAAACCGAACAGCTCTAAGAAGTCCGTCCCGGTCCTACCTGATACGGGGACCGGCCCCATTTAGGAGATAGCGCAATGCCCAAGCCCACCAAGGGTCCTCGCCTCGGCGGGTCGTCCTCGCACCAGAAGGCGCTGCTGGCCAATCTGGCCACCTCGCTGTTCGAGCACGGCCGCATCAAGACGACCGAGCCGAAGGCACGGGCGCTGCGTCCGTACGCGGAGAAGCTCATCACCCACGCCAAGAAGGGCACGCTGCACAACCGGCGTGAGGTGATGAAGAAGATCCGCGACAAGGACATCGTGCATGTCCTGTTCGCCGAGATCGGGCCGTTCTTCGCCGACCGCAACGGCGGCTACACCCGCATCATCAAGGTCGAGAACCGCAAGGGCGACAACGCCCCCATGGCGGTCATCGAGCTGGTGCGGGAGAAGACCGTCACCTCCGAGGCGAACCGTGCGCGTCGCGCGGACGCGGCGCAAAAGGTGGCCGCGGCTGCCGCGCCGCAGGCCGCGGTCGAGCCCGAGGCAGCCGAAGGCCCGGCCGCCGAGGAGGAGACCGTCGAAGAGGTCAAGCCAGAAGACGCCGCGATCGAGGAGGCTCAGGAAGCTGAAGCCGCCGAAGAGGTCGCCGAAGCCGAAGCCGAGGATGACAACAAGTCCTGACGACAACGTCGTGAGCATGCCCGCCATCGATTTCGGTGGCGGGCATGTTCGTTTACGCCTCGACATCGCCTACGACGGCACCGAGTTCGCCGGCTGGGCGACACAAACCGGACAGCGCACCGTCGCGGGCGCGATCGACGACGCGCTGTCCACGGTGTTCCGGGCACCGGTGGTCACCCGTGCCGCGGGGCGCACCGATTCCGGGGTGCACGCCACCGGGCAGGTCGCCCACGTCGACGTGCCCGCCGACGCGCTGCCGCACGCCTCCCCGCGCACCCGCCGTCCAGGGGAGCCCGAGTTCGGGCCACTGGTCCGCCGATTGGGACGGATGCTGCCCGAGGATGTACGCGTGCGCGAGATAACCCGCGCCGCACCTGGATTCGACGCTCGGTTCTCGGCGCTGCGTCGCCACTACGTCTATCGGTTGACGACGGCGCCGTACGGCGCCGAGCCGCACGAGACCCGGTTCGTCACCGCGTGGCCGCGGCCGCTCGATGTGGCGGCGATGTCCGCCGCCGCCCGGGAGTTGTTGGGGCTGCACGACTTCGCCGCGTTCTGCCGCCACCGGGAAGGGGCGACGACAATCCGGGAACTGCAGCGGCTGGACTGCGAACGCGACGGCGACCGGATCGCCGTGCATGTCAGCGCCGACGCGTTCTGTTGGAACATGGTGCGTTCACTGGTGGGCGCGCTGCTGGCTGTCGGGGAGCACCGCCGCGACCCGGCGTGGTGCGCGGCACTGTTGGATTCGGCGCGACGCTCCAGCGATTTCGCCGCGGCGCCGGCGCGGGGCCTGACGCTCGTCGGTGTCGACTATCCGCCCGACGCCGAGCTTGCGGCCCGCAACCTGGTGACCCGGGACCTGCGTACCGCCGACGAGCTGTAGCTACAGTCGGCCCACGATGAAGTCGGCGGCCTGGTTCACCATGCCCGCGCCGATGTAGGCGGGGGCCAGATGCGCGGGCCAGTAGTCCTGCCAGTTCTCCGGAGCGGTCGGATTGCAGATCGGATCGTCGCCGTGGCACAGCTCGATGATCCGGTCGCGCAGCGCCGGGTTGGTGAAGTTCGCGATCGGCCCGACCCACTGACTGCCGTTACCGAACAGCGCGACGGCGGCGATGTGCCGATCGACACCGTCGGGCAGCGGGCTCTTGAAGCCGAACGCGGCGATCGGGACCGCGACCACCACGTCGGTGACTGCCGCGCCCAGTGAATAGCCGCCCAGCACCAGTCGGGTGTCGGGGCAGTTGCCGGCCATGTACTGGATGCGTTGGCTCATGTCATTGGCGCCGATGTCGACCTCGGTGTCGGCGGGATACTTCACCGCGTAAAGGTCGATGTCCTTGCCGGTCTTGTTGCGCAGCGCGCTGACCAGCGCGTTGCCGATCTGGCCGGCGCCGGGCGACTCGATGCGGCCGCGGGCGAAGATCAGCTCGGCCTCGGGGCAGGACTGTGCCGACGCGAGCGGGGGCGCAACGAACGAGGCTGCGGTGAAGAGGAGCGCAGCCGTGGCCGACAGGACCCGTAATTTTCGCAGCTGACGAATCACCGTGTTGATCTTAATCGGCCGCGGCCGTTCAGACCCGGCCAGCGGCGAAACCGGCGGCCTGGCCGATGAGCGGGGAACGCTCGTAGCTGGTGTGGGCAAACGGGTTGCGGCCCCCGGAACAGATCGGATCACCGTCGGCGCACAGGTCGATTGCCTTACCGGCGAACACTCCGCGGCCCGAAACCGGACTTCCGAACTTGGCAGACGGGTTGCCGAATACCGCGACGGCCGCGACGTTGCCGCCCAGTCCCGCCGGCAGCGGAGGCGCCGAGCCGATGGTGCCGATCCGGTCGCCGAGCGGCGGCACCCCGGCAAGCATCGCGACGACCGCCGCGCCCTGCGAGTAGCCGCCGAGCACGATGCGGGTGTTCGGGCACTGGGCCGCCATGAAGGCGATACGTCCGGTGGCGTCGGTGGCGCCACTGGCCGTGTTCAGGAAGTCGTAGCTGGCGGGATAGTTCACGCCGTAGGTGCCCACGGTCCTACCGCCTAGCTGGTTGCGCAGGGTGTCGGCGAGCGCCTGGCCGACCCGCCCCACGCCGGGCGGCTCACTGGTACCGCGGGCGAAGACCACCTCGACGTCGGGGCACGGCTGAGCAGAAGCCGTTCCGGCGGGAAGGACCACGGCGGCCAAGAAGGCCATCACGGCAGCGGCGGCCGCCAGCATCGGGCGGCTCAGTCGATCGGAAAGCACAAGACACGGTAACGCATAGCTGTGTTAAACAAGTCCGGCTACGAACGCCGCGGCCCGGTCCGTGAGCCCGACGGGCCCGTAGTTGCTGTGCGCGGCGATCACGTTTCCGTTCGAACACACCGGATCCCCGACGTTGCACAGGTCGATGGACCGCGAGCCCCACACCGGGCTCGCGGTGATCGGCAGACCCACCTTGGCCGACGGGTTGCCGAAGACGGCGATGGCGGCGACGAAATCCGGCGCGTTTGGCGGCAGCGGTGCGGTGAACCCGACCGCCGGGATCGGGACTGCGGCGATCACGTCGACCACCGCGGCGCCCTGCGAATAGCCGCCGAGCACCAGTCGGGTCTGCGGGCAGTTGGCCATCATGTACTGGATGTGCAGGCTGGCGTCGTTGGCGCCCGCCGCCGCGGCAAGGAAGTCGAAGCTCGCCGGGTAGTTGACGGCGTAGGCGCCCACCGAGCGGCCCCCGACGCGGTCACGCAGCGCGTCGACGAACGCCGCACCCACCCGGCCTAGGCCGGCGGGCTCGTCGGTGCCGCGGGCGAAGACGACCTCGATGTCGGGACATCCCTGCGCATGGGCCACCGGCAAGCGGCCGGGCGTCCCGGCCAGGGCTGCTACGGCCAGCAGCACGGCCGCGAGCACCGACGTCAGCCGGCGCCGCCGGAGATCAAGATCGATCATCACGTGGCGATGTTAGCCGCTCGACGTCCCCGTCGCCGGTGCATCCGGCCAGGTCACCGTCTCGGCCTCATCGAGTTCGCTGCGGTCGCCCTGCCGGGCCAGCGCGAGCCCGACCAGCACGACGGCGCCCCCGATGGCTTGGGTGGGGGTCATCGCCTCACCGAGCAGCACCCAGGCCGCCAGCACCGCGAACATCACCTCGGACAGGCCGACCAGGGACGCGAATCGGGGCCGCAGCCGGGCGATCCCGACGATGCCCAGGGTGTAGGCGATCGCCGTCGGGATCAGGCCGAGCGCGATCACCGGCACGATCCAGGGGGTGGTCCAGCCCGCGATCACCGTGTCGTCGGAGGTGAAGCGCATCGGCATCACGCCGGCGGCCCCGAGTATCGCGACCGTGACGGCGCCGACGAGCAGACCGCCCGCCGCCAGCGTGATCGGGTGCAGCGCCGGCCGGCCGTCGGAGGCGTCGGCGCCGACCTTGTCGGACATCAGGAAGTAACAGGCGGCGCACACGGCCGCGGCCAGGCCCCAGCCGACACCGGCGAGATTGATGGAGGCGCCGGTGAACCCGCCGGGCCCGACGATGCCGAGCACCAGCATGATCCCCGTGACCGCGAGCGCTACCCCGGAGAGCGTCATCGATGTGGGCCGCTTCCGGGTGGTGGCCCACAGCCAGCCGACCACCAGGATCGGTGCGGTGTATTCGAGCAGGAGTGCGACGCCGACCGACAGGTGCGACACCGCGTTGTAGTAGAAGAGCTGTGCGCCGGCGATCGGCACCAGGCCGTACAGCGCCACCGTCCTGGCGTGCGAGCGCGCCTCCCGCCACCAGCCGGGACGGACGACGGAGGCGAAGACCGCCATCGCGAGCGCGCCGCCGGCCAGCCGGGCGGTGACCGCCGCGGTCGGCGTCCAGCCGGCCTCCATCAACGCCTTCGCAAACGGCCCGGAGCACCCGAACGCGAACGCGGAGCCGACAGCGAACAGCAGACCTGTACGAAAATGGTCGACGCGAACGCGCGGGTTCGTATCGAGCGCAGCCATGGGCAACCGCCTCCGTGGACGTGACGCCTCCGTGGAGGTGACAGGGGTGACATGAGTAAAATCAACTTTGGTCGTGACACTACCGCCGAGAGGAGTCATGGGTCAAATGCTTTTCACTCATGACACTGAGCTCACCCTTCGCGCAGCGAGTGTCCTGATCAACAGCGACCGGGTGGATGGTGAGCAGCTGCCCGACCTCGCCGCCCTCGACCGGTACCTGCACGACTTCGGCTGGACGGGCCGACGCGATCACGACGCTGCCGAACTCGACGCGGTGCACACGCTGCGTGCCCGGCTGGGCCGCATCTGGGAGGTCGCCGACGACGAGGTGCGCGCCGTCGATCAGGTCAACGCTCTGCTGGCCGACACCAAGGCGTCGCCGTGGCTGACCCGGCACCCCGAGATGCCCGAGTGGCATCTGCATCTTGCGTCGATCCACGACCCGCTGTGGCAGCGGATGGGCGCCGAGATGGCGATGGCGCTGGCCGATCTGATCCGGGCCGGGGAATTGCGCCGGCTCAAGGTCTGCGCCGCCCCGGATTGCGGCGCGGTGCTCGTCGATCTGTCCCGCAACAGGTCGGGCAAGTTCTGCGACACCGGCAACTGCGGGAACCGCCAGCACGTTGCGGCCTACCGGGAACGGCGCTCCAACAAGTGATCTGACCCCCGAGGTGGCGCCGTTACGCTGGCCGAGGGGGTGTGATGGCGCAACCGACGACACGCCTGCACGTCAGTGGGCACCGCTTCCAGGCGCGGCGGATGGAACATGCGCTGATCCGCGGCGACGCCCGGATGCTCGACGATCCGCTTCGCGCACAGTCTATCTCGCTGATCGCCGGTGCGGTGCTGGCCACTGTCGCCGTCGCGGTGTGCGCGGTGCTGACCGTGGTGCGCCCCGGCGGTTCCGTCGGTGATGCGCGGCTGGTCGTGGTCCGCGAATCCGGGGCGATGTACGTCAGGATCGACGACGTCATGCATCCGGTGTTCAACCTGGCCTCGGCGCGGCTGATCCTGGGCGGCCCCGTCGAGCCGCGGCTGGTCTCGCAGCGGTCCGTCGGCGAGTCGGCGCTAGGCCCGCAGGTCGGCATTCCCGGTGCGCCCGCCCAGATCTCGCCGCCACTGGACACCCCGGAGTCCGCCTGGACAGTCTGCGATGCCGGGGAGTCCGGTACCTCCGTCGCGGCGGGGCCGGTCGACACGTCGGCCATGACGACCGATGCCCGCGTGCTGGTGACACCCCGCGGGGAGAGTGCCGCGTCGACCTACCTGCTGCACGACGGCCGCCGGTCCCGGGTGGATCTGCGCCATCCCGCTGTGGTGCGTGCGCTTCGGCTCGACGGCGTTACGCCGCAGTCGGTTTCGCCCGCTCTGTTGGCGGCGGTGCCGGAGGCGCCCGCCATCGAACCGCCACGCATCCCCGCTCTGGGCACCGCCGGGCCGGCGGTGCTCCGCGGCCATCCGGTGGGCACCGTGGTACAGGTGCCCGGCGCAGGGGCGGCGGTCGACTACTTCGTGGTGCTGTCGGACGGCCTGCAGCGCGTCGGGGAGGTCGCGGCCGACCTGATCCGTTACACCGACAGCCGGATCGATGAACAGATGCCGACGGTGTCGGCTGACGTCGTCGGTGCGCTGCCGGTGGTGGACACTCTTGCCGTGTCGACATTTCCGCACACCGGTGGGGTGACCGACGATCCGGTGGTGTGTGCCGCCTGGTATCCCGACGCCGGTGAAACCGGTTCACGCACCGCCGTTCTGGTGGGGGACGCCGCACCGCCGGCCGCGCATCCGGTCGGGCTCGCACAGGCCGACGGCGCAGGACCGGCGGTCGACACGGTGTCGGTGCCCGCCGGTCGCGCGGTCTTCGTCCGTTCCGTGGCGCTCACCGGCGAGGGGCACAGCACCGGCTCGCTGTTCCTGGTGACCGACACCGGGGTGCTGTTCGGGGTCCGCGACCCCGACAGCGCGCGGGCACTCGGGATCACCGCGGCCGCGGTGCCCGCGCCGTGGCCCGTGCTCGCGACGTTGCCGCGCGGTCCCGAACTCAGCGGGTCCGCCGCGTCAGTCATGCGAGACGGGGTGTCGTGACCGGTGCACGACCGCCGAGACCGCCACCCCGCATCCGGCCAACGCCAGGCACAGCACGGCGGCTTGTACCGCGGTCCTGCGTGAGGTGGTCCGCGGCGGCGACGGGGCGGCGATCGGCGTTGCCGCCGGGGTGACCGTCTCGCCCGTTCCTGCCCCGGTCGCCGACACCGCCGCGAGCGCATCCACCACGCCGTGTCCGACGACCGGATCCCAGCCGCCGGGCGGGTCGTGCGCGGTGTCCTCGATGACGCGCATCACCTGCCGTGCGGTCAGTTCCGGGAACCGGGCCCGGACCAGCGCCGCGATCGCGGCGACCACGGGCACGGCGTAGCTGGTTCCGGAGATCGGCCGGCCGGCCGGCGACGTGTCCACCAATCCGTCCCCGGCGGGCGCCAGGGAGATCACCCCCTCGCCCGGGGCTGCGACGTCCACCCAGGGACCGGCCAGGCTGAACTCCGAGGCGATTCCGTCGGCGTTCACCGCGCCGACGGTCAGCACGTAGTCGTCGTACCAGGCCGGACTCGCCACTGTGGTGACCGCCGTGGCGAGCGTGGGGTCGCGCGGATTGTGTTCCAGGCACTGCCCGGCACCGCCGACGTTGCCTGCCGCGGTCACCACGACGACGTTCTTCACGTCGACGGCATAGGCCAGTGCCGCGCCGAGTGCCCGGTCGTCGAGGCTCCCCTCGACCGGGACGCACGCCACTGTCGAGATGTTGATCACCGTGGCCCCCTGGTCGGCCGCGGTGCGCACGGCAGAGGCCAGCGTGTCGACATCCCCGACACCTGAGCCTCCCGGTTCGTCGACGGCGCGAAACTTGTTGCTGGACTGCCTGATCGACAGCAGTGACACCTCAGGAGCGAGGCCGGCGAACGCGTCCGGATCGGCGGTGTCCGGTGCGGCCCCGATGATCCCGGCGACGATCGTGCCGTGCCCGTCACAGTCGGCGGTGCCGTCCTGACGGGACACATAGTCGCCGCCGGGGACCAGGTGCGGCAGTCTGCGGTGCCGCGCCACCCCGGTGTCGATCACCGCGACAGTCTGGCCCGCTCCACGGGTCAGCGCCCACAGGGCGGGAAGGTCGAGCCCGCGCACCTGCCCGGGGCCCGTGGCCGCCGCGGCGGCCGGTGGGGCGGTGACGCAGGCGTCGTGCTGGGTGGTGGGGCGCAGCGGCGCAGCCGGGCCCGGCGCGGGCAGCAGCGACTCGTCCACCGCGGGCGGCCCGACCGCGGCCGCATACGGGGCCGTCGGAAACATCGCCAGCACCGCCACGGCCGGCGCCCGCCACCATCGGGCCGCGCCGGTCACGTCAGGCTCAATTGCTGTGCCAGGCCGTATATCCCGGCGATCCAGAACGCCAGCGGCGCCACCGCGGCCAGTGCGAGGTACTCGACATACTGAATCCACCTCCGCGACAGCGCGTTCGGTGAGTACGACCGGGCTGCGCCGTACACCGCGAGCGCGGCGGCGACCGCGACGCCTGCGCTGATCGAGCCCGCTTGCGCAGGCACCGCCGCCGTCACGACGAGCGCCGACACCAGCAGTGACACCAGCCCGGCGGCGCCCAGCGCGGACCGTCTCTGCGGGTCGGCATGCACGCGCCGGCGCAGTACGAGCACCACCCCGATATCGGCCGCGAACGCCGCGCCCAACGCCCGCGCCGAACCCGTGGCGATCGCGGTGGCCGCCACGGTGAGAGCGCCGGCCGCCGCCGCGCCGGCCCAGCCGACCACGAGAGCGGTCAGCGCGCGATGCGGTGCGTCGGTATGCGCGGCCAGGCGTGGGGCCAGCGCCAGTCCGGCCAACGACACCACCGACAGCGCCGCGCCGACCACCGAGGACCCGGGCACAAGGTTGCCCACGGCTGCCGCGGCGGTGAGCGCGCCCGCCGCGGCCGTGAGCGCCGCCTGCGGCGCCGGGTCCGGCAGCACCCTCACCAGCAGCACGGCCATCGCGAACCCCGAGGACGCGGACAGTAGCAGCGCCGCCACCCACGGCGTACCGGGCAGCGCGAGAAGTCCTGCCACACCGGCGAACAACACCGCGGCGGTGCCGAGCACCAGGGCCGAGCGCCGGTCGATGCGTGAGGCGGCCACCGCGCCGGACGCGGCGGCGACCGACAACCCGGCCGCCGACCAGAAGTGCCAGGGCGTCGGCGCCGCCACGCCGGCCCATGCCAGCGCCCCGGCAGCCACCAGGACGGCGGCCGCGCCGGCGATCCCTCCGGATTCCTCGTCGACCTCGGCCGTCATGGAAGCGGCGAGGGCGGCGCACGGGTCGGCCGGTAGCCGGCGCGGGGGCGGGATCCGCACATGTGTGAGCACCAGTACCTCACCGTCATCGACGCCGTTGTCCCTCAATGACATCGACGGGTCCAAGGGATCGCCGGCCGCGCGGGTCAACTGCCAGTGCGTCGGTCCGGGTGACGCGCCGAGCACGACATCGACGATCGACGGCATCAACTCACCCAGTGCCAGACCGGCGGGCACGACGAGATCCACGGCCTCCGGACCGCGCGCCGCGAGGGCGTGAACGGCGATCCTGCGCAACGTATCCGGCACGGGCTCGAACGTAACTCGGCTTGATGAGGATGCAGCGCACCAAATCGGTGGGCTGTGGATGGAACGGGCCGCGGCACTGGTGCGTCTACTCCACATGGACCTCGGCCGGATCGTCCTCGACAAGCCACCCGAGCCGCCGGCGCAGACACCGATGAGCCCGCTGGCCCGGCTGATGCCGGTGGCGATGATCGTCGCGATGGCCGGCATGACCGTGCTGTACCTGACCTCGGCGGGTTCGACGCGTAACCCGATGTTCCTGTTCTTCCCGGTGATGATGCTGGTCTCGCTGATCGGCACACTGGCCCACACCGGGCGCGACCGCACCGGCGACCTCGATACTGGGCGCGCCGGCTATCTGCGCTACCTGGGCACCGTCGACGACGCACTGGTGGCCGCCGGCGACACCCAGTATCGGTCCCAGCACGACCTGCATCCTGAACCCGCAGCGCTGTGGACGATCGCGGGCGGAGAACGGATGTTCCGCCGCGCCGCGGACGGTCCGGACTTCGGTGTGGTCCGGATCGGCGTGGGGGAGCAGCCGGCGGCCGTCTCGGTGGTCGCCCCGGACCTGGGACCGGACGACGAGGCCGACCCCGTCACCGCCGGCGCGGTGCGCCGTCTGGTGCGGCACCACGCGATGGTCGCTGACTTGCCCGTCGTGGTGCGGCTCGCCTCCGCCGGGCTGATCACCGTCGACGGCGACCCCGCCGACGTCCGCGCCGTCGTCAGGGCGATGGTGTGTCAGCTGGCCGTTCACCACGACCCAGGCCTCATGACGGTCGCGGCGGCGGGCCCACAACTGCACTGGGACTGGATGAAATGGCTGCCGCATGCGGGTGAGCGCCGACGCGGGCGGCGCCACCTGCTGATCGTCGACGGTGGGGCGGCACCGCAACCCGCCGACGGCGTCACGGTCGTCGCGCTGCGGCCCGGCCCTGGCACAGGTGTCGCCGTGCACGTCGACGGGCAGCGGGTGGATGCGCGCTTCGACGAGCTCGCGTTGCCCGCCGCGTTAGCGTGCGCGCGCCGACTGTCGCGTCACCGTCCGCATGAGTCCGCCCGCGCGGACGGCGTTCCTGACTGGGCGGCGCTGATGGGCATTGCCGACCCGCAGGCGGTCGACGCCGAAGCCCGGTGGTCGAGGCGGTCCCCGGCCGGGCTGCTGCCGGTGCCGGTCGGGGTGGCCGACGACGGAACGGTCGTCGACCTGGACATCAACGAGGCAGCCGCCGGCGGGTTGGGTCCGCACGGATTGTGCGTCGGCGCAACAGGTTCGGGCAAGTCCGAGTTTCTGCGCACGCTGGTGCTGGGGATGGTCACCGCGCATCCGCCGGAAGCGTTGAACCTGGTGCTGGTCGACTTCAAGGGCGGTGCGACGTTCCTGGGTTTGGACGGCGTGCGTCACGTGTCGGCGGTGATCACGAATCTGGCCGACGAGGCGCCGCTGGTCGCACGGATGCGGGACGCGCTGTCCGGGGAGATCAACCGCAGACAGGAGATCCTCCGTGCGGCAGGCAATCTCACCAACCTGACCGAATACGGCAGGGCCAGGGTCCTGGACCGGACGCTGCCCCCGCTGCCCGCGCTGCTGATCATCGTCGACGAGTTCTCCGAACTGCTGAGCCGGCATCCCGATTTCGCCGAGCTGTTCGTCGCGATAGGCCGACTGGGGCGGTCGCTGGGCATGCACCTGCTGCTGGCCAGCCAGCGACTCGACGAGGGCAGGCTGCGCGGCCTGGAAACCCACCTGTCGTACCGGATCTGCCTGAAGACCTTCTCCGCCGCCGAATCCCGGTCTGTGCTCGGTGTTCCCGACGCCCACCAGCTGCCGGCCCGGCCCGGTGCGGCCTATCTCAGCACTGCCGCGGGCACCCTGACGCGGTTCCAGACGGCGTTCGTCTCCGGCTGTTTCCCCGTCCGCCGGCAGAGGCGCGACAGCGCACCCGAGGTCCGGCGCTTCACACTCATCGACCGTGCCGGCGGCGCCGCACCCGCGCCGTCGATGTCGCGACTCCCGCTGCTCGAGACGGTGCTGGGGCAGCTGGCCGGCCGCGGCGCTGTGGCACACCGGGTGTGGCTGCCGCCGCTGGGCCGCTCGCCGCGTCTGGACGCGGTGTTGTCGGCCGCAACCGCGGGGCGGCTGCGGGTGCCGATCGGCGTGGTGGACCGCCCCTTCGAGCAGCGGAGGGACCCGCTGATCGTCGACCTGTCCTCCGGAGCAGGTCATGTCGCGGTCGTCGGGGCGCCCCGCTCGGGCAAGTCGACGGCGCTGCGGACGATCATCGGTGCGCTCGCCGCCACACACGACGCCGGCGCGGTGCAGTTCTACTGCCTGGACTTCGGAGGTGGCGACCTGGCGGCGGTGCGCGACCTGCCCCACGTCGGCGCCGTGGCCGGGCGCCGGGACAGCGATCTGTGCCGCCGAATCGTCGCCCAGCTGGAGGCGGTGCTGCGGTCGCGCGAGGCGGCGGGCGGAGTCCGCGAGGATCCCTACGGCGAAGTCGTCCTGGTGGTCGACGGGTGGGTCACCCTGCGGCAGGACTTCGACGGGATGGACAGCGCGATCACCGCCATGGCCGCGCAGGGCCTGGCCTACGGCGTACACGTGATGGTCACGGCGTCCCGGTGGGCGGATCTGCGGCCCGCCCTGAAGGACCAGATCGGCACCCGGATCGAGCTGCGGCTCGGGGATCCGGCGGACTCGGAGCTGGACCGCAGACGTGCCAAGGAGCTCGCCGCCCGACCGCCTGGTCGCGGAATCACCGCCGATGGCTGCGAGATGGTGATCGCCACACCGGATGTCGAGCCGATGCGGGACGGGGGCGCCGCGCCGCCGGTCGAGCTGCTGCCGGCGCGGGTCGACCGATCCGCGATCGATGTCCCCGGCCGCCGCCGGGGGCAGGTGCTGCTCGGTCTCGGGGAGCGTGACCTCGACCCGGTCACCATGGATCTCGGAGAACACCCGCACCTGCTGGTGCTCGGTGACGGCGAGTGCGGCAAGACCGCACTGCTGCGACTGCTCTGCACCGAATTGGCCGCGGCCGCCGACGAACCACATCTGGAGATCGTCGACTTCCGGCGCACGCTGCTCGGTGTGGTCGAGAGTGGGCCGCGAGTCGGCTACGCGGTGTCGGGGGTCGCGGCGACGTCACGGACGGCCGCGTTGACCGAACGGCTGAACGCCAGGATGCCCGACGAGTTCGTCACACAACAGCAGCTGCGGGACAGGTCCTGGTGGAGCGGTCCGGACATCTACGTGATCGTCGACGACTACGACCTGGTGGCGGGTGCCACCGGGAACCCGCTCGCCCCGCTGGCCGATTTCCTGCCGCACGCCAAGGATCTCGGGCTGCACGTCATCGTCGCCCGGCGCTCCGGGGGCGCGGCGCGGGCGATGTTCGATCCCGTGCTGGCCCGCATGCGCGACATGGGGTGCGCGGGTGTGATGATGAGCGCGTCTCCGGACGAGGGTGTGCTGCTGGGCGCCACCCGGCCCACACCACTGCCACCGGGACGGGCCACGCTGAGCGTGCGCGGCCGACCGGACGAACTCGTCCAGACGGCCTGGGTGGAGCCGCCGTGACCACCGTCGTCGTCGAGGTCGGCCCGGCTGCGGTCCGTGGCCCCGACGACGCTCCGCGCGAATGGGTTTCGGCGGCGTTGGCCTGCATCGACGACCCGCTGGCTCTGGTGCAGGACCGGGTCGTCGACGTCGCGGTGCTGTGGCGGGACGTACTGCGCGCGGCTGCCGGCGGGGCCGCGAGCCACCTGGTGCTGGTGGTGCCGACGTGGTGGCCGGCCGGTCGGGCCGGCGTCGTCGGCGAGGCCGCACGCGGCCTCGCGCCACAGGTCACCGTGCTGCGACGGGGCTCTGTGCTCGGCGACGGCGGACGCGCGGTGGTGGAACTGGCCGCGGAGGTTGCCGTGGTGACGAGGCCCGGCGCCGGGCCCGCGGTGGTGTCCCGCGACGACGACGCGCTCATCGCGCACCTCCACCCCGGGACGTCGGTGCTGATCGACACCCCGGCCGCAGTGGCGCCGCTGTCGCCCACCGCGGCTGCCCGCCTCGGCCGGCTCGCAGCGGTGCTCACCTACGGCGATCGCATCGGCCTGCACGCCGCCGTGCGGAACGCCGTTGCGCAACCGCGCCGGCGGAAGCCTCCGAACCGGCGATCCGGCGCCGTCCTGGCCGGCGTGGCACTGACCGCGGCCGCCGCCGGAGGAGGCTGGGCGGCGCAGGCGGTGTCGGACGCACCGCCGTCGCCGGCAGGCAGCCGGCTGCTGAGGGAGGGCCGGGTCGGTGTCTCGGTGCCCGCCTCGTGGACCGTCGAGCGAGTCACCGCGGGGCCGGGTTCGCCGCGGGTCCGCGTCGCCGCCGCCGGCGGCCTGCCCGCCCTGCACCTCACCCAGGCCGACGGCGACGCGGCCTCCGTCGAGGAGGTCGCCGAATCTCTCCGTCGGGCAATGGGATCCGCGCCACCCGGGGTGTTCGTCGACTTCGATCCCGACGGGGAGCGCGCCGGCCGGGCGGCCGTGACCTACCTGGAGCGGCGGACCGACAGCCAGACATGGTGGACCGTGCTGGTCGACGGCACGCTGCGCATCGCGATCGGGTGTCAGAGCGCCCCGGAGCAGCGGCGGCTCGTCGAGGACGTGTGCGACGAAGCCGTGCGCTCCGCCCACGCGCTGCGATGAAAACCGAAACAGGGGAACCGAACTCGGCTGCGCTGCGTCCAATCTGTATATCGCTTTTTCAAGGCTACGAGAGGACTTCACATGCCGACACCGTCAGGGGCCGCCGGGGCGGCGCTGACCACCGATCTCGACCTCATGCTGTCGGTGGCAGGCAAGACCGATGCGCGCAACGAGGAGATCCGGGCCATGCTGCACTCGTTCATCGGCGCGATGAGCAGTGTGCCGCCGTCGGTGTGGGGCGGCGTGGCCGCGGTCCGGTTCCGCGACGTGGTCGAGCGCTGGAACGCGGAGTCGATGAAGTTGCACGCCGCACTGGCGCGCATCGCCGAGACGATCCGGGACAACGAGCGAATCCTGCGCGAGGTGGCCGACGGTCATTCGCAGCGGATCGCCTCCGTCGCGGCGCACCTGTAGGCGGCGGCGATGACCCACACGCTGTCCTACAACTTCGGTGAGATCGAGTACACCGTCCGTCAGGAGATCCACCGCACCTCCGCCCGCCTCAACGGCGCCCTCGACGACCTGCGCGCCCAGATCGCCCCGCTGCAGGCGACGTGGACGCGGGAGTCCGCCGAGGCGTACCGCGCCGAGCAGACCCGCTGGGAACAGTCCGCGGCGGCGCTCAACGAGATCCTGGTCAGCCTCGGCAACGCGGTCCGGGACGGCGCGGACGACGTCGCCGACACCGACCGCCGAGCCGCCAACGCCTGGGGCGCCTGACGCGCCTCACCCCGGGACTGCGCGGCCCTCGAAAGGAGGGGAGCCGATCGAGGGTCGCGCAGTACTCTGACCGGCGTTGCTGCGTTAGGGTGGCAGCACATGTGAGGGCGGACACAAAGGAACGCCACGTGGCAGCTTCAGAGACATCGACCGGACGGGGATCCGCCCGTCCGTCGAAAGGGCTGCGTGCTGTCCACGAATTGTTCGTTGCCGGCGAGGTCGACGCGTCCTATCTGAGCTCTATTCCGGTGCGCCCCGTCGTCGCGCAGAGTTGGCAGCGCAGCC
Source organism: Mycobacterium sp. SMC-8 (assembly GCF_025263565.1). Lineage (NCBI taxonomy): Bacteria > Bacillati > Actinomycetota > Actinomycetes > Mycobacteriales > Mycobacteriaceae > Mycobacterium > Mycobacterium sp. SMC-8. The sequence goes on from NZ_CP079865.1 coordinate 2,861,442, forward strand.
TCGCGGTCGGGGTGGATCCGAACCTCGGCGGCGCGCGGGCGGCGGTCACCGCGATCGAGCGCCTGCGTGAGACCCATCCGCTGGCGCCCGCGCTGCCGGTGATCCGGCGGCTCCTCGTCGACGACGCCGTCGACTCCGGCGTGGTGGTCGCGGTGAGCGCCGCCGACGGCACACTGCTGTGGGTTGAAGGCGACCCGAAGGCGTGCCGCCGGGCTGAGGCGATGAACTTCGTCCCCGGCGCCGACTGGAGTGAGCGCAGCGCCGGCACCAACGCGCCCGGCACCGCGCTGGCACTGGACCGTGAACTGCAGATCCGCGGATCGGAACACTTCACCCGCATCGTCCAGCCGTGGAGTTGCACCGCCGCGCCGGTGCACGATCCCAGCACCGGCGCGCTGCTCGGTGCCATCGACCTGACCGGGGGCTCGGAGGTCGCGTCGGCTCAGACGCTGGCGCTGGTGCGCGCCACGGCGGTGGCCGTCGAGAATCACCTGGCCCTGCTGCGGGTGGCAGGAGCCGCGGCCGAGCCCGCCGCTCGCCGACCTCACCTGGTGGTGCTCGGGGGCGACCGGCCGCGCTGGGTGACCACCGACCGGTACGGACACCTGCAGGCCACCCACCTGACGGGTCGCCATGCCGACATCCTGGTGCTGCTCAGCCGTCATCCGGAGGGGCTGTCGGCCGACCATCTGGCGGTGCTGCTCGACGACAAGGACCTTGACGTCGTCACGGTCCGCGCCGAGATGTCGCGACTGCGCAAAGTCATCGGCGCCGAGAACCTCGGGTCCCGGCCGTACCGGCTGTCGACGCCGATCACCAGCGATATCGGCGAGGTGTTCGAGGCCCTCGACGCCGGCGATGTCGAGTCGGCGCTCAACCGCTACGCCGGTCCGCTGCTCGCCCAGTCGGTGTCCCCGGCCATCGCCCGGCTGCGCACCCAGCTGTCGACGACCCTGCGTGATGCGATGCTCGCCGAGAGCCGGCAGGGCCGCACCGATCTGCTGCGGCGGTGGCTCGAGCTGCCCGAAGGGCGCGACGACCGCGAGGGGTGGCAGGCGCTGCGCGACAGCGCCGGACTCACCGCGGTGGCCCGCGCCCGGGCCCGGGGTCACCTCGCCGGTCTGGACTTCGAACTCGGCTGAAAACCCGAGCAACGCGCGAAAAGCCCAGCGCAACGCCGGTGCAGATGCGAGTTGCCAACGTGGGCAAGGTGATTCGACGATATCGGGATGGACATCCACAGCTACGCCGCGTTCGTCCCCGACACCTACACCGCCGCAATGACCCCGCCGGTCAGCACGTGGTGGCCGTGGCGCGGCGCCACAGTGCACATCGCGCGCGCGGTCGTCGCCGAGGCTGCGGTGCGCGTCATGCTCGTTCACGGAGGCGGCGGATACAGCGGCGCGCTGTGGCCCGCCACCGCGGTCGCGGCCGGAGACGGGGCCGACGTCCTCGCCCCCGACCTTCCGATCTACGGCGACACCGTCGTACCCGACCCGGCCGGCGTGCGCTACGACGACTGGATCGACCTGCTGTGTGACCTGGTGACCGCGGAACGGGCCGCCGACCCACGCCCGCTGATCCTGTTCGGCGCCAGCATGGGCGGCATGGTGGCCTATGAGGTCGCGGCCCGCACCCGGCAGGTCGCCGCCGTCGTCGCGACCTGCCTGCTGGACCTGTCCGACCCCGCGGCCCGCGCCGCGGCGACCCGCTTCGCCTGGATGGGCAGGCCCGCGCCGGCGCTGCTGCGCGCGGTCGATCCTGTTCTGGGCCGGGTACGGGTGCCGATCCGATGGCTCGCTGACATGGCCGCGATGAGCACCGACCGGCGGCTGTCACAGCTGTGCGCGTCGGACCCGCGCGGCGGCGGCGTCAGCGTCCCGCTCGGGTTCCTGGCGAGTTGGATGAACTTCGGCCACACCGCACCGGAGTCGTTCGATGCCGCACCCGTCACGCTCGTCGCGCCCGCTGCCGACACCTGGACCCCGCCGGGATTGAGTGTCCGCTTCCTGCAGCGCATCTCGGCGCCCACCGAGGTGGTGCTGCTGGAGAACTGCGGGCACTACCCGATCGAGGAACCCGGCCTGGCGCAGCTGCGTGACGCGGTCACCCGGGTGGCGGAGCGAGCCGGCACACAGTGATCATCAGCGCGTCCCTCGCGTCCCCGATGTCGAACTCGCCGCGCGGCATTACCCGGTGTAGTTGTGCGTCGATCGCATGGACCACGGTCCGGGCCGTCGTCTCGACGTCGTCACCTCCGCGGCCGCAGCGCTTGAGGTGGAACGCCACCTCGGCGCAGATGCGGTCTTCGAGGTCGGTCAGCGCAGCGAGCTGATCGGCGGTCGGCCGCACCAGCCGGTGCAGCAGGGCGTGCAACCGTGGCCGCTCGTCATGCGCGCCGACCACGGCCTCCAGCACCACGCGCATCGTCGCCTCGAAAGGCGGTGCCTCGGCCCGGAGCCGGGCAAACACCTCGGTCAGCTGCCCGTCGGCGTCGCGCTCGTGCCGCTCGGCGATCGCCTCCAACAGCGCGTACTTGTCCGGGAAGTACTGATACAGCGTGCCGATGGACAGACCCGCGCGCTCGGCGATCCGGTTCGTCGTCGCGTTCAGCCCCTCGCGGGAGAACACCTGCGCGGCGGCCTCCACCAGCGTGTTCACCGTCTCGCGGGAACGGTGCTGGCGGGGTGTGCGGCGAGGTGCGTCGATGTCGCCAAGTCTGTCCGACGATGCAACCGTGCTGCAACGGTTGCAGGCGTAGCTTCGGTGACGCAGACCACACGAGCAGGAGACTTCACCATGACTGTGTACGCCCGCCCCGGGGCCGACGGCTCCCTGATGTCGTTCAAGCCCCGCTACGACAACTTCATCGGCGGCCAGTGGGTGGCGCCGAATGCCGGACGCTACTTCGAAAACCCGACGCCGATCACCGGCCAGCCCTTCACCGAGGTGGCCCGCTCCGACGAGTCCGACATCGAGAAGGCGCTCGACGCCGCCCATGCCGCGGCGCCGGCCTGGGGCAAGACCTCGGCCGCCGAACGAGCCGTGATCCTGAACAAGATCGCCGACCGCATCGAGGAGAACCTCGAGTCGATCGCGCTGGCCGAGTCGTGGGACAACGGCAAGCCGATCCGGGAAACCCTCAACGCCGACATCCCGCTGGCCGTGGACCACTTCCGGTACTTCGCCGGCGCGATCCGCGCCCAGGAGGGCTCGCTGTCGGAAATCGACGACGACACCGTCGCCTACCACTTCCACGAGCCGCTCGGCGTGGTCGGCCAGATCATCCCGTGGAACTTCCCGATCCTGATGGCGGTCTGGAAGTTGGCCCCCGCGCTGGCGGCCGGCAACGCGATCGTGCTCAAGCCCGCCGAGCAGACCCCGGCCTCGATCCTGTACCTGATGGAAGTCATCGGCGACCTGCTGCCCGCCGGCGTGGTCAACGTGGTCAACGGCTTCGGCGTGGAGGCGGGCAAGCCGCTGGCGTCGAGCAACCGGATCGCCAAGATCGCGTTCACCGGTGAGACCACCACCGGCCGGCTGATCATGCAGTACGCCTCGCAGAACCTGATCCCGGTCACCCTGGAGCTCGGCGGCAAGAGCCCCAACATCTTCTTCAACGACGTGATGAACGCCGCGGACAACTACCAGGACAAGGCACTCGAGGGTTTCACGATGTTCGCCCTCAACCAGGGCGAGGTGTGCACCTGCCCGTCGCGCTCGCTGATCCAGGCCGACATCTACGACGAGTTCCTCGCGCTGGCCGCGATCCGCACCAAGGCGGTGCGGCAGGGTGATCCGCTCGACACCGAGACGATGATCGGGGCGCAGGCCTCCAACGACCAGCTGGAGAAGATCCTGTCCTACATCGAGATCGGCAAGAGCGAGGGCGCCAAGGTGATCACCGGCGGCGAGCGCGCCGAGCTGGGCGGTGACCTCAACGGCGGCTACTTCGTCGCGCCGACGATCTTCACCGGCAACAACAAGATGCGCATCTTCCAGGAGGAGATCTTCGGGCCCGTCGTGGCCGTCACGTCCTTCACCGACTACGACGACGCGATCTCGATCGCCAACGACACCCTCTACGGATTGGGCGCCGGCGTGTGGAGCCGTGACGGCAACACGGCCTACCGCGCGGGCCGTGACATCAAGGCCGGTCGGGTGTGGACGAACTGCTACCACCAGTACCCGGCGCACGCCGCGTTCGGTGGCTACAAGCAGTCCGGCATCGGCCGCGAGAACCACAAGATGATGCTCGACCACTACCAGCAGACCAAGAACCTGCTGGTGAGCTACAGCGACAAGGCCCTCGGGTTCTTCTGATCCGCTGACCGGACGCACATTCGCACGGACCCCCCTCGGTCCGTGCGAATGTGTGTTTCGGGGGAGGCACCGTTGACGGCCGGCGATGGTATCCCAGCGCGTTTTGACCTGCGGCGACGCCCGCAGGTAAGCTCCATCGTTGGCGTGCGCCGGCCTTCGGTCGTCGGTCGCCTCGGGTCCCTGCCGGTCGCCGAGGCGGATGGTATGCACACGCCTGACCGGCACCTGGGAGTCGATCCCGGGATCCATCCGAGAAAAGAGTAGGTAACGCTGTGTCTACGTACACGCCGAAGGCGGGTGACACCACGCGCTCGTGGTACGTCATCGACGCCACCGACGTGGTGCTCGGCCGGCTCGCCGTCGAAGCAGCCAAGCTGCTGCGCGGCAAGCACAAGCCGACATTCACGCCCAATGTCGACGGCGGTGACTTCGTCATCGTGATCAACGCCGATAAGGTCGCCATCAGCGGCGACAAGCTCAACAACAAGTTCGCCTACCGGCACTCGGGGTATCCCGGCGGTCTGCGCAAGCGCTCCATCGGCGAGTTGCTGCAGAAGCACCCGACCCGCGTCGTCGAGAACGCGATCACCGGCATGTTGCCGCACAACAAGCTCGGCCGTCAGGTCCAGAAGAAGTTGAAGGTGTACGCCGGCCCGGACCATCCGCACGCCGCTCAGCAGCCGGCCGTGTACGAGATCAAGCAGGTGGCTCAGTGACATCCGAAATCGGAACCGAGACCGAATACACCGACGCCCCCGAGGCCGTCGAGACCGCTGACTACAGCGTCGAGGCCGACGCCGACGTGGCCGCCCGCGAGCCCGTGCTGATCGACCGTCCGATCCAGACCGTCGGCCGCCGCAAGGAGGCTGTCGTCCGGGTCCGCCTGGTCCCCGGCACCGGACAGTTCAACCTCGACGGCCGCACCTTGGAGAACTACTTCCCGAACAAGGTGCACCAGCAGCTCATCAAGGCGCCGCTGGTGACGGTCGACCGCGTCGATCAGTTCGACATCTACGCCCACCTCGACGGCGGCGGCCCGTCCGGCCAGGCCGGCGCGCTGCGCCTGGCCATCGCGCGCGCGTTGATCCTGGTCCAGCCCGAGGATCGTCCGGCGCTGAAGAAGGCCGGCTTCCTCACCCGTGACCCGCGTGCCACCGAACGCAAGAAGTACGGACTGAAGAAGGCCCGCAAGGCGCCTCAGTACAGCAAGCGCTGACAGTTTCACGTCCCGGCGCCCGGTCTGCTCGCGATGCGAGCGGCCGGGCGTCGGTCTTTTGTGCGTGCGCCGAAATGTGTCCTGTCACACATCACTATTTCAGGAAAGCACAGCGGTCCTATGTGCAGGAATGTCACGCAAATAGTTAATTAGGCACGCACCGGTACCCGCTTTCGCGCAGCGGCGCGGTTTGAATTCGGTCGGCGGGGTACGTAACCCTCGAAATCTGGAGCCAGGGCGCGTCACTGCGTCGGCGAGACCTTCTCGCCCCCGGCTCCGCGAAAGCAAAGGAGTGATTGATGAACTTCGTCAAGAACGCCGCAGCGGGTGCCGTCCTCGGTGGATCGCTGCTTTTCTCCGCCGGCCTCGGATTGGCGCATGCCCAGCCGGCCGACCCCGCACAGCCCGCCCCGGCCGCCGACGGCCTGGTGAACCTGACCATCGGGGACGTCACGCTGGCTGAAGGCGTGACCGTCGACAGGGCCGCCGCCGCGGCCGCCGCGATCTGTGGCGCGGTGCCCGCTGATGTGACCACGACGGCGACGCGGGTCGACGCAGACGGTGTCCAGCAGACGGTGTGCTCCGGACTGCCGGGTGGTGACCTCCTGGTCACCCAGAATGTGGCCGCCCCGGCGGCTCCGGCAGAGTCCCCTGCCCCGCAGGCGCCGGCCGAGGAGGCTCCGGCCGGGGAGGCGCCGGCTGAGGAGACTGCGCCTGAGGGTACCTCCGGTACCGGCGAGGGCCTGGGCGCCCCCGAGGGCACCGGGGCCGGCGAGGACGGCAACTCGCCGCTGCCCAGTGAGAACGACGAAGGGTAATTGACCCTCTTCTCGCCGCCCGCATCCGCGACAGGGTGCGGGCGGTGAGCCGTTTTGGGGCCGGAAACGCAACTGTGGCGTGGATAATCACGCCGAGGCGGAATTGGCTCGGGAGCCCAGACCTGTGAGAGGTTGTCACGATGGCTCGACTGTTCGGCACTGATGGGGTGCGCGGCGTCGCCAACCAGGACCTGACCGCCGAGCTGGCGATGGCACTGGGGGCGGCGGCGGCGCGGCGACTCGGCAGATCCGGTGAGACCCGCAGGCGAGTCGCTGTCGTCGGACGTGACCCGCGGGCCAGCGGTGAGATGCTGGAAGCGGCCGTCATCGCCGGGATCGCCAGCGAAGGTGTGGACACCCTGCGGGTCGGGGTGTTGCCGACACCGGCGGTCGCGTACCTGACCAGCGCCTACGACGCCGACTTCGGGGTCATGATCTCGGCGTCGCACAACCCCATGCCCGACAACGGCATCAAGATTTTCGGTCCCGGCGGCCACAAACTCGACGACGCCACCGAAGACCGCATCGAGGAGCTGGTGCGGCAGGGCCCCGGCGCGCGCCCGACCGGCGCGGGCGTCGGCCGGGTCGTCGATGCCGACGACGCCCTGGAGCGCTACCTGCGCCACGTCGGCAAGGCGGCGACCACGCGGCTCGACGCGCTGACCGTGGTCGTCGACTGCGCCCACGGAGCCGCCTCGGATGCGGCCCCCCGCGCCTACCGCGCCGCGGGCGCCAACGTCATCCCGATCCACGCCGAACCGGACGGCCTGAACATCAACGACGGCTGCGGATCAACCCATATGCAGGCACTGCGCTCGGCGGTGGTCTCCTACGGCGCCGACCTCGGCCTGGCCCATGACGGCGACGCCGACCGGTGCCTGGCCGTCGACGCGCACGGACGCGTCATCGACGGTGACGCGATCATGGTGGTGCTCGCCCTGGCGATGCAGGAAACCGGCGAGCTGACCTCCGACACCCTCGTCGCGACCGTGATGAGCAACATGGGGCTGCACCTGGCGATGCGGTCGGCCGGCATCGAGGTGCGCACCACCGGCGTCGGCGATCGCTACGTGCTGGAGGAACTGCGCGCGGGTAGATTCGCCCTCGGCGGCGAACAGTCCGGGCACATCGTGCTGCCGAGCTTCGGGACCACCGGAGACGGCATCGTGACGGGTCTGCGTCTGATGGCCAGGATGGCTCAGACCGGCCGCGGCCTCGCCGACCTCGCCGAACCGATGCAGACGTTGCCGCAGGTGCTCATCAACGTCGCGGTCGCCGACAAGGCGACCGTCGCCGACGCGCCGTCGGTGCGCGACGCGGTCGCCAGCGTCGAGGCCGAGCTCGGGGACACCGGCCGAATCCTGTTGCGTCCCTCCGGAACCGAACAGGTGGTCCGCGTCATGGTGGAGGCCGCCGACGAGGACACCGCTCGACAGATGGCGGCGCGGGTGGCGGAGTCGGTCAGCGCGCAGAGCTGAAACCCGCGGGAACCGGCTGGGCCCCGCCGGCGTCCAATCTCATATGGGAACTTCAGGCGCGGCCCGTGTCGACACGGCGGCGGTGCGTGCGATCGCGCGCGAATACGAGACGGCGGCGTCGATCCTCGACTCAACGGTGCGCCACCACCTGAGCGGTCTTGCGTTCGACGGAGCGACGGCGGGTCGCGCTCACGTCGCCCACGGTGATGCGTTGCGCGACAAGCTGTCCGACGTCGTGACCACGCTACGCGAGTGGTCGCGAGCAGCGCAGGAGATCGCCGCGGCACTGCGTGCGTCAGCGGACCGCTACCAGGCCGCCGACCTGCGGGCCGCCGAGCGGTTGGGCTAGCGGCTATGACCGGGAACCCGGATGTCGCAACGCGTTTGGACCAGGGGCGGGCCGCGGTGGACACCGTGGCGCACTACGTGTGGGCATGCCGCCAGCTCGGTTATCAACACCCCGACCTGACGATGCACCCGGCGCAGGTGCCCGACTGGTACAGCACTGAAGACGGAATGGATCTGATGGTGCTGCGGCGCGACTGCGCCGCGCTGGAGGACTCGGCGCGCGCAGCCCAGGATGCCGCCGACGTCCAGGGACGGCAGCTCACACAGTTGTCGGCGGCGTGGCACGGTCCGGGTGCCCAGGCCGCCGGCGATTTTCTGCGCCGCCACGACGAGGCGTCGACCGCCGCTGTGGCGGCGCTGCGCAGCGCGGCGCACACGTTGGCCGCGTTGGGGGAGAACCTCTGGCAGGCGGTGGGGGACAAGGCCGACGCCGCCACCGGCGTCGAAGGACGCGCCGCCGCCTCGCGCGCCGAGTGGCTCGCGGCGGCTGCGACGGTGACCACCGGTGTCGGGGACCGCGCCGCGGCCAGCGAGCTGGTGGATCAGGCGGTGAGGCCCTTCGTCGCCGGCACGGTCGCGACCGACTGGCTGTCGGCGATGCGACAGTCCGTCGCGGCGGTGTCGGCCGCCTTCGAGCGTTCGGTGGCCGAGATCGGCGCTGGGATGCCGCCTGTGTTCGGCATCCCCGGCGACCTGGGGCCGGTGTGGACCTCGTCGGTCACCGAGAGCTGCGACGAGGACGCTCGGTGCCCGCAGCCGACCGCCGCACCGGTCGCCGCCGCCGTCCCCGCTTCCTCGGCTCCCGCTGCTGCCGCACCTGCCGCACCTGCCGCTGCCGTCGGGTCTCCCGCTGGTGTCCCGGCTCCCGGCCCGGCCACCGTGCCGTCGGCATGGACCGCGCCCGAAACCCCAATGCCCGCAACGTCGTTCACTCCTCCCGTGGCACCGCCGGTCACGCCGCCGGCAGGCGCGGGGCCGGGGTTGGGGGCTGGAGCCTTCCCCGACGTCGGCGGGGGATTGTCCGGGGTGGGCCGACAGTTCGCCGACACGCTGAGCGGTCTGCTGGGTGGGAGCGGCCTCCCGGACCTCCCCGACCCTCCCGAACCACCGGGCCTCGACGCGCCCGACCTCGACGAACCGGAGCTCGACGAGCCCGAACAGGCCGCGGAAGACGAAGAGAAAGAGGACAAAGAGGAGAAAGAGGACAAAGAGGAGGAGGCCGCACAGGACGGTGTCGCGGCGGACGCCCAGCGCGCCACGGACGTCGCGCCTGAACCCGCCGAGGAACCGGATGAGCCCTGCGAGCCTGCGGTGCCCACCGCGGTGCCGGCACCCCCGCCCGCCGAACCACCACCGCCGGCCGAACCGTTACCCCCGGCCGCCCCGGTCGCCGGGGAGCAGACACCGTGTGAGATCGCCGCCGGCGAAGTACCTCAAGTCGGAGAGCCGGCGGGGTAGCGTCACCCGGCGTGAGATTGCGTATCGCGGAGGCCGTGGCGCTGTTCCTGCTCGGCGCCACGGCGGCGCTGATCGGCGATCACAGCCACGTCGTGACCGGGACGACCGTCTACTACACCGACGCGGTGCCGTTCATCTGGAGCAGTCCCCTGTGGTTTCCGGTTCTGGTCGGGGCGGCGACGGTGTCGCTGGCCGAGTTGCGGCTGCGCCTGCCCGCGCCCCGGTCCGACGTCACCGCCCGCCGGGCGCTCGCCGGCATCGCCGCGGTCGTGGGCGCCTACGTCACCACCGCGCTCGTGCACACCGCCCCGACCGTCCCGGTCACCGCACTGATCGGCGCGGCGGCGGTCATCATCTGGTGTGTACTCGGTGACGGACCGGGCGCGGCCTGCGGGACCGTCATCGCCGTGATCGGCCCCGCCGTGGAGATCGCGCTCGTGCATATGGACGTGTTCGCCTACCACCCGGCGTCGGACGGTCTGTTCGGCGTCGCGCCCTTCCTGGTGCCGCTGTATTTCGCCTTCGGTGTGGTCGCCGCGCTGATCGGCGAACTTGCAGTCGCTCGGCGGCCACAGGCGGGCCCGCCGGTGTGCGACACCGTCAGCCGCGCGCCAGGTGGCGACTGATCACCAACCGCTGAATCTGGTTGGTGCCCTCGAAGATCTGCGTGATCTTCGCTTCGCGCATGAACCGCTCCACCCGGTAGTCACGGGTGTAGCCGGCGCCGCCGAGCACCTGGACGGCGTCGGTGGTCACCTTCATCGCCGCGTCGGTGGCGGTGAGCTTGGCGACCGACGCGTGCCGTGAGTACGGCAGCCCCGCGTCGCGACGCCGCGCGGCGTCCAAGTAGGTGGCCCGTGCGGCATCGACCGCGGCGGCCATGTCGGCCAGCAGGAACGCCAAACCCTGATGATCGATGATCTTGCGGCCGAATGTCGTTCGCTGCTGGCTGTAGTCAACCGCTTCGTCGAGCGCGGCCTGGGCCAGCCCGACCGCGACCGCGGCGATGCCGAGCCGCCCGGAATCCAGCGCGCTGAAAGCGATCTGCAGACCCTGGCCCTCGGCCCCGATACGGCGCTGTGCGTCGATGAACGCGTTGTCGTAGTGCGCGGCGGTTGTCGGCACCGCGTGCAACCCCATCTTCTCCTCCGGTCTCCCGAAGGTCAGCCCTTCGGTGTCCCTGGGAACCAGAAAGCACGAGATGCCTTGCGGGCCTTCGCCGGTGCGGGCGAACAGATTGTAGAAGTCGGCGATACCGCCGTGGGTGATCCACGCCTTCGCGCCGTTGATGCGGTAACCGCCGTCGGCGGCGACGGCCTTGCAGGCCAGCGCGGCGGCATCGGATCCGGCCTGCGGTTCGGACAGGCTGTAGGCGCCGATCGTCGATCCGCCCAGCATCTCGGGAAGCCAGCGCTGACGCTGCTCGTCGGTGCCGAAGCTCATCAGCGGGTGGCAGGAAAGACTGTGCACGCTGACCGCGACGGCCACCGCCGCCCATCTGGCGGCGAGCTCTTCGAGCACCTGCAGATACACCTCGTAGGGCTGGCCGCCACCGCCCCACTGTTCGGGGTAGGGCAAGCTCAGTAGCCCCGCTTCACCCAGCGTCGCGAACACCCCTTCGGGGTAGGTCTCGTCTTTCTCGTGCTGATCGACGATCGGGTCGAGCACCTTGTCGGCGATCTGCCGGGCGAGGTCGATGAGCTCTCGCGCTTCGTCGGTGGGCAGGAGACGCTCGACAGCCATACGCAGGACAGTACTACAGGACAGCTTCTAGTACTATCGGCTCGGTGACCAGGCCCGCGTTCGCCACCCCGCGCCGCACCGAGTTGTTCGACGCGCTCACTGCGCTGTTTCTGGCCGAGGGCTTCGCGCATCTGACGCTGGACGAGATCGCCGCGCGCCTGCGGTGCTCGAAGTCCACGCTGTACACGCTGGCCGGCAGCAAGGAACAGCTCGTCCAGGCGGCCACGGTGCATTTCTTCCGGACGGCGACCGAATCGGTCGAAGCCACGGTGGTCGCCGTCGCCGGGGCCCGGGATCGCATCGCGGCCTATCTGAGCGCGGTGGGCGCAGCCCTCGACCCGGCATCAGATCAGTTCATGTCGGATCTGGATGCGTTCCCGCCCGCCCGCACCATCTACGAGAAGAACACTCGCATCGCCGCGCGCCGGGTCCAGGAGTTGATCGCCGACGGTGTCGCCGCCGGGGAGTTCCGGGACGTCCATGCGGCGTTCGCGGCCGATCTGGTGGCCACGGTGATGGTGCGCATCCAGCAGCGCGTGGTGCGGGACAACACTGGACTCGACGACGCCGACGCCTACCGTGAGCTTGCCGCCATTCTGACCGGCGGCATCCAGGCGTGAGTCAGGGCAGCAGGTTCTGCAGTTCCTCGACGAACTTCATGGTCTCGCGCCGGTCGCCGGAGAGCGGGTGGACCAGCATCGTCGTGACACCGGCTTCGGCGTAGGCGGCCAGCCGCTCCTTGACGAACCCGGCCGGGCCGACCAGCGACACCTGGCGCACCAGCTCGTCGGGCACCGCGTCGATGGCCTCGGCCTTCTTGCCCGCCAGGTAGAGGTCCTGGATGTGGTCGGCTACCTCGCCGAAGCCGTACCGGGTCGCGAGGTTGTGATAGAAGTTCTTACCCCGGGCGCCCATGCCGCCGATATAGAGCGCCAATTGTGGCTTGGCCCAAGCCAATCGGTCATCGACATCGTCGCCGATCGCCAGGCTGGCGCTGACCATCACATCCAGCGGACCCAGCTTTTGGTCACGGCGGGCCGCGCCCGCGCGCAGCGCGTCGCCCCACACCTCGTCGGCCTTCTCCGGGTAGAAGAACACCGGCTGCCAGCCCTCGGCGATCTCGGCGGTCAGCTCCACGTTCTTCGGCCCGAGGGCGGCGATGGTGATCGGGATGCGTTCGCGCACAGGGTGATTGATCAGCTTCAGCGGTTTGCCGAGGCCGGTGCCGCGGTCTGCCGGCAGTGGCAGCTGGTAGTGCTTGCCGTCATAACTCAGCCGCTCGCGCCGCCACACCTGTCGGCAGATCTCGACGACCTCGCGGGTGCGGCCCAGCGGTGCGTCGAACGGCACCCCGTGGAAGCCCTCGACCACCTGCGGGCCCGACGTGCCGAGACCGAGCCGGAACCGGCCGTCGGAGACGTAGTCGATGCCCGCGGCCGTCATCGCCATCAGCGCGGGGGTACGGGTGTAGATCGGCACGACGCCGGTGCCGAGCTCGATCCGCGAGGTCCTGGCGGCCAGGAAGCCCAGCTGGCTGACCGCGTCATAGGAGTACGCCTCGGCCACCAGCGCGATGTCGACCCCGATCTTCTCGCATTCGACGACCTCGTCGACGGCTTCAAGAAACCCGCCGGCATAGCTGAGGAAGATCCCGGTCCGCATCGCAGGAGACATGGACCAGGTATAGCACCCAACCGGTTGGTTGGGAAATTCCGGCCCGGGGTCAGGGTTTGAGGAGGGCGACGACCTTGTTCTCCAAGTCGACCGGGTCGTCGGCGAACGGATCCATCACCGTTGCCTTCGGCAGCTCGGCGTGCGCGTCGGCGAAATCGCGGTAGGTCTTGTCGCCGGCCAGCGTGTGCAGCAGGAAACCGGTCATCAGCGCACGCACGATCTTCTGTGTGCCCCGGTTGGCGCCCGGTAGTCCCACCACGGTGGCCAGTCGCCGGCCCTCGACCAGACCGCCGGACTTGGTGTTGGAGGTGGCTCGCAGCGTCGCGCTCTTCCACGCCCTGGCCATCTCCACCGCGTTGGACCGCAGCGTCATCGGGTCGCCGGGATCGGTCAGGATCAGGCCGGGAACCGTCAACCCCGCGGCCGGCGCTTCGGCCGGAGGGCTGGACACCGTCGGATACGCCGCGACCACTCCCTGCGGCTTGACCGGAAGACCCGCCGCCGCGAACACCGCCGCCGACGCCCCGAACCCGTGCCCGACGACGCCCAGCTTGTTCGGGTGCACGCTGATCTCACCCGGACCGAGGCGCACGCCGGTGATGATGTCGAGCGTCGTGCCGAGGTCGTAGGCGAGATTGAGCACCGACGGCGCCAGGCGGGTCTCGGTGTTGGGGGCCGCGGCCACGATTCCCCAGGAAGCCAGGTGCTCCAAGGTTCCGTGGTAGCGGTCGGCCGATGTGATCCAATCGTGGGCGAACGCCACGCCGGGCAGATTCTTGCCCTCCGCCGGGGTGTACACGACGCCCGGTGGGCCGGCAAAGGCCAGGTCACCGCGCAAAACCCGGTGCGGTCCACGGCGAGTCAACGCGGCAAAGAGCTTCTTCGTGCTGGCCACCCGATGACCGTAGCCCAACCGGCCCGGGGCGTCTTCTGCCGTACCCTGGTGGGCTATGTGCGGAATCGTCGGCTATGTCGGGCAGCGCCCTGCCTGCGACATCGTCGTCGACGCGCTACGCCGCATGGAGTACCGGGGCTACGACTCCGCCGGCGTCGCGCTGCTCGACGGAAAGGGCGGACTCACCGTGCGCCGAAAGGCGGGCCGGCTGGCCAATCTGGAGGCCGCCCTCACCGAGAGCGGAGCCGACCACCTGGTCGGCGCGACCGGGCTCGGTCACACGCGGTGGGCCACCCACGGCAGGCCCACCGACCGCAACGCCCACCCGCACCGCGACGCGTCCGGCAAGGTCGCCGTCGTCCACAACGGCATCATCGAGAACTTCGCGCCGCTGCGCGCCGAGCTCGAAGCCGCCGGCGTCGAGTTCGCCAGCGACACCGACACCGAGGTCGCCGTCCACCTGCTCGCCCGCGAGTATGTGCACGGTGAGACGGCCGGAGACTTCCCCGCGTCAGTGCTGGCGGTGCTGCGCCGCCTGGAAGGCCATTTCACGCTGGTGTTCGCCCACGCCGACGATCCCGGCACCATCGTGGCCGCGCGTCGCTCGACACCGCTGGTGCTCGGCGTCGGCGACGGCGAGATGTTCGTCGGCTCGGACGTCGCGGCGTTCATCGAGCACACCCGAGACGCGGTGGAGCTGGGTCAGGACCAGGCCGTCGTCGTCACCGCGGACGGCTACCGGATCACCGACTTCCACGGGGCCGACACCCAGGACTACCGCGAGTTCCACATCGACTGGGACACCTCGGCCGCCGAGAAGGGCGGCTACGAGTACTTCATGCTCAAGGAGATCGCCGAGCAGCCCGCCGCGGTCTCCGACACGCTGCTCGGCCACTTCGCCGACAACCGGATCGTGCTCGACGAGCAGCGACTCTCCGACCAGGAGCTGCGCGACGTCGACAAGGTCTTCGTGGTGGCCTGCGGCACCGCCTACCACTCCGGGTTGTTGGCCAAGTACGCGATCGAGCACTGGACCCGGCTCCCGGTGGAGGTCGAGCTGGCCAGCGAGTTCCGGTACCGCGACCCGGTTCTGGACAGCCACACCCTCGTCGTCGCGATCTCGCAGTCGGGCGAGACCGCCGACACCCTGGAGGCGGTCCGGCACGCCAAGGAGCAGAAGGCCAAGGTGCTGGCCATCTGCAACACCAACGGCAGCCAGATTCCCCGCGAGTGCGACGCGGTGCTCTACACCCGCGCCGGGCCGGAGATCGGGGTGGCGTCGACCAAGACGTTCCTGGCCCAGATCACCGCGAATTACCTTGTCGGACTTGCGCTTGCGCAGGCCCGTGGCACCAAGTACCCCGACGAGGTGGCGCGCGAGTACCACGATCTGGAGGCCATGCCCGAGCTGATCTCGCGGGTGCTGGACACCGCCGAACCGGTGGTGCAACTGGCCAAGCAGTTCGCCGCCTCGCAGACGGTGCTGTTCCTGGGCCGCCACGTGGGCTATCCGGTGGCGCTCGAGGGCGCGCTCAAGCTCAAGGAACTGGCGTACATGCACGCCGAGGGCTTCGCCGCCGGTGAACTCAAACACGGTCCGATCGCGCTGATCGAGGACGATCTGCCGGTCATCGTCGTGATGCCGTCGCCGAAGAACGCGGCCACGCTGCACTCCAAGCTGCTGTCGAACATCCGCGAGATCCAGGCCCGCGGCGCCGTCACCATCGTGATCGCCGAGGAGGGCGACGAGGCGGTGCAACCCTACGCGGATCACCTGATCGAGATTCCGGCGGTGTCAACGCTTTTCCAGCCTCTGTTGTCGACCATCCCGATGCAGCTGTTCTCGGCCGGGGTGGCCCAGGCCCGCGGTTACGACGTGGACAAGCCGCGAAACCTGGCGAAGTCGGTCACCGTCGAGTAGTAACACGCGGCGCTGTTTCGGCGATACACCTCTTAATGAGCCGTTGAACAGCAGCGGTGGCCGCCGCGGGGCGTCAGAACCACGCTAACCGTCGGCATGGCTGTGCACGCATGTATTTCTAGAAGCCGGGGGACGGCAATGACTTCATCTGGTCAGACGTACAGGGGCAGGTTCACTGTCACACCGCGCCGCGACGGCGACCTGCTGGTGTTGCACGTGGCGGGCGATCTCGACGTCCTCACCGCACCCACCTTGGTCACGCATCTGGACGTGGCACTGGCGGACTCGCCGGCGGTCCTGATCGTCGACATCACCGACGTCGGGTTTCTGTCGTCGGCCGGCATCAGCGTGCTTGTCGAGACCCACCGGCTCACCGAACGCGCGAACATCTCCCTGCGCGTCGTCGCCGAGGGGCCCGCGACCAGCCGTCCCCTGCACTTGATGCGGATCGACACGGTCATCGACCTGTACCCGACGGTCGAAGACGCGCTGCGCGGCCGGCAGCGCTGAGCTCAGCCTATCCACGTACCGTAGGCGCCATGCGCTACTTCTACAGCGCCGACGCCATCCGTGAGGCCGAAGCGCCGTTGCTCGCCGCGCTGCCCGAAGGCGCGTTGATGCGCAGGGCGGCGTTCGGACTGGCCACCGCGATCGCCCGCGAGCTGGGCACGGTCGCAGGCAAGACGGTGTGCGCGGTGGTCGGTTCCGGAGACAACGGAGGAGACGCCCTGTGGGCGGCGACGTTCCTGCGCCGGCGCGGCGCGGGTGCCGCGGCGCTGTTGCTCAACCCGCAACGGGCGCACCGCAAAGCCCTCCACGCGTTCCTGCGCGCCGGCGGGCGCGTCGTCGAAAGTGTAATGCCCTCAACGGATCTGGTCATCGACGGGGTGGTCGGAATCTCCGGGTCGGGGCCGTTGCGCCCCGAGGCGGCCGAGGTGTTCGACGCCGTCACCCGGGCCGGCATCCCCGTCGTCGCCGTCGACGTGCCCAGCGGTGTCGACGTGCACACCGGTGTCGCCGACGGTCCGCACGTGCGGCCCGCGCTCACGGTCACCTTCGGTGGTCTCAAACCCGTTCACGTACTGGGCGACTGCGGCAGGGTCGAGCTCGTCGACATCGGGCTCGACCTGCCACCGACCGACCTGCGCGCGTTCGACGCCGAGGATGTGGCCGCCCGCTGGCCGGTGCCCGGCCCGACCGACGACAAGTACACCCAGGGCGTCACCGGCGTGATGGCCGGCTCGCAGACCTACCCCGGCGCTGCCATTCTGTGCACGGGTGCCGCCGTCGCCGCCACATCCGGGATGGTCCGCTACGCGGGAACGGCAGCCGCCGAGGTGGTCTCGCACTGGCCTGAGGTCATCGCCACCCCGGGCTACGCGAGCGCGGGCCGGGTTCAGGCGTGGGCCGTGGGCCCAGGCCTCGGCACCGACGAGACCGCCGCCGCCGCACTGGTATTCGCTCTGGAGACCGACCTGCCCGTGATCGTCGACGCCGACGGCCTGACGATCCTGTCCGCTCACCCGGAGCTGATCGAGGGCCGCTCCGCCCCGACCGTGCTCACCCCGCACGCCGGAGAGTTCGCCCGGCTGGCCGGGGCGCCGCCCGGCGCCGACAGGATCGCCGACACCCGCAGGCTCGCCGACCGGCTCGGCGTCACGGTGCTGCTCAAGGGCAACGTCACGATCGTCGCGGCGCCCGGCGGGCCGGTGCACCTCAACGCCGCAGGCAACTCGTGGGCGGCGACCGCCGGCTCGGGGGACGTGCTGTCCGGCGTGATCGGTGCGCTGCTGGCAGCGGGGCTGGCCCCCGACGAGGCGGCGGCCGCCGCGGCATTCGTCCACGCCCGGGCCGCCGACCTGTCCGCCCGTGACCCCGGGCCGGCGGCCGCCCCGACATCGGCGTCACGCATCCTGGCGCATCTGCGGACGGCGTTGGGCTCGATCCTCTAAAAAGGAGCCCATGCCCAACGTATCCCGTCACTCGTCGCTGACCCCCGCCTACACCGGACGGATGTCCACCAACCCCATCCCGGCGCTTCGCCTGCCCGACGAGTCGATGGAACCCGAGCTGACCTACCGCTACATCCACGACGAGCTCATGCTCGACGGTAGTTCCCGCCTCAACCTCGCGACGTTCGTCACCACCTGGATGGATCCCGAAGCGGGCCGGCTGATGTCGGAGACGTTCGACAAGAACATGATCGACAAGGACGAGTACCCGGTCACCGCCGCGATCGAGCAGCGCTGCGTGTGCATGGTCGCCGACCTGTTCCACGCCGAGAACCTGCGCGACGACGACCCGTCGACGGCGGTCGGGGTGTCGACCATCGGATCCAGCGAGGCGGTGATGTTGGCCGGCCTGGCGATGAAGTGGCGGTGGCGCGACAAGTTCGCCGGCGCGAACGGCGACGGCTGGAAGGGGCGCACCCCGAATCTGGTGATGGGCTCCAACGTGCAGGTGGTGTGGGAGAAGTTCTGCCGCTACTTCGACGTCGAGGCTCGCTATCTGCCGATGGAGGAGGGACGCTACGTGATCACTCCCGAGCAGGTGGTCGACGCCGTCGATGAGGACACCATCGGAGTGGTCGCGATCCTGGGCACCACGTTCACCGGGGAGCTGGAGCCGGTCGGTGAGATCTGCGCGGCGCTGGACAAGCTGGCCGGCGGCGGCGGCCCCGACGTGCCGGTGCACGTGGACGCGGCCAGCGGCGGTTTCGTGGTGCCGTTCCTGCACCCCGACGTGGTGTGGGACTTCCGCCTGCCCAGAGTCGTGTCGATCAATGTCAGCGGCCACAAGTACGGCCTGACGTATCCCGGCATCGGCTTCGTGGTCTGGCGCAACGCCGACCACCTGCCCGAAGACCTGGTGTTCCGGGTCAACTACCTCGGCGGCGACATGCCGACGTTCACGCTGAACTTCTCCCGGCCTGGCAACCAGGTGGTCGGCCAGTACTACAACTTCCTGCGGCTGGGGCGTGAGGGCTACGTCACGGTGATGAGGACGCTGTCCGAGACCGCGCAGTGGCTGGCCCATGAGCTGGCCGCGATGACCGGGCCGGACAACTTAGCGGTCTTCGAGGTGATCTCGGACGGCTCGGCGATTCCGGTGGTGGCGTTCAAGCTGGTGGAAGGCACCCGATACACGGTCTTCGACATCTCGTCGCTGCTCCGCGGTTACGGCTGGCAGGTTCCGGCCTACACGATGCCCGACAAGGCCACCGACGTCGCGGTGCTGCGGATCGTGGTGCGGGAGGGCTTCTCGGCGAACCTGGCCCGGGCGCTGCGCGACGACCTGGTCGAGGTGCTCGGCAAGCTCGACAAGGTGGGCGTCGGCGGCTTCGCCGACGAGGAGCATTTCGCCCACTGAACGCCCGCCTGGGACAATCGCAGGCGGTGACCATGACCATGAACATCCCCCGGGCAGTGCCCACCGCGTCCGTCGACCTCGATGCGATCGCCCACAACGTCGCTGTGCTGCGCGAACATGCAGGTTCCGCTGCGGTGATGGCCGTCGTGAAGGCCGACGGCTACGGTCACGGCGCCACCCGTGTGGCGCGTGCCGCGCTGGCGGCCGGGGCCGCCGAGCTCGGGGTCGCGACGCTGGCCGAGGCGCTGGCGCTGCGCGCTGACGGCGTCACCGCCCGGGTGCTGTCCTGGCTGCACCCGCCGGGCACCGATTTCGCGCCGGCGCTGCTGGCCGACGTCGACGTGGCCGTGTCGTCGCAGCGCCAGCTCGGCGACGTCCTCGATGCCGCCGCGCGCACCGGGGTTACCGCGAACGTGTCCGTCAAGGCCGACACCGGGCTGTGCCGCAACGGAGTGAGCGAGGCCGAGTATCCGGCGGTCGTCGACACCCTGCGCCGGGCGCGCAGCGATGGCGCGGTGCGGGTGCGCGGGCTGATGTCGCATCTGGCCCACGGTGACACGCCGGAGCACCCCTTCAACGATGTCCAGGCGCGCCGACTGACCGACATGGCCGTGACGGCGCGGTCCAGCGGAGTCACCTACGAGGTGGTGCACCTGGCGAATTCGCCTGCCGCGCTGACCCGTCCGGACCTGGCATTCGACATGGTGCGGCCCGGGATCGCGGTGTACGGGCAGATGCCGATACCCGAGCGGGGCGACATGGGCTTGCGGCCGGCGATGACGGTGCGCTGCCCGGTGGCGAAGCTGCGGCAGGTGCGTGCGGGCGACGCCGTGTCCTACGGGCACACCTGGACCGCGCCGGTGGACACCACGCTGGCGTTGATCCCGGCCGGCTATGCCGACGGGGTGTACCGCGCGCTGAGCAACCGCTTCGAGGTGTCGATCAACGGCCGCCGGTATCCGAACGTGGGACGGATCTGCATGGACCAGTTCGTGGTGGATCTGGGGCCCGGTCCGGTGCCGGTCGCCGAGGGGGACGACGCGATTCTGTTCGGCCCGGGCACCGACGGCGAGCCGACGGCGCAGGACTGGGCCGAACTGCTGGGCACCATCAATTACGAGGTGGTGACGAGCCCGCGAGGACGGTTCGTACGGTCCTACCGCGGTGGTCTGCAATGATTCGCGGCGCGGGCTGGCTGGCCGGGGCGGCGGGGATGGCCGCCGTCGGCTCCGCCGCGGGTGTGTCGGTGGCGCAGTCGCTGCGCCGCCGGGTGACCGACGAGGACCCGCACCGTGACGAGGATTTCGAGCTTCTCGACGCCGACCGGGGCTGTGTGGTGACGACCCCTGACGGCGTCCCGCTGACGGTCCGCGAAGTGGGGCCGGTGGACGCGCCGCTGACCGTGGTGTTCGCGCACGGCTTCTGCCTGCGGATGGGATCGTTCCATTTCCAGCGGGCTCGCCTGAGCGAGCTATGGGGACCCCAGGTCCGGATGGTGTTCTACGATCAGCGCGGCCACGGCCGGTCCGGTGAGGCGCCGCCGGACACCTACACCGTCGAGCAGCTCGGCCAGGATCTGGAGAGCGTGCTGGCGGTGATGGCGCCGAAGGGTCCCGTGGTGCTGGTGGGGCATTCGATGGGCGGCATGACGGTCCTCTCACACGCCCGGCAGTATCCGCAGCGCTATCCCACTCGCGTGGTCGGCGTGGCGTTGATTTCCTCTGCTGCCGAAGGTGTTTCACGCTCCCCGGTCGGTGAGATCCTGAAGAACCCGGCGTTGGAGGCGGTGCGGTTCGCGGCGAGGTACGCGCCGAAGCTGATGCACCGCAGCCGCGGAGCCGCACGCTCGGTGATCGGTCCGATTCTGCGGGCCGCGTCGTACGGCGACGAGAAGATCAGCCCGAGTGTGGTGTCGTTCTCCGAGCGGATGATGCACGACACTTCGATCACCACACTGGTGGAGTTCCTGCACGCGCTCGAGGTGCACGACGAGACGGCCGCCCTGCAGACGTTGAACAAGGTGCAGACGTTGATCGCCTGTGGCGACCGGGATCTGCTCACACCGGTCGAGTACTCCAGGGAGATGGCGCACAAGTTGCAGCGATCGGAACTTGTGATCGTAGGCGGCGCAGGGCATTTGGTTCAGCTGGAGCGCCCGGAAGTCATCAACGAGGCGTTGGTACGGCTGGTGGAACGGGCCACGCCGTCGAAGCTGGTGGCGTTGACCCGGCGGGTGAAGGAGCGGATGCGGTCTGATGGATGATCGTTCGGGCAACATGGAGTTGCTCAACGTCGAGGAGACGATGGCGCTGGGCGCCAGGCTGGGCCGTGGGCTGCATGCCGGTGACGTGGTGGTGCTGTCCGGCCCCTTGGGCGCCGGAAAGACGGTGCTGGCCAAGGGCATCGCGCAGGCCCTGGATGTGGAGGGCCCGGTGATCTCGCCGACCTTCGTACTGGCTCGGGTGCACCGGCCCCGCCGGGAAGGAGCGCCGGCGATGGTGCACGTCGACCTGTACCGGCTGCTCGACCAGGAGTCGGTGGACCTGCTCGCCGAATTGGACTCGCTGGACCTCGACACCGATCTCGACGACGCCGTCGTAGTGGTCGAGTGGGGTGAGGGGCTGGCCGAACGGCTGTCGGACAGCCACCTCGACATCCGGCTGGAGCGCGCCCCCGACACCGATGCGCGCACCGCGATCTGGCAGTGGAGCAGGCCGTGAGCAGGCTGGTCCTGGCCATCGACACGGCCACCCCGGCGGTGACTGCGGGCGTGGTGCGGATGAACGGTGACGCGGTGCAGGTGCTCGCCGAGCAGGTCACGGTCGATAACCGCGCGCACGCCGAACGTCTGACCCCCAATACTGTTGAGGCGCTCAGTCGTGCGGGGATCACCGTAGACCGGCTCGACGCCGTGGTGGTGGGGTGCGGACCCGGCCCGTTCACCGGGCTGAGGGTCGGGATGGCCACGGCGGCGGCGTTCGGGCATGCGCTCGGCGTCCCGGTGCGCGGAGTGTGCAGCCTGGACGCGATCGCGGTGGGAACGGCCGGAGATGTCCTGGTGGTCACCGACGCCAGGCGTCGCGAGGTGTACTGGGCGCGTTACCGGGACGGCCGACGGGTCGACGGACCGGCGGTGAACGCGGCGGTGGACGTACCTCCAGGTGCCGAGGCGGTGGCCGGGTCACCGGAGCATGTCGAGCTGTTCGACCTTCCGCGGCTCGCTCCGGTCTATCCCACCGCAGCGGGACTCGTTGCGGCGGTGACGGATTGGGTGTCCGATCCGGAACCGCTGGTGCCGCTGTACCTGCGCAGGCCCGATGCCAAGCCGTCGCGGGCGGTGGTGCGGTGAACGTCGAGTACGGCCTGCTGACCCCGGGTGACGCCATGCGGTGTGCCGAATTGGAGGCGCAACTGTTCGACGGCGACGACCCGTGGCCCGAGCGCACCTTCCTGGCGGAGCTGGCCGCCAAGCACAACTACTACGTCGCAGCTCGGGTGGACGACAAGGTGGTCGGATATGCCGGGATCGCCCGGCTGGGCCGGTTCAAGCCGTATGAGTACGAGATTCACACCGTGGGTGTCGACCCGGCGTATCAGGGTCAGGGCATCGGCCGGAACATGGTCACCCGGCTGATCGAACATGCCGAAGGCGGAACGATCTTCCTCGAAGTCCGTACCGACAACGACGCGGCGATCGCGCTGTACGAGAGCGAAGGATTCGTCAAGATCGGGGTGCGCAAGCGCTACTACCGGGTCAGTGGTGCAGACGCCTACACGATGAAAAGGGAGCGGCGATGATCATTCTGGCCATCGAGAGTTCCTGCGACGAGACCGGTGTCGGTATCGCTGAACTCGGCGACGACGGGACGGTGACGCTGCTGGCCGACGAGGTGGCCTCCAGCGTCGACGAGCACGCCCGGTTCGGCGGGGTGGTTCCGGAGATCGCGTCCCGCGCGCATCTGGAGGCGCTGGGGCCGACGATGCGGCGTGCGCTGGCGGCGGCCGGGGTGAGCAGACCCGACGTCGTGGCGGCGACCATCGGCCCGGGTCTGGCAGGGGCGCTGCTGGTCGGTGTCGCTGCGGCCAAGGCGTACGCGGCGGCGTGGCAGGTGCCGTTCTACGCGGTGAATCACCTGGGCGGGCACCTGGCCGCCGACGTGTACGACCACGGCCCGCTGCCGGAGAGCATCGGTCTGTTGGTGTCGGGCGGGCATACGAATCTGCTGCACGTGCGGTCGCTGGGGGAGCCGATCATCGAGCTGGGTTCCACGGTCGACGATGCCGCGGGCGAGGCGTACGACAAGGTCGCCCGGCTGCTCGGTCTGGGATACCCGGGTGGGCGGGTGCTCGATGAGCTTGCCCGCGAGGGCGATCCGGCCGCGATCACCTTCCCGCGAGGAATGACGGGACCGCGGGACGACCCGTACGCGTTCAGCTTCTCGGGTCTCAAAACCGCGGTGGCGCGGTATGTGGAGCGGCATCCGGAGTCTTCGCAGGCCGATATCGCGGCCGGGTTCCAAGAGGCCGTCGCCGACGTGCTGACCGCCAAAGCGGTGCGCGCGGCGAAAGACCTCGGAGTGTCGACGCTGTTGATCGCCGGGGGAGTGGCGGCGAACTCGCGGCTGCGCGAGCTGGCGTCGCAGCGGTCCGAAGAGGCCGAGATGACGCTGCGGATTCCGCGGCCGAGGTTGTGCACCGACAACGGGGCGATGATCGCGTCGTTCGCCGCGCATTTGATCGCGGCCGGGGCGTCACCGTCGCCGCTCGATGCCGCCAGCGATCCGGGGTTGCCGGTGGTGCAGGGGCAGGTCGCGTGAGTGCGGCTGACAAGCTTGCGATCACCGAACTGCTGTACCGCTATGCGGAGTTGGTCGACGCCGGTGACTTCGACGGTGTCGGAGCGCTACTCGGGCGGGGCCACTTCATGGGGGTCGCCGGCGCCGATGCCATCGCCGGCCTGTTCGTCGCGACCACCCGCCGGTTCCCCGAACACGGCAACACCCCGCGCACCCGGCACCTGGTGCTCAACCCGATCGTCGACATCGACGGTGACACGGCCACGGGGCGCTCGACGTTCTGTGTCGTCCAGCGCACCGACTCGGTTGTGTTGCAGCCCATTGTGGTCGGGAGGTACGCCGACACCTTCGCTCGCGATGCGGACGGCTGGTACTTCACCGGCCGCACCGTCGACGTGGAGATGGTCGGTGATGTATCCGACCACTTGCTGATGGATTCGGGTCGACTTGGTCAGAACGGTGGTGGGTCGTCGCCGTAGTCGGGTTCGTGCCATTGGGTGGGTGATGCCCAGGGCGTAGTGCTAGGTGGCTGGTGGTCTGTGCGGTGGGGTGGGCTTTGTGATTTGCGTAGTCGGCGGTTGTGTGTGCGTTCGGCGGTGATGGCTCGGGTTCGGTTGTGGGCGCGGGTGTTTCGCCGTCGGGGCATCATGGTGCCGCGGTGGGTGTTGGGGGTGGGTTGGGGTGGGTCGCCGGTCCACAGCGTGCCGGTGGGCCGACACAGGATGGGGTAGAGCAGCCGGCTGCCGGGGTGGGTGGTGTAGGTGTGGCCGGTGGGTGCGGTCCAGATGATGGTGCCGTCGGGGTGTTGTCGGTCGCGCCAGCCGGTGGCGCCGATCCAGAATGTTTTCAGCAGGTGGTGAAAACGGCACAGGCTTTTGAGGTTTGTGAACCGCCCCAGGTTCTCCGCCGCTTCTATACGGGTTGCGGCTCTCGGTTGAGGGTCGCGTAATGGGCTTGCTCGAACTCCACGGGGGTCATCATCTCAAGGCTGCTGTGCAGGCGCCTGGTGTTGTACCAGTCGACCCAGCCGGCGGTGGCGTACTCGACGTCTCCGATGTTGCGGTAGGGGCCGGCGTGGAAGATCGTGGTGCGGATGCACTCGGTCTTGTACAGCCCGATTACGCACTCCATCAACGCGTTGTCGTAGGCTTGACCGGCTAATGCGGGCTCAGGGAGCTGTGTTGGCGTGCGGAGTGGTTCATTGTCGGGGTGGTGTGGTGAGTTTGCGGAGTTGTTCGTCGTGGCGTTTGACGCGTGCGGCGAGTGCTTCGACGGCGGTGCGTAGGTGGGCGACGTCGGTGGCCAGGCCGGTGAGGGTGCGGGCGTCGGTTTGTCGGGTGCGGTGTTCGTCGACGATGGCGCGGAGCTGGCGGTCGCGGTAGAGGGTGGCGCGGCTGATCTGGGCGTGCTCGGCGACGGCGGTGAAGGTGATGGGCTGGCCGGCGGTGGCGAGGTTGGCGCAGACCCGTTCGACGCGCAGCAGGGCGGGTTCGTTCATGCGGATGCCGCTGCGGTGATGAGCGCGTCGAGTCGGGAGACGAGCTTGCGGTGGCGGTCGGCTTCGTTGATCCATCCCCGTTTTTCTGCGTCTACGGCCAGATCGTGGGCGTCGATGCGTTGGGCGGCAAGGACAGCGAGGTGGGTGGCGTCGGTGTGGAAGCTGGGACAGTGTTCGCAGATGTTGGCATACGGGCAGGACCCTTGCGCGGGTGCGCGTAGGCAGTATCCGCCGGCCAGGCGGGATTTGATGGCCGGGGTGTCTTTCCAGCCGGTGCCGGTGATATCGGTCAGCGGCAACCCGACTGCGGTGGTGGTGGGCAGCGCTCCGATATGACTTTTGGCCAGGTCCAAGGCGCGTTCGTATTCGGTGCGTACGGTGTGGTCGAAGAGGTGGGCATATCGCAGACTCATCTGGGAGGAGACGTGGCCCAGCAGTGCCATGAGGGCCTGCAGCGATACTCCAGCGTTGATCAGTGCAGTGGCATAGGTGTGTCGCAGTTGATGCGGTGTGATGTGTCCTAGGCCAGCAGCTTGGGCTGCCCGGTTCAGTTCTTCGCGTATTGCGTTCTGGGACAGTCTTTTCCCGTGGTGAGTGAACAGGAAGTCGGCGGGGGCGCCGGTGCGGGGATGGATCATCGGTCGCCCGCAGGAGCGGGTTGTGGTGATGCGGTCCACGAGGGTGAGGACCTCGTCGTCGACGGGGATCATGCGTTCGGAGTTGAGCTTGCCGAGGGGAACTTTGAGCCACGATCCCTGGCCCGGGATCTCGTGGATGCAGTCGAGTTCGAGGTCGAGCAGTTCACCGATGCGCAGTCCGCAGGCCCGCTGCACCAGCAGGGCGTCAGCGGCGAGTCGGTAAGGTGATTTCGCCAGGGCGGCAGTGAGTGTGCGGTCTGCATCGACCGGTAGATATCGGGGCAGACAGCGGGGTGGCCGCGGCATGTCGGTGCGGAAGATCAGGCGCCGCGGTGGGGCGTCGTCCCATCCCCATTCGGTGATTTCGGCCAGGAAGTTGCCCACCGCGTGGATGCGTCGGATCCGGTCGGCGATGGTGATCGGCTCACCGGTGACGCTGTTGGTGGCGGTGGTCAGCGAGGTGATGAACGGCTCGATGTGCCGGCGGCGGTCCAGTTGGTTCAGCGAGGTCAGGCTGGGGTCGGTGGCGGCGAGGTAGCGGCCGAAATGTGCCAATCGGGTGGCCAGGGAGCTGACCGTTTTGGGCACGCAGGTGGCGTATTTGCGGTTCAGATAGGCCACGAACTCCGGCCGCAGCGCCGCCGGGACGTCGGCCATGCGCTCCTCGAGGGTCAACGGGGCGACCGCCGGAGGTGCTTGGTCGTCGAGGATGCCGAGGTGGAACAGGATCTGGCGGGCACTGTGGGTGGTGCTGCGATAGTGCCTGGCACCGCGGCCGGTGCGTTCCTGTCGGCTATCGCAAGCGTGCAGCAACTCTTGCAGATCATGTTCCCGCAGATCGGCCAGGGGGCGGGCGGTCTGGATCAGCAGGCGGGCGATGATCTGCGAGCCGATCGCCGAAGCGACCCGCTGACTGAAACCCAATTCGGCTGCTGCGCGCAGGAACTGATCGAGGTCGGGTTGCAGGCAGCTGTCGGTCAGCTCGTGCCAGAGGCTGCAGAGTTTGCGGTGCACGAGGTAGTCGTAACCCGGTTGCAGCCGTCGGCTGACCATCAGGAACGTGATAAACGGCCGCGTCGAACAGTTCGCCGCCAACTGCTGCTGCAGTGGGATGTCGGCCCAGGTCTGGACTCGGGGCCAGCGCCGTAGAAACGATCGGGCGGCTTGGGCATAAGCGGTGTTGCCGCGGTCCCGGCGTTGTAGGTGAACCAGGTAGGCAGCGTAGATCTGCGCCGGTGTTTCAGGGGCGGGAACGTAATCGTGTTCGGGCAGCATCGTATTCCGCCTTGACGTGGATGGGTGCCAGATGGATGTAGCGGGCTGTGGTGTCGATGTGGGAGTGCCCGAGCAGAGCTTGCATCACCGCCAGATCCACCCCGGCCTCGGCCATCGCGGTGCCGAAGGTATGTCGTAACGCATGCGGGTGACCCGCGAGCACCCCGGTCTTGGCTCGGTGATACCGGAAGATTGTGCGTAAACCGGCCGCGGTCAAGGGTTGGCCCCGATGCGGGCCTTTCGCGACCAGGAATAGGAGGTTGCTGTCCGATTCGGGTCTTTCAACGAGCAGATAGGTTTGGATCAGCCCGGCGACCTCCACATCGAGAGGCACGCGGCGCTCCTTGGCGCCTTTGCCCATCACCTTCACCCAGCGGGCACCGATATCGACATCGGTCACGTTGAGGGTCAGCAGTTCTCCAGATCGAAGCCCGGACAACAACATCAGCCCAGCCAGTGCCCGGTCACGCCACGTCCGCAGGCTCGATAACAGCTGAGCGGTCTCGTGACGATTCAAGGCCCGCGGCAGCCGACGCGGTTCGCGCAGCCGCAGCGCCGATCGGCGTTTGGGCCGGACCAAATGTCCAAGCAAGCCGGTGCGTTCCTCAGCGCTGACCCGACGGGCTTCGCGGCCACTAGGGATCGGGCTCCGCAGCCTGGGGTCACGCAGTTCGCGGAACTGGTACAGGCCGGTCAATGCGGCAAGGCGGTGGTTGATGGTCGTCGACGAGTAGTGGTCGTAGGCCGCGCCGGTCATCGACACCACATTGGCGGGGCGCCCCGCGATCGGAGTCTGCCGGCAGTGCCGCATGAAGTCCAGCACCGTCTCGGTGGTCACCGCACTCAATGTGACATCGACGTCGTCGAGCCAACGGCAGAATGCCAGCAGGTCATAGCCGTAGGCCCGCAGCGTGCGGGGAGAATAATTCCGGTCGGCCAAATACCCCAGGTACTCGTTGACCAACGCGTACTTCTCACAGCCCGGACCGGACAACACCCAGGCGACATCGGTGCCTGGGTGCAGACGCAGCTGATGCTGAATCGCCATAAGACAAGTGCAACCCCGCCGCCTACCGCCAGTCAAGCATTTTCCTTGCTGGCGTGTCGTTTACGTGCCTGCATTCTCCCGGATTAGCCGGTCAACAGGCAGTCGGCTACCGACCCGATCGAGGGCAAGATGCCCTCCTCGGCAAGGTGGTCGGTGAAAGTGATCGAGGTGTATTGCGACCCGGCATCGGCGTGACCGATGAGCTCTCCGCGGACCACGGGGTGACCCTCACGGTCGCGCTGCCACAAGGCCATGCGTAGCGGCACGTCGACCAGCTCGACGGCCTTAGCCTCGATCCACTGATGAATTGGGGTAGGTGTGCCTCGCTGGGCTGTTGAGGGCTGGTCCTGGTCGCGGGCAGGGGGTATCTGCTGGTCTGTCCAGCTGTTCCTGTGCGCTCCGGTCGGGCCTTTCGGCATATGGTCAGGTGGTGGCGATTTCTGGTGGGCTGTAGCCGATGGTGTTGCGCCACAACGTGAGCCAGTGCTCTGTCCAGGGCCAGTGCGCTGGTAGGTGCAGGATAGGTTGGCGTTGCGGACGGGCCAGGCGGGCCGGGATAGTGATTATCTTGCGGCGCAGTGTCGCCCCGCGGGCGACCGCGTGGGCACCTCCGGCCAGGACGCCGACGGCGCGCAGCAGGTTGTGGGCGATCGCGGCGCACAGGATCCAGGCCGAGTTCGCGCCGAACCGCCCCGAGGGCATGTGCGCCAAAGGTCCGTCGATGAGGTCGGCGAACACGGTTTCGATGATGGCGTGGCGGCGATGAGTGATGTCAGCGGCGTCGACGGGTTCGTCGGAATTGGTGAAGAACGGGTGGTACCGCCACACCGGAAACAGCGCATCGAGGAACCGCGCGTCTTTGACCCGGCGCACGACCAACCGGGCGGTCACCGGAGTCTTGGTGGAACCGAAGGCTGTGTAGGTGGTTTCGGCGACTTCGGCATCGGAGATCCAGGCGCCGGTGTCGGGGTCACGCACAGCACCGGGATAGTTCACCGGGGTCCACGCGGTCTCGGGAATTGCGTCAATGGCGGCGGCAACTGCGGCGGTCTTGGTCAGCACCAGCGAGAACCGGACACCTGCTCGGTGGCAGGCGGTGACCACGGTGCTATTGCCGTAGGCCGAATCGCCACGCACCAGGATCTGCCCGGTGACCCCGGCAGCACGGGCGGTAGCGGCCGCTTGAGCGATCATGCGGGCTGCGCCCTTGCCGGAGTTGGCCTTGCCCGCCCGCAACCTCGCCCCGGCGATCACCGGCGCACCGTGGTCGGTGCTGATCGTGGTGATCAACGGTGAGAGGCCTTTGCGCAGGATCTGCCTGCCGGCGATCTTGGTGTGTCCGTAGCTGGCGCCCTGCTTGGCGTGCCCGTAGACCGGGCGTAGTAGTGAGTCGATGTCGATGAACGCCCGTCCGTCGGCGCCGGGCAACAGATCGACACGCCCGCACAGCGCGGCCAGGTGTTCGCGCAGGACAGATTCGAGCTGGCGGGCATGCCCGAAGGTGAACTCCCGCAATAAGGTTCCGATCGTCGACGGGGCGTACACACCACCGAAGAGGGTCTTCATCCCACCCGAGCGCACAACGTCTAGGTCATCAATGCTGTCCGCGCCGGCGCACATCCCGGCGATCAGCGTGGTCAGCTTCGGTGACGGATGGGCCGCACCCGAACGGATCCGCTCACAGGTGAACCGGATCTTGTCGGCCAATAGCTGCGACAGACCGGTCTGGTCGGCCAGGGTCATCACCGGCACCAGCCCGGCGCACGACACGAGATGTGCATCATCGAAGACCGCCGACGACACGGCGAACCTATGGGACACTTGCACCGGAAGTGCCTTTCTGAACGTGGGCTGATCGAAGTGTGGTAACTCCAATCATCCCAGCTCAAAGGGCACTTTCCTTACATCAACACCCTCCGAACAGGCGATTCATCGGTGGATCGAGGCTTAGTGGGTGCCACGTTCCACGCGATGATCTTCTGGGCGAACACGTCGAGGATGAACGCGACGTAGACAAATCCAACCCAGGTGCGGGCGTAGGTGAAGTCCATGACCCAGGTGCGGTTGGGTGCTTGGGCCGTGAAGTCCCGATCGAGGAGATCACCGGCGCGCTTACCGTCCTTGGCCGCGATAGTGGTCCGGATCCCCTTTGAGCGTCGGACACCCTGCAGGCCAAGCAATCTCATCGCTCGGTCCACGCTGCCCGGCGACGCGTTGGGGGTGGTGCGCTTCACGAGCGCTGTCATTTTCCGGCGGCCGTAGAGACCTTCTGGGGTCATCCGCCGCACTCCTGCGTGATCGACCGTCCAGACCAGGTCGCGAACCTGATTGGTGACCATGGCGTCGGTGATCGTCCGGTCAGCGACAGGCCGGTTGGCCCGTGCCCAGTCACGGTAGGTCCGCGCGGCGATCTGCGCGCCCTGCTCACGCAGGACTCGACAGATCGACTCGACCGCGTGGCCCTGGGCCCGCAGCTCGTCGATGAACGCGACGATCATCGGTTGCGGGGGTCGAGTTCCCCCGCGAAGAAAATCGAGGCCCGCCGCAGAATCTCGTTATCCTCCTCAAGCCGGCGCACCTTGGCCTTGAGCTCCTTGATCTCAGCGAGCTCCTCGCTCGTAGCGCCCTGACGCTGACCCCCGTCGATCTGGGCCTGCACGACCCAGCGGCGCACCGATTCCTTCCCAACGCCCTCACGCCGCGCGACGGCCTCACACGCGGCAGTCACCGACGGGTACAGCGGCAAGGTATCCAGCACCTGCCGCACACAGCGCTCCCTGACGTTCGGGTCGATCTTCTTCGGCATGGTTTGCATCCTTCCAACTCAGAAAGATGCGGCATCAAACCTGGGGCGCTTCATTGAGGGGTGGGTGGGTCCGGTGGGGTAGGGCACGGTGTGGTCGATGTCGGTGTCGGTGGCGGGGGTGTCGCAGCCGGGGAAGCGGCAGGTCAGGTCGCGGCAGCGGATGTACGCGGCCAGTGCGGCTGAGGGGGTGTAGCGGGGTTCGGGTCCGGCCTGGCCGGGGTGGATGATCTCGCGGACGGTGGCCTGGGTGCACATGCCGGCCAGCAACGCGGTCGGGGTCAGGCCGGCGCCGAACACATAGGTCGACCGTTCGGTTGTCCCGGGCCGCAGTTCACGCGTGCCCACGAGTGCCTGGCCCTGAGTGTTGACCGTCCCTCTGTGTGACGACCACGGCGGGGGTGATCGTCATTGAAGTTGTCGAAATCCCGGGTCGGGGACGGCGGTCGTCTGCATCATCAGCGTGCCCACGAACGGACCCCGCGCTGGTCTGCTCGCGCAGAGTCCATTTCGGCTCCGGCGCGATGCCGAATCCCGAGATCGTCACAATCGGTGACGGCGGACGCGTCGATTCTGCGGTCGCCCAACACGAACTGACCCCTATCCCGGTTCCCGGGTGATAGGTAAGGCTGGTGGATCATGGACTGGCTCTGCGGTGATCGTCGCGCGCACCGGCGAACTGGCCGAGAAACTGCTCGCCGCCGGCGAACTCCGCTGCCCGCGGTGCCGCGACGGCCAGCTGACTTCTTGGGGCTACGGCAGGCGGCGCTCTGTGCGCGATCACGACGGGACCACGATCACGGTGCGCCCCCGCCGCACGCGATGCCGGTCCTGCTCGTCAACGCATATCGTGATGCCCGCCGCTCTGCAGCCACGCCATGCCGACACCACCGCAGTGATTGGAACAGCATTGCTGCACAAAGCAAATGGACTCGGACACCGGCGTATCGCGGCGACCATGGGGCGGCCGGTGTCCACCGTGCGCCGCTGGCTTCGCCGACTACCGCCAGAGCACCTGGACCGTCTCGCACGCGACGGGACCGAGCAGCTGCTCGCCCTGGACCCCGACACGTTCACCGCGCTGCGCTACCGAGGGAACATGTTGCACCACGCGCTGTCGCTGTTGTCGGCAGCGGCCTACTGGGACCGCCGCCGCTACGCCCTCGGTGAGCCGCCGTGGACCCTGATCGGGATGTACACCCGCGGCCGCCTTCTGGCGCCACCCGGCTGACCCTCCGACGTCCCCGCGCTGCCGCCGGGGGCGTCATCACCATGCCTGCCGACAGTCGTCACCATGACGACCACCGCGTCGCCGCGACGATTACCCCGTCACAATGCAGACCGACCCCCGAAATCACGTCTGCATCCACAGTGACGCCATCGTCTGCATCCTGAGCGACGGCCAACACCCTGAGCCGCGGACTGTTCGCCGCCGGTCGGGTCGGTGGGTTGGTCGGCCTGAGCCTCACCTGCGGTGTCGGTATTGGCGCCGGTGGTGTCGGTGATGAGGTAGATGGTGGTGTTGCGGATGGGTTGGGGTCGGTTGGTGGCTGGGCAGTTGTCGGTGCCGCAGTGGCAGGCCAGGGTGGTGATTCCGGTCAGCAGGGCGGTGTGGGCTTGGATGCGGCGGTCGTCGTCGAGGGTGCGGGGGTCGTCGGGGCACACGCTGTGGGCCATGGCGTTGATGAGTTCTTCGGAGGTGTTGGCGTCGCTGGTGTAGAGGCGGGCGTAGATGGTGGTCAGTCCGGGTGGGTCGACGGGGCTGCCGAATTCCAGGGCGCGGCCGGGGGTGGAGTTCTTCTTTTTGCGTACGGCGTCGGGGTCGTGGCGTTCGATCATGTCGTCGATGGCCAGTTCGGTTTTGCCGGCCGAGAGGGTGCCCCAGGTGCTGATCTGGTCGGCCCGTTCGGTGTCCACAGCGGCCATCACGGCGGGGTCGGTGATCAGGTAGGTGCGCCAGATGATGGTGCGGGCGAGCAGGTCGCTGATCAGTCCGGCGGTGAACAGGGTGAACACTGTGGGCAGCCGGTCGCGCAGGGCGACTCCGCGGTGGGCTTGGTGGGAGGCCAGGCCTTGGGTGATGTTCTGGGCGGCAGCCAGTTCGGCGGTGACCGCGGCCTCGGGGTCGATCCACCAGGATTCGCGGTCTCCGGCGGGTAGGCCGGTGCGGCGGGTGAAGATTTCGGCCATCACGGCCAGCTTGCGGGCGCAGGCGGCGTTCTCGGCGCGGGCGCTGGCCCGGGCGGCGTCGATCAGCTCGGCCGCCGAGAACCCGGACAGCTGGTCGGGGTCGGGCACCCCCTCGATCAACTCGAACACATGTTCTATTATGCCAACACCCACCGACACGCCAGCACACGATCTTGCGCCCGCCGTCCTCAAGTTCTGCCGCAGAGGTCCCCTCCGGCAAGAGCTTCAGGCCCTAGCCTTGAGTGCTGGCACTCTCGTGTATAGAGTGCTAGGCGGCAGCCGGTTCAGCCTTGTGTCGACACCCGCGACGACGGCGCGAGGACGGAAACGGCCGCTGAGTACATACACCTACATCAGTGAAGGGGCTCCATCGTGGCGAGCGTGAACATCAAGCCACTCGAGGACAAGATCCTCGTTCAGGCCAACGAGGCCGAGACCACGACCGCTTCCGGTCTGGTCATCCCCGACACCGCCAAGGAGAAGCCGCAGGAAGGCACCGTCGTCGCAGTTGGCCCCGGCCGCTGGGATGAGGATGGCGAGAAGCGGATTCCTCTGGACGTGTCGGAGGGCGATGTCGTCATCTACAGCAAGTACGGCGGCACCGAGATCAAGTACAACGGCGAGGAGTACCTGATCCTGTCGGCCCGCGACGTGCTGGCTGTCGTCTCCAAGTAGGCGAATCGTGTTCCGCCCCGGACGTCCCGCATGCGCAGGTGATGTCCGGGGCGGCGCGCGTTCCACCCGTTCCTAGGGAAAGACATTCATGAGTAAGCAGATTGAGTTCAACGAAACCGCGCGTCGCGCCATGGAGGTCGGTGTCGACAAGCTCGCTGATGCGGTCAAGGTGACGCTCGGCCCGCGCGGCCGCAATGTGGTGCTCGCCAAGTCGTGGGGCGGGCCGACCGTCACCAACGACGGCGTGACGATCGCGCGTGACATCGACCTCGAGGATCCGTTCGAGAACCTCGGTGCGCAGCTGGTGAAGTCGGTGGCGACCAAGACCAACGACGTCGCCGGCGACGGCACCACGACCGCGACCGTGCTGGCCCAGGCGTTCGTCAAGACCGGGCTGCGCAACGTCGCGGCCGGAGCGAACCCGATCGCGCTCGGCTCCGGCATCTCAAAGGCCGCTGACGCCGTGTCTGAGGCGCTGCTGGCCTCGGCGACCCCCGTCAACGACGCGAAGGCCATCGCTCAGGTCGCGACCGTGTCGTCTCGCGACGAGCAGGTCGGCGAGCTCGTGGGGCAGGCCATGACCAAGGTCGGCAACGACGGTGTGGTCACGGTCGAGGAGTCCTCGACCCTGAACACCGAGCTGGAGATCACCGAGGGCGTGGGCTTCGACAAGGGCTTCCTGTCGGCGTACTTCGTCACCGATTTCGATTCTCAGGAAGCGGTGCTCGAGGACGCGTTCGTGCTGCTGCACCGTGAGAAGATCAGCTCGCTGCCCGACCTGCTTCCGCTGCTGGAGAAGGTCGCCGAGGCGGGCAAGCCGCTGTTGATCATCGCCGAAGACGTTGAGGGCGAAGCGCTCTCGACACTGGTCGTCAACGCGATCCGCAAGACACTCAAGACCGTCGCGGTCAAGGCGCCGTTCTTCGGTGACCGGCGCAAGGCGTTCCTCGATGACCTCGCTGTCGTGACCGGCGGTCAGGTCGTCAACCCCGACGTGGGTCTGGTGCTGCGTGACGTGGGCCTCGAGGTGCTCGGCACCGCGCGGCGCGTCGTCGTCGACAAGGACAGCACGGTCATCGTCGACGGCGGCGGCACCCGGGAGGCCATCGAAGCCCGGAAAGCGCAGCTGCGCGCCGAGATCGAGGCGGCGGACTCCGACTGGGATCGCGAGAAGCTCGAGGAGCGGCTGGCCAAGCTGGCCGGCGGTGTCGCGGTCATCAAGGTCGGCGCCGCCACCGAGACGGACCTCAAGAAGCGCAAGGAAGCGGTCGAGGACGCGGTCGCCGCGGCCAAGGCTGCTGTCGAGGAGGGCATCGTCGTCGGCGGCGGTGCTGCTCTGGTGCAGGCCCGTGCCGGCCTGGAGAAGTTGCGCTCGGAGCTGTCTGGTGACGAGGCGCTTGGTGTCGACGTGTTCGCCGCCGGGTTGTCCTCGCCGCTGTACTGGATCGCCACCAACGCCGGCCTGGACGGCTCGGTTGTGGTGAACAAGGTCTCCGAACTGCCTGTCGGACAGGGCTTCAACGCCGCGACGATGGAGTACGGCGATCTGATCGCCGACGGTGTCATCGATCCGGTGAAGGTCACCCGTTCGGCCTTGGTCAACGCGGCGTCGGTGGCCCGCATGATCCTCACCACCGAGACGGCCGTTGTCGACAAGCCGGCCGAACCGGAGGATGACGGTCATGGCCATGGCCATGGTCATCACCACCACTAAGTGACGACCACCGAGCACCCCCGGTCCGCCAAAGGCCGGGGGTGCTTTCGTGTGAGGCGTTGATGGCTCGGTAGCACTGGGCCCGTGTGTTTCGCATTTCCGCGCAGTACGCTCAAACACGATGGGAGAGAAGGAATCATGAAGCTCAACTATCTGTTTGCGGGACTGATTTTTGCGATAGGCCTAGGCCTGGGGAGCGGGATGGTCGCTGGTATGGCGAACGCCGCTCCGGTCACTCCCGGCGTCGATATCGCCCAGAAGCCGCACCACGACGACTGGAAGCACGACGACTGGGGCCCCGGGTGGGGTCGTGGAAGGTGGGGCTGGAACGCGGGGGTCGATGCATGCATCAGCGCGACGGATCCGTCCGGGTATGTCAGCGGTTTTGTGTGCATCTAGCCCGCACCGGACAATTGAATCTCGATATCGCGTCCGCGGAGTAGGGGCGATAGCATGTCGCTGCCCGTGACATCGGGCAATGGATTCCGGGGACCTATGCGCGTCATGCGACTGGCTTACGCAGCAACCTGGGTCGGCGCCGTTGCGGCCGCGGTTGCGCTTGTGCCACCAGCCCGGTGCGGATCCTGTGAATCCGTTGCCGTCCTGATGCGAACAAGGATCACGTGGTCGCGACGAACATGTCGATCGGTCCCATGTACGCGAACATCAACGCGACGGTGATGGCCGTCGAATCGCGGAACTGCCAACCCTGGATCCGGGTCACCTGAATCGCGGTCGGTTATCGCTAGGCGGGCTTACCGGCGGGGTCGATCGGCGTATAGGAGAAGGCGCCGTCCAGCTCGTTCCTCCAGGCGAGCCCCATCTGCACCAGCTCCTCCGCCGCGGCGAGGTGCTCTTCCGGCACCTCGGGGCGGTGGGCGATCACCTCAGCGGCGGCACGGTGGCGTTCCTCGGTCCGGGAGTCTTCGGCGACGGCCGCCAGCCACCGCTGGCGCGCGGCGTCCTCGTTGTCGGTGTCCTCCGCAACAGGTCCGTTCTGCGGGCTCTCGGGTGAATCGCTCATCCGGCCATTCTGTACGCCGCCGACGACGGTTTGCCCGGAGCCGAGGCACGGGTATAGCCTGGCCGACGTGAACATCCGCGTGTGCGCCGGCTATTGGCGCTTTATCCAGGCTCCGGGCGGAGCCGATAAAGCGCAGCACTAAGCAACGCATCCACCCGGAGCCCAGGCAGTGACCAGCAGGTCGCTGCCTTTCGTCATTCAAGGGCGCCGGATAATTCATCAGGTGCCCACTACACGGAAAGGCACCTTCGAGATGACTCTGGCGCAGACCGCCACCCCGCCCGCGACGTCGGACCGGCGCATCCGCGGTTTCAGCGCGATCCCCAGCCCGCACGAGGTGCTCACGGAGTTCCCCCTGGGCGCTCGGCGCGCCGAGCGGGTGGCCCGCGACCGTGACGAGATCGCCGACATCCTTGCCGGGCGGGACGACCGCCTGCTGGTCGTGGTGGGGCCGTGCTCGGTGCACGACACGGTGGCGGCGCTGGAGTACGCCGGCCGGCTGGTCAAGATCGCCGACGAGCTCAAGGACCGGCTCAAGATCGTCATGCGGGTGTATTTCGAGAAGCCGCGCACCACGATCGGCTGGAAGGGCCTGATCAACGACCCGGGGATGGACGGCACCTTCGACGTGGCCCGCGGACTGCGCATCGCCCGTCAACTGCTGCTGGACATCATCGACATCGGTCTCCCGGTGGGCTGCGAATTCCTGGAGCCCACCAGCCCGCAGTACATCGCCGATGCGGTGGCGTGGGGTGCGATCGGCGCCCGCACCACCGAATCGCAGGTTCACCGCCAGCTGGCGTCGGGACTGTCGATGCCGGTCGGCTTCAAGAACGGCACCGACGGCAATATCCAGGTCGCCGTTGACGGGGCGAAATCCGCAGCGGCACAGCATGTTTTCTTCGGGATGGACGATATGGGGCGCGGCGCTGTGGTGAGCACCGCGGGCAACGAGGACTGCCACGTCATCCTGCGGGGCGGAACCGCCGGACCGAACTGCGACCCCGAGTCGGTGCACTCGGCCGCCGAGAAGCTCGTCAAGGCGGGGCTGCCTGGCCGGGTCGTGATCGACTGCAGCCACGCCAATTCCGGCAAGGATCATCTGCGTCAGGCGGCGGTGGCCGCCGAGGTGGCGCAGCTGGTGCGTGACGGGCTGCCCGTCTCCGGAGTCATGCTGGAGAGCTTCCTGGTCGCCGGGGCCCAGGCGCCGGAGGCGAGCCCGCTCACCTACGGACAGTCCGTGACCGACAAGTGTATGGACTGGGCTGCAACGGATCTGGCGCTGCGGGAGCTCGCTCGACGCTAGCCCGCTCACGCGGGGCGCCGGCGCGGGGTGGGGTCGAAAGTCCCTATCGCACCGCTCGTCCGTGGCCGCAGAATCGCAGTCACGGACGAGCGGAACGGATGCGACATGGCGCAACTGATGACCCGGCGCGCCGCCCTCGGCGCGATAGCGGCCGGGAGCGTTCTCGGTATCGGATACCTTCTGCGCGCGCTCGCGCGGCCGCCGATGCCGGACATCCGGCTCACCCAGGGCCCCGGCATGATGGACATGCGGACCTATATTGAAATGTTCCGGCGCCACAACGAGTTTCGGCGCTCTGTCGAAGAGACCCCGGGCGGCGTCCGCACCGTCACCGAATCGGATGCGCCGGACCTCGTCGCACGGTTGCAGGCGCACGTGGCCGACATGTACGGACGGGTCGACGGCGGCGCAGAGGTCATGTGCATGAGCGAGAGCCTGCCGACGCTGTTCCGGCGCGCCGCCGACTACCGTCGGACCCTCACCCTGACTCCGACGGGCATCATCGCCGAGGAGACCTCCGCTGACCCGGCGATCACCGCCGCGATCCGGGAACATGCGCGCGAGGTGTCCGGATTCGTCCACGACGGGATGCCGGCCATGATGGGGCCCATGATGAGGGGCCACGGAATGATGGGGCCGCCGTAGCGCGAGGCAGCCCTAGGATTCGAGACGAGCGCGCACGGCCGCCATCCGGCGGGCCAGCGTCGCCTCGTCGATGACGCCCCGCGCGATGAGCGAATGGGCAAGCGACATCAGCTGGTTCTCCGGGTACGGCAGGTCCGCGTACAGCGTCGCCGACAGCGCATCCTCCTCGTCGCGGCGGTCCTTGAAGCCCGGAACCTCCGGGGTGGCCGCGCACGCGGCCCGGTCGAGCGCGTCGCAGAAGCCGTCGAGGCTGGTTTTCCACGGCGGCAGCGGATTCTCCACGCCGTACTTGGCCGCCATGCGCGGCCATACCTGGTTGCGCTCGACGATCTGCTCGAGCGCGGCCGGTCTGTCCGGTGATGTCGTCATCGCGAGGCGGGCTCCTGGTCAATCGGTGATCGGGTGGACGGCCGGCCGGGTGTCGACGATGACGTTCGTCGTCACCCCGGGCCGGGGGAGTGCCACGCCGATCAGGCAGTCCCGCGTGACGATCTCGGCCAGTTGATCCTCATCCCAGTCCTGCGTGCCGGCGGGGCGCATGGGCAGCACCATGAACCGGTGCTTCTGGTTGGAGTCCTGGACCCGGACATCGACGTCGTCGGGCAGGTACAGGCCGAACTCGGCGAGTACCTGGCGGGGCCACCGGACGAGCCGGCGACGGTAGTTCGGGGTGCGGTACCACTCAGGGGAGTTGCCCAGGATCGGCCGCGGGTAACAGGAGCACAGCGCGCACACGATCACGTTGTGCAACGTGGGGGTGTCGGCGAGGATCTGGAAAGCGGTGAAATCGCTGGGGGTTCCGAATCCGGTGGGCTCCATCCAGTCGACCCCGACCTCCTTGCTGGCGGTCATCGGTTCGTTCAGTGCCAGCCGCTCGAACTCCGGATCCAACCACGCTCTGGCCACCAGTCGTGCCGCGGGCGTCGGGCCGATCTGCTCGGCGAACTCGGTGAAGCGGCGATGTTCCTCGGCGGTGAAGATACCCTTCTCGATGCACAGTTCGCGCAGCGCGATCTCGAGCACCTCGAAGTCGGTGATCTCGTCCACCATCGGCTTCACGGTTCGGTCGTGGTCGTGATCATGCTGGTGGTCGTGGGACACGCAGAATTCCTCTCGGGCGCTGGGTGATTCAGTTGGCTAGCTCAAGCCAGCGTTCGGGGATCTCGGTTCGCAGGACGTCGGTCGGCGTCCCGGTGTAGCCGTGCCACAGGTCGGCCATCGGGAAGGCGACGACGTAAAACCACTCCGCTTCGGCATCGGGCCGGTCCCAGGTCTCGTCCTCGGCCGCGGGGCTCTCGTAGGCGACAGTCGCGATCTCGCCGACGGCACCGCGTACGTACTCAGGGGTGCGGGTGTAGAAGATCACCGGAAGGTCGCGGACCCGCACCGGGTCGCCGACGGCAAACTTCGGCCCACCGGCCAGACCCGCATACACCTGCGGGTCGCCTTTACCAACGGCATGCGTGTGGTGGGTGTTGCGCCTGACTTGTGAACCGTCGCCCACGCACTTGGGCGCAGCCTCGAGTTTCCCGTCTTTGATGCCGTCGGCCTATCGGGCCGCGACCTCGGCCATGCGCTCGCTCAGTTCGCCGAGGCCGATGTGGTGTTTCTCCACCAGGACCCGGGCGACGGCCAGCAGCCAGCGGCCGTAGTACGGGAGGCCGAGATACTGGGCGCGTCCGACGTCGACGTTACCCATCCGGCGTCGCTCCTCGGAGAGCCAGATGCCGCGCCAGGCGAGCACTTCACAGATGACGTAGGTCATCTCCTCCCACTGCTCGTATTGCTTGTTCTCGTACTTCATCGGGGCGTCCGGTTCGCCGCCGACATCGTGAACGGGTTTGAGATAGGCCGTGATTCGCGCGTGGTCGAGGAGGTCGGGGGTGGGTGCGTCGGGAAGCTCCGGGAAGGCGGACTTCAGCCGCGCCACGAGTTCCAACTGAGCCGCGCGCTCGGCCGCAGTGCTCATGTAATCCCCTTCGTCTGGCACCCGTGGTCGCTCTATGGTCGCAACCAGGGGCTCCGGGCGGGGCGAATTCGGCCGGATTGACGACGAGAGCCCGCCCCGGGGATGACGACCCGGGGCGGGCTCTCGTGATTGACGTCTCAGGCGCTGCGGCGAATCCCTCGCTTGAGCAACAGTTCACGCTCGGACTCGCTGAGACCGCCCCAGATGCCGTACGGCTCGCCGACGGCCAGCGCGTGCGACCGGCATTGGGTGATCACAGGACAACGTCGGCACATCTCCTTGGCGCGCATTTCCCGCTGTGCGCGGGCGCGGCCGCGCTCGCCATCGGGGTGGAAGAACATCGCGGAATCGACACCCCGGCAAACACCCTGCATCTGCCAATCCCAGATGTCGGCGTTCGGACCGGGCAGCTGCTGCGGCTGCGGCATTGGAAAAACCCCTCCCTGCAGACTCTTTCGCGGCACTGTCCGCGCGAGTCGTTGGAACAAATCCGAGCACAGTCGCCGATGACCACTCGTGCACACAACGTAGAAGGGCTTCGGAATTGCCGTCAATACCCTCGTTGTGTGCGAAAACGCATATGCGCAGGCAGAAAATTTACATCACGTTCATCCAAGCGACGTTCAGCCAATGCGAGCGGTGCTAGAGGCCGTGTCCACCCGCCGTTGTGACCGGTCATTTCGGCCGTTGGCGTCGCGTGCGAGAGGACATATGGCAACGTTTGTCCAAGTGGCCGTTGACATTGCTGTAACACGCCATCCATGAACTGTTAACTGACGGGATTTTCAAACGATTTTCGGATTGATAGCGTCGCGGTCCGATGAGCACCGGTGCCGCGATTCCCGCAAACGGCCTCCGGGCCGCCGCGTTCGGCGACCGGCCCGGCGCCTGGCCGCTCCCGCCCGCGTCGGGGCCGTACGAGTTGTGGTTGCGCGCCGTCGCGGCGGGCGGACAGGGCCGCTACGCGAGCGCCGTGGCCGACCTCCAGCGGCTGAGACGCGGTCCGGCCCCGGCCGGGTTGACCTCCCTTTCACTGAGCACTCAGGCGTCGTTCCTGCGTCAGCTGGGCTGGCATGACTGCGCCCGCGCGTGGGACGGCAGAGCGGCCGCTCTGGCGGACACGGATGAGTCCGAGGCCGACGCGCTGATCGGCCTGGCCGCGGACGCGCTGGGGGTGGGCCGGTTCGCCGCGTCGGCGCGCGCCCTGGAGCGCGCCGGCGCCGTGCTGGACAAGGGGGGCGCGCCGCGGCTGTCGGTGCGGTTCGCGTGGGTGTCGGCCGAGCTGGCGATGTTCCGCGGTGACGGCGACGAGGCGGTCGGCCACGCCGAGCGCGGGGTGGCTGCCGCCGCCGGGTACGCGTCGCTGCGGCATGCGGTCAAGTCGCAGGTGGTGCTCGCGGCCGCGTTGTGCAGTCGCGGTGACCTGGACGACGCCCGCCGGGAGGCCGCGGCCGCGCTGACCCGGGCACGAGAGCACGCTCTGATTCCGCTGCAGTTGGCGCTGGCGTCCCTGCTGGTCGATATCGGGTCTGAGAGCCTGTCCGCGGCGCAGATCCGACATCTCCGAGACAGCGCGGCCGAGGCCGTGACCAGATGGGGCGGCGTGTGGCGCCCGAGGTAACGAGGTTGTGGCCCCCTCGATCGTTATTGTTTAGCTGAGCCGGCACCGACTGGTACCGACCGATAACCGACTCGTACCGACTGATACCGACTGATCAAGCCACCTCCCCTCCGGGATGTGTCCCCGACGTAACGCTGGAGAACCTGCTCACGATGACAATTTCGGGAGAACGTCTCGATGCTGTCGTTGCTGAAGCTGTCGCCGGTGATCGAGATGCACTTCGGGAGGTGCTGGAGACCATCCGCCCCCTCGTCGTCCGCTACTGCCGGGCGAGGGTGGGGACCGCGGAACGCAGCGGTCTTTCAGCTGATGACGTAGCTCAGGAGGTGTGCTTGGCCGCCATCACGGCGCTGCCGCGTTACAAGGATCAGGGACGACCATTCCTGGCCTTC
This sequence comes from Mycobacterium sp. SMC-8, assembly GCF_025263565.1. NCBI lineage: Bacteria > Bacillati > Actinomycetota > Actinomycetes > Mycobacteriales > Mycobacteriaceae > Mycobacterium > Mycobacterium sp. SMC-8. Next base: position 2,904,279 of record NZ_CP079865.1, read on the forward strand.
GTGTACGGGATCGCAGCGCACAAGGTTGCTGATGCGCATCGCGCCGCCGGGCGAAACAAGGCGGATCCGATCGATGTCGTCCCCGAGCGCTTCTCCGGCGAAGCCGGCCCGGAGCAGCTGGCGATCGACTCCGAATCCTCGGCCCGGATGGCCAAACTGCTGCAGGTGCTGCCCGAAAAGCAGCGCGAGATCCTGATCCTGCGTGTCGTAGTCGGCATGAGCGCCGAGGAGACGGCCGACGCGGTCGGCAGCACCGCCGGCGCCGTGCGGGTGGCCCAGCATCGGGCGCTGACGCGGTTGAAGGCGGAGATCACGGCGAACGGGCGCGAACATGCCTGACTTCGGACGCTGGGATGCGGGCGGCGACCCGTCCCTCAACGAGATCAATCGCACCGACCAGTTCCTCGACGCGCTGGCCGCGCAGCAGCAGCCGTACTCGACCGACCACGGTGAGGCCGAGCTGGCACACCTGCTGGCGGGTTGGCGCGACGACGTGCGCGAGACCCCGATGGGGCACGTGCTGACCCCGGAAGACGCGGCCGCCGCGCTGGACCGTGCGACCAGGCCGGCGCCGCGCCGCCGGTTCTCGCTGGCGGTGGTCGGATCTGCCGCCGCGGCGATGCTGGCCATCGGAGGATTCGGTGCGGTGATCGCCGGGTCAGGCCCCGGAGACGCTCTGTACGGGCTGCGGACCATGCTGTTCGGGGAGCAGACCCAGACCCGGGACGACGCGGTGATTCTGGCCGCGCAGACCGAGATGCAGCAGGTGCAGCAGCTCATCGAGCAGGGTGACTGGCAGGGGGCTCAGGAGAAGCTGCAAGCCGTCACGACCACGGTCGCGACCGTGAACGATCTTCAGAGCCGGCAGGAACTGGTCACGCAGTGGCAGGAGCTGACCGTCAAGGTCGAAGCTCAGAATGCCGCTGCGACCGTCCCGCCCGGTGCGCCGCTGCCGACCTTCCCTGAGCTGCCGGCGGTGGTGCTGGACCCGGGTGCCCCGGTGACCAGCGACACCAGCGACACCACCTCCGCGCCGTCGGAGACCACCTCCGCACCGTCGGAGACCACCACCGCGCCTTCGTCGGAGACCACCACGACCGTGCCGCCGACCAGCTCACCGACCACCACGTCGGTCGAGGCCACGCCGTCGAGCACGTCGGCGACCCCCTCTCCGACGTCGACGACGGTTCAGTCGACCACGACGCGGGCCCCGTCTCCGACGTCGACGACAGCGCGCGCACAGCTGCCGACGTCGACCTCGGTGGCCGCGCCGTCTCCGACACCGACCGTGACCCCGACGGCGGTACCGACGCCGAGCGCCACGCCCGTACCGACACCCGCGCCGACGGTCGACGAGGTGCCGCCGGCCACGCCGACCGAGCAGCTTCCGGCTGTGCCGACGACGACCACGCCGATCATCCTGCTGCCGCTACCGGGCGGCGCGGGCTGATCGAGCTCTCGGGGTTGCGGTTGCGCCCTCAGCGATAACCGTCGGAATCCGACGTGGCCTCATTGAGGGAGGCGTCGGCATAGCCGCGGCAGTAGTCCCACGTGACGTAGGAGTCGGGTTCGGGATCGTAGGCGGGCTCGTGTGGCCGGACGGTGCCGTCGACCAGCAGCTGCAACAGGTTGGCGCGCAGCATGTCCCAGTCGTGGTAGTGATCCTGCTGACATTCGTCGCAGCACACGACGAGTCCGCGGATTCCCTTGTGCGCCAACAGTGCTTCGTAGACAGCTAAGTCAGCCAGATCCGCCTCCACGGCGGTGCGCTCCTGCGGATCCAACGGCTGACCGGGCTCCAGGGCGTCGAGCGCCGCCGACGGATCGCTCGGATCATCGGCGAACGGGTCGGGCGGCAATCCTGGTGGCAGGTGGTCTCGCACGTTCCCAGACTACGCAGCCTCCCAGGTATCGCGCCAGCGCACACCCGGCACGTCGCGGGGAATCAAAACGGCAGGCTCGAAGCCGATAAGATGTGGCTTTCAGGTGGTCCCGTCACCTGGCTGCATCTGTTACCGGAGGCCCCACCCATGTCGATCGCCGAAAGCAGCATCCCCATCGCCGTTCCTGTGCCCACAGGCGGCGACGACCCCACCAAGGTCGCGATGGTCGGGCTCACCTTCGACGACGTCCTCTTGCTGCCCGCCGCGTCGGACGTGATCCCGGCGACCGCCGACACCTCGAGTCAGCTGACCCGCAAGATCCGGTTGAAGGTCCCGTTGGTCAGTTCCGCGATGGACACCGTGACCGAGTCCCGGATGGCGATCGCGATGGCCCGTGCCGGCGGGATGGGGGTGTTGCACCGCAACCTCCCGGTCGCCGAGCAGGCCGGTCAGGTGGAGACCGTGAAGCGCTCCGAGGCCGGCATGGTGACCGATCCGGTCACCTGCTCGCCGGACAACACGCTGGCCGAGGTTGACGCGATGTGCGCCCGGTTCCGGATCTCGGGCCTGCCGGTCGTCGACGACACCGGCTCGCTGGTCGGGATCATCACCAACCGGGACATGCGCTTCGAGGTCGACCAGTCCAAGCCGGTCTCCGAGGTGATGACGAAGGCTCCGCTGATCACCGCGCAGGAGGGAGTCTCGGCCGAGGCCGCGCTCGGGCTGCTGCGCCGCCACAAGATCGAGAAGCTGCCCATCGTCGACGGGCACGGCAGGCTCACCGGCCTGATCACGGTCAAGGACTTCGTCAAGACCGAGCAGTTCCCGCTGGCCACCAAGGACAGCGACGGCCGGCTGCTGGTCGGGGCCGCGGTGGGGGTCGGCGAGGACGCGTGGACGCGCGCGATGACGCTGGCTGACGCCGGTGTGGACGTACTGATTGTCGACACCGCGCACGCCCACAACCGGGGCGTGCTCGACATGGTGCACCGGCTCAAGGCCGCGATCGGGGACCGCGTCGAGGTGGTCGGCGGCAACGTCGCCACCCGCGCCGCGGCCGCCGCGCTGGTCGAGGCCGGCGCGGACGCGGTCAAGGTCGGCGTCGGACCCGGCTCGATCTGCACCACCCGGGTGGTCGCCGGTGTCGGTGCCCCGCAGATCACCGCGATCTTGGAGGCGGTAGCCGCGTGCGCACCGCACGGTGTGCCGGTGATCGCCGACGGCGGCCTGCAGTACTCCGGTGACATCGCCAAGGCGCTGGCCGCAGGCGCTTCGACGGCAATGCTGGGTTCGCTGCTGGCCGGCACCGCCGAGTCACCCGGCGAGCTGATCCTGGTCAACGGCAAGCAGTTCAAGAGCTACCGCGGCATGGGCTCGCTCGGCGCGATGCAGGGGCGGGGCGCCACCGGCAACCTGCGTGGTTCCTATTCCAAGGACCGCTATTTCCAGGACGACGTGCTCTCCGAGGACAAGCTGGTGCCCGAGGGCATCGAAGGCCGCGTGCCGTTCCGCGGCCCGCTGTCGACCGTGATCCACCAGCTCGTCGGCGGTCTGCGCGCCGCGATGGGCTACACGGGCTCGCCGACCATCGAAGCACTGCAGCAGGCGCAGTTCGTCCAGATCACCGCGGCCGGGCTCAAGGAGAGCCACCCGCACGACATCACCATGACTGTGGAAGCCCCGAACTACACCACCCGCTAGGGTCTGCAGGGGCCAACACAGGGGAGTGAACATGCGAGACATGGTGGAGATCGGCATGGGCCGGACCGCCCGTCGCACCTACGAACTCGACGACATCAACATCGTGCCGTCGCGGCGTACCAGGTCGTCGAAGGACGTCTCCACGGCGTGGCAGCTCGACGCGTACCGCTTCGAGATCCCGGTGGTGGCGCATCCGACCGACGCGCTGGTGTCGGTGGAGTTCGCGATCGAGCTCGGCCGTCTCGGCGGGCTCGGGGTGCTCAACGGGGAGGGGTTGATCGGTCGCCACGCCGACGTCGAGGACAAGATCGCGCAGGTGATCGAGGCCGGTGAGAAGGATCCCGACCCCTCGGCCTCGACCCGGCTGTTGCAGCAGTTGCATTCGGCCCCGCTGGATCTCGACCTGCTGGGGTCAGCGGTCGCGCGGATCCGCGACGCCGGGGTCACCACCGCGGTGCGGGTCAGCCCGCAGAACGCCCAGGCGCTGACACCCACGCTGGTGGCCGCGGGCATCGACCTGCTCGTCATCCAGGGCACCATCATCTCCGCCGAGCGCGTCGCGAACGACGGTGAGCCGCTCAACCTCAAGACCTTCATCTCCGAGCTCGACGTGCCGGTCGTGGCCGGCGGTGTGCTCGACCACCGCACCGCGCTGCACCTGATGCGCACCGGCGCCGCCGGCGTCATCGTCGGCTACGGCTCCACCGCCGGCGTCACCACCTCAGACGAGGTGCTGGGCATCAGCGTGCCGATGGCCACCGCGATCGCCGACGCCGCCGCGGCGCGGCGCGAATACCTCGACGAGACCGGCGGGCGCTACGTGCACGTGCTCGCCGACGGGGACATCCACACCTCCGGCGATCTGGCGAAGGCGATCGCGTGCGGCGCCGACGCCGTCGTACTCGGCACGCCGCTGGCGGTGTCCGCCGAAGCGCTCGGCGGCGGCTGGTTCTGGCCCGCCGCGGCCGCGCACCCGTCGCTGCCGCGCGGCGCGATGATGCAGGTCGCCGACGAGGAACGGCCGGCGCTGAGTCAGGTGCTCAACGGCCCGTCCGACGACCCGTTCGGCTCGCTGAACCTCGTCGGGGGTCTGGCCCGGTCCATGGCCAAGGCCGGCTATTGCGACCTCAAGGAATTCCAGAAGGTCGGGCTGACCGTCGGGCGCTGAGGCCTACTGCAGGCTGCGCAGCGTGCGGGTCAGATAGTCGTCGACGAGCTCGCCCCTGCCGGTGGAGTCGTCGGTGGTGATCAGCAATGCGTACAGGCCCAGCAGGAAGTAGATGGCGCTGTTCATCGGCGTGACGTCGGCGGCGGTCTCGCCGCGCCGGCGGGCGTTGTCGATCTGATCGGCGACCAACACGATCAGCGGGTGGTCGACACCGTGCTCGGCAGGTGGTCGGGTCGGCGAGAAGTGCAGCGCGAGAAAGTCTTTGAACAGCAGGGCCCCCAGCCGGCGTTCCAGCCCGAGGACCAGCTGCGCGGCCTCGCGCAAGGTGGTCGCCAGGTCGTGAGGGGTCTTGACGAACGACGCGAACCGTTTGGCGATGCGGTCCTCTTCCCGGCGCTCCAGCTCGAGAAGGACGTGTTCCTTGGTGGGGAAGTGGAAGAAGAAGGTGCCGTGCGCGACTCCGGCCGCGGCCACGATGGCGCCGACGTCGGCCTCGTCCTTGCCCGCGCGCTTGAACTCCGCGATCGCCGCGCCCAACAACCGCTCTCTGGTCTGCAGGCGCTTCGCCTCGCGCGCGGTGATGCCCGAACCGGCCCGAGTGGTCACAGCCACCGACCCTATCGCCTACCGAAGTTAGGGTCGCCTTTCTAGCTGGTTACCGGCCGGTAAGTTCATAATGTGCCGATGAAGCCTGACTATGACGTGCTGATCATCGGCTCGGGGTTCGGCGGCAGCGTGAGTGCGTTGCGCCTGACCGAGAAGGGCTACCGCGTCGGCGTGCTGGAGGCCGGCCGGCGCTACGCCGATGAGGAATTCGCCAAGACCTCCTGGAACCTGCGGAAGTTCCTGTGGGCCCCGCAGTTCGGCATGTACGGGATCCAGCGCATCCACCTGTTGCGCAACGTGATGATCCTGGCCGGCGCCGGTGTGGGCGGCGGATCCCTGAACTACGCGAACACGCTGTACGTCCCGCCGGAGCCGTTCTTCAACGACCCGCAGTGGAAGAACATCACCGACTGGCGTGCGGAACTGATGCCGCACTACGACCAGGCCCAGCGAATGCTCGGCGTCGTCACCAACCCGACCTTCACCGACGCCGACCGCATCATGAAGGAGGTCGCCGAGGACATGGGCGTCGGCGACACTTTCGTGCCGACCCCCGTCGGGGTGTTCTTCGGCCCCGACAACGAGAAGACGCCCGGCAAGACCGTGGCCGACCCGTACTTCGGCGGGGTCGGTCCGGCCCGCACCGGCTGCATCGAGTGCGGCTCCTGCATGACCGGCTGCCGCTACGGTGCCAAGAACACGCTGCTCAAGAACTACCTGGGCCTGGCCGAGAAGGCCGGCGCCGACGTGTACCCGCTGACCATGGTCACCGGTTTCGAGCAGCGTCCCGACGGGCTGTGGGAGGTGCGGACCAAGCGCACCGGAGGCAAGCTGCGCCGGCGAAGCAGGACGTTCACCGCCAACCACCTGATCCTGGCCGCCGGCACCTACGGCACGCAGAAGCTGCTGTTCAAGATGCGCGATCAGGGCAAGCTGCCCGAGCTCTCCGACCGGCTCGGCATGCTCACCCGCACCAATTCCGAGTCGATCGTCGGCGCCGGACGGCTCAAGGTCGGCGACGACCTCGACCTCACGCACGGTGTCGCGATCACGTCGTCGATCCATCCGACGCCGGACACCCACGTCGAACCGGTGCGCTACGGCAAGGGCTCCAACGCGATGGGGCTGCTGCAGACGCTGATGACCGACGGCACCGGGCCGCAGGGCACCGACGTGCCGCGATGGCGGCAGCTGATCGACAGCGCGCGGGATGACCCGCGCGGCACACTGCGGCTGCTCAACCCGCGCCGCTGGAGCGAGCGCACCATGATCGCGCTCGTCATGCAGCACCTGGACAACTCGATCACCACGTTCACCCGCAAGACCAGGTTCGGTTTCCGCATGCTCGACAGCAAGCAGGGCCACGGCGAACCCAACCCGAGCTGGATCCCGGCGGGCAACGAGGTCACCCGGCGCATCGCGAAGAAGATCGACGGCGTCGCCGGCGGCACCTGGGGTGAATTGTTCAACATCCCGCTCACGGCGCACTTCCTCGGTGGCGCGGCGATCGGCGACAGTCCCGGGCACGGCGTCATCGACCCGTACCACCGGGTCTACGGCTACCCCACCCTGTCGGTGATGGACGGCGCGGCGATCTCGGCGAACCTCGGGGTGAACCCGTCGTTGTCGATCACCGCCCAAGCCGAACGGGCCGCGTCACTGTGGCCGAACAAGGGCGAGGACGATCTGCGGCCGGCACAGGGGCAGCCGTACCGCCGGCTGTCCCCGATCGCGCCGAAAAATCCTGTGGTGCCGGCGGATGCGCCGGCGGGGCTGCGTCAGATCCCGATCGAACCGGTCAGCTCGGCCGGGTAGCGGATCAGGCACCACATCTCCCGGCCGGACACCACCACCTCGGCGTCACCCAGACCTGCGGGCGCGGCCTCGGTATCGGTGTGTGTGTCGATGACGACGCTGATCTCCACCTCATCGTCGGTGCCGGACAACACCATGCGCACCGTGCTCGACGCATGAGCCAGCACCTCGGAGAGCCGGTCCACCAGTGCGGCGATCTGCTGGTCGCCGAGGTCGGGCAGTGTGCCGGACAGGTCGAACGCCACGCCGAGATTGCGTGCTTCGGCGTCGTCGACGAGCGTCCGGATCTTCTGCATCAGCGGATGGTCGAAGATGCCGGCCTGATCGAAAAGCGCTCGAAGCCTGCGGCATTCAGCGCGGGCCTGGGCTTGCATGGCCGCGTCGACGGGTTCGCCACGCGTCAGCGCATCCAGCAGGGGGACGACGTTGTCGACGATGGTGGCGTAGCGGCGCTGGTATTCGGTGCGCAGCGCGGCGCTGACCCGGTCCCGGGTGACCAGCCGACGGTGGGCCCGGGTCTCGGCCTCCACCACTTTGGCCGCGTCGCGCATCAGACCGTTGAAGACGAAGGCGAACAGCTGCACGCCGAGAATGCTCGCGGTGCCCAGACCGATGTTGACGAGCACAACCGCGGACGGATCCCGCAGGGCCACGACAGCGCTGTTGAGCACCCAGAAGCCGACCAGCAGCGCGGCCCCAATCCTGGTCGGCAGTGCGAGAAGCAGCGGCAGCACACACCAGCCGATACCGCTCTGCGCCCAGTGCGCGTACCCGACCAGCGCGTCCTGCGGCAGTAGCGCAGGCTGGGCGACCGTGACCGCCAGCAGTAGCAGTCCGGCCGGCCAGGCCAAAGTCCATCGCTGGCAGAGTATTCCGGGTACCGCGGCCAGCGTGCCGAGTGCTGCGACGACACCGAGTACGGCATCGGCGGCGGGAACGGTCACGGCGAGGTTCACCAGGGCGTACGCGGCGAGCGCGAGACCGTAGCGGGTTCTGGTGCGCTCCAGCAGACGGTCCGGGTCCACGGTCGGCGACTTCACCGCGGTGTCGGTAGGGGACCACCACAGTTCGGTCACCGTTCCGGCGCCCGGGCTGGATATCACGCGTGCCTGGCCGCGCGCCCGCGCCATCCGATCGATGATCGAGTCGTCCACGCCGTGACCGCGGCGCGGCACGCCGACGTCGAAGCCGATTCCGTCGTCTTCGAGGCGGATCATGCTGCCGGACACGGTGATCCGCAGCAGCGTGGCGCGGGAGTGCCGGTCGACGTTGGTCATCGCCTCGCGGGCCGCCGCGATCACCGGAGCGGCCGTCGCCCCGGGCAGCCGGAGGCGTTCCCTGCCGTCGAACACCACCGGTGTGGTGAGGCGCTGGGCGCACTCCCGCAGCGCCGCAACCAGTTCCACCCGCGCCGGCGGAGCCACCCAGGCGCCGTCGCTGAGCAGGCGCAGATCGCGCCGGGCCTGGGCGGCGAGGCGCCGCGTGGGCAGCGGACCGCCCTGGCCGACCATCAGCAGGGTCGATGCGGCCGTGTCGTGCAGCAGAGCGAGTTGTTCGCGTTCGTAGTCGCGGAGAGCGTCGGTCACCCGGCGGGCGACCTCCGCTTCGTCGCGCTCGCTGCGGGCACGGTCGATCACGCCCGCCGCCCGCAGCAGCATGTAGCGGATGATCGAGGCCGTGGCGCATTGGACGACGAAGTAGAACAGCGCGGTCACTGAGGTCAGGTTTTCCCAGCCGGTGACGGCGGCGGCGCCCCAGGCGTAGGCCGCGGCGATTCCGGCGGTCATCAGCACGCTGGCCGGCGCCGGCACCGACACCGAGATGCTCACCACCGCGGTACCGGCGATGGCCTGCGGAGCCGAGTTCGACGCGTAGAAATCCGCAGCGGGCGTCAGTACCGGGATGGCCAGACAGACGGCCAGCACGAGGGCGTAGTCCACCGCCAGCCAGGCCGGGTGGTGGGACCGGGTGAGCAGCCGCGCCGCCGACCACACCGCGAGCACCGCCAGCAGCCACCTGCCGGCAGGGGTGGCCAGGCCGCCTGGATCGGCGAGTGTGATGAGCGCGACGCCGAGGTTCACGGTGTTGCGCATCAGCAGACCGACGGTGGCCGCCCGCCTCATCAAATGCCGTTGCGCGGCAGAACCCACCCTGGTGCCGCTCGTCGCCATGCCGCCCCCCAGCGAACCCGATGCGTTGTCGCCGCTACGTTAGCCCGGGGAACATATCGCCGCCGTCGTGTCGGTCGAACGTACTAATTCGTCGTTGCCGGCGACAGAAAGCCCATATTCGGCAACTTCAGCCGGGTTTTCCCTCGCGGCCGCCGCAGGGCTGGGATTAAATACCGGCACGGACTGACAGTTTGACGAGTGTGTCTACCAGGGGGAGGTGCCGGGGGGATGTCCCGCGAGGGCGAGGCGCGGCGACCTGTGCGAATCGCGATCATCGACGATCACGATGTCGTGCATGCAGGGATTCAGGCGTGGTGCGGGGACGCCGACCCGCCGATCGAACTGGTGGACAGCTTCATGCGTCCGGCCGAGTACTTCGACAAGCACCCGGCCGACGGAGGCGACGTCGACGTGGTGCTGCTCGACCTGCAGATCGAAGGCCACCGGCCGGACTTCGAGACGCTGTCCAGGCTCGCCGATCGCGACCAGCGCGTCATCGTGTACTCCCACATCACCGCCGACGAGGTGATCCTGCGGTGTCTGGATCTTGGCGCGGTCACCTACCTGGTGAAGTCGGAAGGCAAGCGCCACCTGATCGAGGCGGTGCACTCGGCGCACACCGCCACGCCCTACGTGGGTCCACGGATGGGCAAGGCCATGCTCAACGACAGCACGGTGGGGCGGATCAAACTCACCGAGCGTGAGAAACAGATCCTGGTCGCGTGGTTCCAGACCGAGAGCAAGGAACTGGTGGCCAAGCGGCTGTTCATCGCGCCGACCACCGTGCGCACTCATCTGCAGCGGGCGCGGGCCAAATACGCGGGGGTGGGCAGGCCGGCCCCGACGAAGTCGGCGCTGCTGGCGCGCGCGATCGAGGACGGGATCCTCAGCCTCAACGACCTTTACTAGATTTCGGCCGTTCGGCTGACAGACAGTCCCGCCGGGCGCCGATAGCGTGGCCAGTGCTCGGGGGAGTCAACGTGATCGCCGGTGGCGAGGCGGTTCGGCAGCGGGGGGTGCGCCGAACCGCGGGAGCGCTCCGGCGATCACGTTGACCGGGCACTCACTAGACTGACCCGGTGGAATCTGCAGCTCCCCGCCCGGTCCTGGTCGTCGACTTCGGCGCGCAATACGCGCAGCTGATCGCCCGACGCGTACGCGAGGCGCGGGTGTTCTCCGAGGTCGTCCCGCACACCACCACCGTCGACGAGATCAAGGCGCGCAACCCGCGGGCGGTCGTGCTGTCCGGGGGTCCGGCCAGCGTCTACGCCGACGGCGCACCCCGGCTCGACCCCGCGTTGTTCGACCTCGACGTCCCGGTGTTCGGGATCTGCTATGGGTTCCAGGCGATGGCGCAGGCGCTGGGTGGCACCGTCGCGCACACCGGCACCAGCGAGTACGGCCGCACCGAGCTCAAAGTGGCTGGCGGACAACTGCATACCGACCTGCCCCACACTCAGCCGGTGTGGATGAGCCACGGCGACGCGGTGACGGCCGCACCGGACGGTTTCGAGGTCGTCGCGACCAGTGCCGGGGCTCCCGTAGCGGCCTTCGAGAACAAGGACCGCCGGCTGGCCGGCGTGCAGTACCACCCCGAGGTGATGCACAGCCCGCACGGCCAGCAGGTGCTCAGCCGGTTCCTGCACGAGTTCGCGGGCATCGACGCCACCTGGACACCGGCCAACATCGCCGAGGCCCTCATCGAGCAGGTGCGCACCCAGATCGGCGACGGGCGGGCGATCTGCGGCCTGTCCGGCGGGGTCGACTCGGCGGTGGCGGCGGCGCTGGTGCAGCGCGCCATCGGTGACCGGCTCACTTGTGTGTTCGTCGACCACGGGCTGTTGCGCTCCGGCGAACGGGCCCAGGTGCAGCGCGACTTCGTCGCCGCCACCGGCGCCAACCTCGTCACCGTCGACGTGGCCGACCGGTTCCTGGAGGCGCTGTCGGGGGTGACCAACCCGGAGGGCAAGCGCAAGATCATCGGCCGCGAGTTCATCCGCGCGTTCGAGGGTGCCGTCCGCGACGCCGTCGACCTGTCCGGCGGTGAGGTCGAGTTCCTGGTGCAGGGCACGCTCTATCCCGACGTGGTGGAGTCCGGCGGCGGTTCCGGCACCGCCAACATCAAGAGCCACCACAACGTCGGCGGACTGCCCGACGATCTGAAGTTCACGCTCGTCGAGCCGCTGCGGCTGCTGTTCAAGGACGAGGTGCGCGCGGTAGGCCGGGAGCTCGGGCTGCCCGAGGAGATCGTTGCGCGCCAACCGTTCCCGGGACCGGGCCTGGGCATCCGGATCGTCGGCGAGGTCACCGCCGAGCGGCTGGACACGTTGCGCCGGGCCGATGCCATCGCCCGTGAGGAGTTGACCTCGGCGGGACTGGATCACCAGATCTGGCAATGCCCGGTGGTGCTGCTGGCCGACGTCCGCTCGGTGGGGGTGCAGGGTGACGGCCGCACCTACGGCCATCCCATCGTGTTGCGTCCGGTGTCCAGTGAGGACGCGATGACGGCCGACTGGACGCGGGTGCCTTACGAAGTGCTGGAACGGATTTCGACGCGGATCACCAACGAGGTGCGTGAGGTCAACCGGGTGGTGCTCGATGTCACCAGCAAGCCGCCGGGCACCATCGAATGGGAGTAGTCACGCGCCGAGCGCCATGTCCCAGAACGCGACCTCGTGGGACAGCACCTCGGCGATGACGTCGTCGTGGTCGGCCGGGGTCGCGAGTTCCTCGAGCGCACGCACGTAGTCGGCGAAACCCGGAGCGGTCCAGTGCTCGACGAACTCGCGGTACGGGGACGAGTCCGACGCGGCGGTGGCCCACGCCAGCAGGTAGACCTTCTCGATGACCCACAGCGCCGTGATGGCCGCCTCGTAGGGCGCAGTGTCGAGGCGCTGCAGCAGTTCCCGGTACTTCAGCGTGGCCGGCAGGGCGGGCTGGTCGGTGTCGATACCGCGCTGCGCCGCCTGCCCGTCGAACCAGTCGAGTTCGGACACCAGCGCGGCGCAGCCTCCGGCGAGCGTGGTCTGGGCCGGCCGCGGTGCGCGTGCGAGCAGCCGGGCCTGGAACGTCAGCAGATCGGCGACGAACACCGCGTCCTGCACCAGCCACCGGTCGAAGTCCGCGTCGGTGATGGTGCCCTCCCGCACATCGGCGAGGAAACGGTGGCGGGTGGCCGTGGCCCAGAGTCCGTCAAGCACGCCCGGAAGGATACTTGGCGGCTATTCGCCGGCGGCCTCTGCCGTCTTCTCGACCAGATCACCGAGCAACTGCGCCACCGTGGATTCCACCTGCGACTCGATCGAGAACGCCAGCGTCGCAGCGACGGCGGTCACCGCCTGGGTGCGGAAGCGCACCAGCGTCGTGATCAGCTGGGCGACCTCGACGTCGTCGGGCAGGGCCGCGCCGGGGTTGACCTTGTCGACCACCTCTTCGAGGCCGGCCCGCACGAGGATCGCGCTGATCTGGTCGAGCAGGGGAGTCACCTGCTCATGCAGGTCGATCAATTTGTCCAAAGCCACGCCGTAGTGCCTGATTTCGGTGAATGCCTCCACCAAGGTGGGGCGCACGATGGTGGCGTGCGCGTCGTCCTCGACCCGGATGATGCCCAGCGCCACCAGCCGGTCGAATCCGGCGTCGTCGTCGATCAGACGCCGCGCCGCGGTCAGCGGCATGCGCTGCGGCTTCTCGGTGGCCCAGCTGCCCGCGATCGCCGATTCCAGGCCCAGCATGTCGCCGAGATCCTTGCCCTGTTCCCACGCCGAGAGCATCTCCTTGACATGGGCGATGTTGTAACCGCGGTCCAGCAGCGAGGTGATCAGCCGCAGCCGCGTCAGATGCGTGTCGTTGAACAGCGCGATCCGGCCCACCCGCAGCGGCGGGTGCAGCAGACCGCGGTCGCGGTAAACCCGGATGTTGCGCGTCGTGGTGCCCGCGAGCCGCGCGAGGTCGTCGATACGGTACTCGCCGGAATCGGCGGCGCCGTGCGGCTGTACGGCGGCGTCGAACAGCTGTGACACCGCGTTCTCGACCACGTCGCGCGAGCCGCGTCGGACCCGGCGCAGAATCGTCTGGATGGGGCCGGACATCTCAGGCCACCGCGGTGTAATCCTCGGCGCGGAACTGCATCTGTCGACGATACTGCGTCGCGAACCCCGGGTACATCGAGGCGTTGAATCCGTCGGCGGTCAGATACCAGCTCTGGCAGCCTGACATCCAGGTGGTCTTGGCCAGCCGCCGCTGGATGCGCTCGTTGTAGCGCCGCTGGACGTCGGCTCGCACATCGAGATAGCGCAGGTTCCGGTTCAGGATCGCGGTGATCGCGTCGACCGCGTAGGCGATCTGGCCTTCGACGTAGACCAGCAGCGAGTTGTGTCCCGGGCCGGAGTTCGGCCCGGTCATGAAGTACAGGTTCGGATAGCCGTGCGCGCTGGCGCTTTTGTAGGCCTCGGCGTGGTCGGCCCAGTCCTGCTGCAGCGACCGGCCGCCCAGGCCCGTGACCGGAAACGGGGGGCCGGACAGATGGACGTCGTAGCCGGTGGCGAAGACGATCGCGTCGAGATGGTGCTCGACGCCGTCGCTGGTGCGGATTCCCGCGGGGCTCAACGTGGCGATCGGCCAGTCGATCAGCTTGCAGTTGTCACGCTGAAGCGCGGGGTAGTAGTCGCTGGAGATCAGCATCCGCTTGCAGCCCGGGGTGAAGTCGGGGGTGAGCTGGCGACGCATCCACGGGTCCCTGACCTGTTGACGCAGATGGGCTTTGCCCAACTGGGCGACCAGACCACTCATCGGGGTGTTCCACACCAGTGCCGCCGCGCTCGCCTCATGCCCCCAGTACAGGGCCTGGCGGGCGATCTCCTGGGCGGCAGGGACTTTAGCGAACAGCGTCTGCACCGCCGTGGGCATCGGGAGATCCAGGCGCGGCAGCACCCAGCCCGGGGTGCGCTGAAAGACCTTGACGAAGGCGGCCGTCTTGACCAGCTCCGGAACGATCTGCACCGCGCTCGCGCCGGTGCCGATCACCGCGACACGCTTGCCGGCGAAGTCGTAGTCGTGGTCCCACGATGCGCTGTGGATCTTGCGGCCACGGTAGGTGTCGATGCCGCGGATCTCGGGGAAGCTGTGGTCCGCCAACGGTCCTGAGGCCAGCACCACCGTCCGGGCCTGGAACCGCTTGCGCCGCTTGGTGCTCACCGTCCACACGCCGGTCTGATCGTCGAACTTCAGGCCGGTGACCTCGGTGCCGAACCGGATCAGCGGGGTCAGGCCGTGCTGGTCGGCCATGTCCTCGATGTGCCGGAGGATCTCCGCCCCCGACGGGTACGCCCGTGACCATGACGGGTTCTTGACGAAGGAGAACGAGTACAGCAGCGACGGGATGTCGCACGCTACACCGGGATAGGTGTTGTCGCGCCAGGTTCCGCCGACCCGGTGTCCGCGCTCGACGATGACGATGTCCTCGACGCCGGCCTGCCGAAGCTTGATGGCGGTGCCCAGCCCGGTGAATCCGGCGCCGACGATCAGGGTGTCGTGAATCATGTCAGGCGGCTGGCTCGTGGGTGAGTTCTGTGAACCAGCTCGGGATCGGCTTGAGCAGAGCCCGGGGATACAGGTCGGACAGTCGGACCATCGTGTTGGCCAGCAGGTGATACGGATGGCGCGGTTTGACGACCATCGCGGCGTGCCGGCGAAGCACCCGGTAGGTGGGCACCCTGGACGTGAATTCCCCACGTTCACCCAGGGTCTGGAATCGCTTGACCGCGTTGTACAGCCGCTCCGGCTCCAACCCCATACCGACGATCTCATTGCGGATGCGGTTGAGCAGCGGGATGTACATGACCGCGCCGATGATCAGGCCGGGGGTGGCGACATTGCCCACGAATTCGATGGCCAGGCGACGGGCATCGGCGTGGCCGATCATGTTCAGAACCTCGAAATCGACGGCGATGTGCCGGGATTCGTCGTTGTTGATCTTCTCGAACACCTGGTGGCAGACAGGATCGTCGACCTCCTCGAGCAGGAACTTCAGCAGTGCGCCGTCCAGTGCCACCTCCAGCATCGGGATCACGGTGCCCAGGATCGACAACGACATGCCGTCGGCGTAGGTGTCCAGCCAGTCCATCGCCAGCCGGATGTTGACGTTCGGTTCGGGCATTTCCCCGTCGTCAAGCATGCCCCACCGTTTCATCAGCGCGAGTTCGGCATTGGCGTGCCGCTGCTCCTCGGCATGGAATAGCGGTAGATCTCGGCGATCGTCGGGGTCGGTGCCTTCTTGGCCAGCGCGGCGAAACCCCGTGCCCCGATGTTCTCGATCCAGCACAGGTCGGCCATGAACGCCTTGAGCTTCGGGCGCTGTTCGTCGGTGATCTTCTCGGCCCCCGGAGCGTCCCAGTCGATGTCGGCCAGGGCCCACTGCCTGTCCTTGATCTTCGCCAGCATCGAATCCATATCCATGGCCATGAGAGTCCTCTTCAGGTGGTGAGACGGGCGGCTATACCGGCGGCTCGGGTGAATACGGTAGGGGTGAGACGTTTGACGCCCCAGCCGATTCGGGCCTCCGGCTGGGGCATGCAATACAGGCCGCCCCGGTCGAGGGTGTCCAGCGCGCTGCGGGCGACGCGGGCGGCCGAGAATCCCGTCCACCGCATCAACTGCTCGGCGAATCGGCTGGTCTCGGTGGAGATCCGGCCCGACGCCACGATGCTGGTCTTGACGAACGTCGGGCACAGCACCGTGACGTTCACCCCGGTTCCGGCGAGTTCGGCGGCCAGGGTCTCCGACAGCGACAGTGTGCCGGCCTTGCTGACGTTGTAGGCCGCCATGCCGGGGGCGGCGCCGAACGCCGCCGCGGAGGCGACGTTGATGATGCCGGCGGGACGGCCGGCATCCCGCAGGATCGGGGCGAACACGTGGCAGCCGTGGATGGGGCCCCACAGGTTGACGTTCAGCACCCAGGTCCAGTCGTCGAGGTCGGTGTCACCGATGAAGGCCCCGCCTGCGCCGACGCCCGCGTTGTTGATCACCAGGGTCGGGGGTCCGCCGAACCACGAGTGCGCCTCCTCGGCAAGGCTGTACACCTGGCCGATATCGGTGACGTCGCATGGTGCCGGCTTGGCCTGGCCGCCGTCTGCGGTGATGGCTGCGGCGGTCTGCCGGGCTGCCTCGACGTCGATGTCGCTGCACACCACCCGGCCGCCGCGGCGCGCCAGTTCGGCGGCGAACGCGGCGCCGATCCCGCTTCCCGCGCCGGTGATCACCGCATCGGCGCGGTGTGTTCGCTTCGCTCCGAAGAGAGCCGTCGAGAGCACGACACGGATACAACTCCCAATGGTGACATTTGTCAATGTCACATTTTTAAATGGCAGCGATGGCGCTTCCGGTCATGTTGACGCTTGTCGGTGGGCGGGTGTTTACTGGCTACATCGAACAAAGTTTCGAACAGTGGATGGTTCGGATGGGGTGAAAGGTGCTGTTGTGACGACGCCAAAGAGCCGGACCCGGTGCGCCGTCACCCGTGCTGAGCAGGTGGAACAGCTTCGCAAGCAGATGGCGTCGGTGTCGGGCAAGGTGGGCGGCTCGCGCCGGATGGCGACGCCCGACCCGGCGCTGTCACCCGCTCCGGATTCTTTGCTGCCGAGGTCCGAATCGCTGGCTGAAGTGCTTCCCGAATCGTTGCCCCGCGGCACGGTGGCGGTCCTGTCGGGGGCCAGATCGTTGCAACTTCGGATGGTCGCGGCGGTGACCGCCGAGGGCGGCCATGTGGCGATCATCGGTCAGCCCGACGTCGGACTGCTGGCGGCGGTGGAGATGGGGGCCGACCTGAGCAGGATCGCGGTCATCCCGGAGCCGGGGGCCGATCCGGTCGAGGTGGCCGCGGTGCTGATGGACGGGATGGATCTGGTGGTGCTCGGGCTGGGCGGCCGGCGAGTGCCCCCGAGCAGGGCCAGGGCGGTGGTGGCCCGGGCCCGTCAGCGGGGGTGCACGCTGCTGGTCACCGATGGTGACTGGCAGGGGGCCTCCGCGCGGCTGGAGGCCAGGGTCAGCGGGTACGAGATCGCGGGAGGGCAGGAGGACGGGGTGCCCACCCCGGGGTGCGGACGGATCAGCCGGGTGCGGCTGTCGATGCGTGCCCGGGGCCGGTTCGTCGGCCGTCCGGCGCGCGCCGTGGGTGGGTGAAGCGGTGAGTGCGTCCAGGGTGTTGGCGCTCTGGTGCATGGACTGGCCCGCCGTCGCCGCCGCAGCGGCCGCCGGTCTGTCCCCGACCGTGCCGATCGCGGTCACCCTGGCCAACCGGGTCATCGCCTGCTCGGCGGCGGCACGCGCGCTGGGGGTGCGCCGGGGGTTGCGGCGCCGGGAGTCGCAGGCCCGGTGCCCGGAGTTGCACGTCGTCACCGCCGATCCGGCCCGGGATGCCAGGCACTTCGAGAACGTCACGACCGCCGTGGATGACCTCGTGCCCCGGGCGGAGGTGTTGCGGCCGGGCCTGCTGGCGTTGTCGGTGCGCGGTGCGGCCCGGTACTTCGGATCCGAGCAGACCGCCGCCGAGCGGTTGGTCGACGCGGTGGCCGCAGCGGGCGCCGAATGTCAGGTCGGGGTCGCCGACCAGCTGCCCACCGCGGTCTTCGCCGCCCGGGCGGGGCGGATCATCGGCGCGGGGGAGGACGCGGCGTTCCTGTCCGGGCTGTCCATCCGGCAGCTGGCCACCGAGCCGAGCCTCGCGCCTGCCCCGCGCGAGGATCTAACAGACCTGTTGTGGCGCATGGGAATACGGACCATCGGTCAGTTCGCCGGACTGTCGCGCAGCGATGTGGCCTCCCGGTTCGGCGCCGACGCGGTCGCGGCGCACCGCATCGCGCGCGGGGAGCCCGCCCGCGGACCGTCGGGGCGGGAGCCCGAGGCCGAACTCGACGCGGTGATGAACTGCGAGCCGCCGATCGACCGGGTCGACGCGGCCGCGTTCGCCGGGCGGTCGCTGGCCGGCGAACTGCACCGCAGCCTGGAGGCCGCGGGCGTGGGATGCACCCGGTTGGCTATCCACGCCGTGACCGCCGCGGGGCAGGAGCTCGAACGCGTCTGGCGCTGCGCGGAGCCGCTGACCGAGGACGCCACCGCTGACCGGGTGCGCTGGCAACTCGACGGATGGCTGAATCGCCGCAACCCGCAGGACCGGCCCACGGCGCCGATCACGGTGCTGCGGCTGCGGCCGGTGGAGGTGGTGTCGGCCGAGGCGCTGCAACTGCCGCTGTGGGGAGGTGTCGGAGAGGAGGACAGGCTGCGGGCCCGACGGGCGCTGGTGCGGGTACAGGGGTTGCTCGGTCCCGAGGCGGTCAAGGTGCCGGTGCTCAGCGGTGGCCGCGGGCCGGCCGAGCGCATCACCTTCACCCCGCTCGGCGATGAGCTTGTGCCGCAGTCGGATCCGAACCAGCCGTGGCCCGGGCGGTTACCCGAGCCGTCGCCGACGGTGCTGCTCGACGACCCTGTCGAACTGTTCGACGCCCAAGGCGACGCGGTGCGAGTCACCGGTCGCGGGTTGTTCTCCACGGCCCCGGTGCGACTGAACGCGCCGGGGCGCTCCGGCCGGTTGTCGTGGTGGGCGGGTCCCTGGCCGGTCGACGAGCGATGGTGGGATCCGGCCTCGGCCAAAGCCGGCAGGACCGCGAGGGTGCAGGTGCTGCTCGACGCTGACCCGGCGCAGGCGCTGCTGCTGTGTTACCGGCAACGCCGGTGGTACCTGGAAGGAGTGTACGAGTAGCAAGGCCCAGGTCTGCCCGTATTCCACCGCCACCCGCGGCAACATCGACGTCAGGCTCGTCGTCACCGACGACTGACACCGGGTCACCGACGACTGACACCGGCCAGCTGCGCCGCGAACCCCCCCACCCGCTCAATGAACCGGTCGAAGAAGGCCGCCGGATCGACCTCGACGCCGATGAGCGCGTTGGGTTCGCGGCCCCAGTGGCGGCTCCAGTCCGCGATCGTCATGCCGCGCGTCAGCGTGCCCGTCAGCTCGACGTCCACCGGTGCGGGCCGGTAGGACACCAGCGCGGTGTCCAGCGCGACGGCGGCGGCCAGCGGGTCGTGCAGGTGCGCGAGGTACCCCTCGCCCTGGTCGTGATGGAACTCGAAGTAGAACCGCATCGCGTCTTCGAGCACCCGGATCAGCGGATTGGAGGCCGTCGACGCGGTGCCACGGGGATCACTCACCGACATCGGGGTTGACGTCGACCCGGCGGCCTCGGCCAAGCGGCTCAACAACTGTGGGGTCATCGCGGCGTGCTCGGTCAGGTTGAGTCCCAACATGATCGGAAGGTGCTCGGCCCCCGCGCCGTTCCACGCCGCGAACACCTCGGCCGCCGACTCCGGGTCGACGCTGACGTTCCATTCGGCCACCGGGGTGGTGTTGCCCCGGTAGT
Source organism: Mycobacterium sp. SMC-8 (assembly GCF_025263565.1). NCBI lineage: Bacteria > Bacillati > Actinomycetota > Actinomycetes > Mycobacteriales > Mycobacteriaceae > Mycobacterium > Mycobacterium sp. SMC-8. The sequence continues at coordinate 2,924,035 of NZ_CP079865.1, forward strand.
CGAACGCGCCACCCATGATCACCAGCCGGCCCAGCAGTCGCGGCAGCGCGGGTTCGGCGCGCAGCGCCAGCGCCAGGTTGGTCAGCGGTCCGGTCGCGATGCCGATCAGCTCGCCCGCGTGGGCGCGGGCGGCGCGCACCCACGCTTCGGCAGCGTCGTAGTCGGTGAGTCGGCTTGTCGGAGAAGGCATCTGCACATACCCGAGACCCTGGGGACCGTGTGTGTCCTCGGCGGTGCGCAGCGGCGCCACCAACGGGACCTCCGATCCCCGCGACACCGGCACGCCGGTGACCCCGCACAGCTCGAGCAACGCCAGATTGTTGCGGCATACGGCGTCCACCCCGACGTTCCCCGCGGTGGAGGCGATTCCGACGAGTTCGGCCTCGGGGCTGGCGAACAGGTACACCAGTGCCATCGCGTCGTCGACCCCGGTGTCGACGTCGACGAAGACCGGGCGGCGTGTCCCGCTCACCAGTGCAGGCCGGGCATCAGTCGGGCGGCCCGCTTGACCGGGCGGGGTACCCGCAACGCCGGCACCGGCCGGCTCGGCCGCTGGGGTCTGCGGACCGGTGACCGTCTCGGGGGCGCAGGGTCCGGCGAGATGCCGCGTGCCGCAGCGGAGTCCGGGAACCCGAGATACAGCTGGTGCAGCACGCGCCGGGACAGCTTCGGGGTGAAGTACATCCCGATGTCGGCCAGGGTGCCGATCGGGGTGTCGATCCGCGTGGGCTTGTCCACCAGGGCCCGCACCACCATCGCGGCGGCGTGCTCGGCGGAGATGGCCGGCGCCGGGTTGAGCCGGCCCGACGGCGCGATCATCGGTGTCTTCACCAGCGGCATGTGGATGTTGGTGAACGTGATGTGGTCCGAGAGCGTCTCGGTCCCCACCACGTCAGCGAACGCATCGAGCGCCGCCTTGGACGGAATGTAGGCGCTGTACCGGGGGTTGTGGGCCTGCGCGCCGGCGCTGGAGACGTTGACGACATGACCGAACCGCCGTTGCTGCCAGTGCGGCAGCAGCGCCAGCACCATGCGCACCGCTCCGAAGTAGTTGACCGCCATCACCCGTTCATAGTCGTGCAGACGGTCGGTGGACGCCATGACCGAACGTCGGATCGAGCGGCCCGCGTTGTTGACCAGGTAGTCGACATGTCCGAACCTGCCGAGGATGTCCTTGATCGTGTGCTCGACGGCCGCGGAGTCGGTGACGTCACAGGTGAACGCGTGCGCGTCGCCGCCGGTGGCGCGGATCTCGGCGACCAGCTCGTCGAGCGCCTCGGCGTCGCGCGCCAACGCGAACACCGTCGCGCCCCGGGCGGCCACCGCGATCGCCGAAGCACGGCCGATCCCGCTCGAGGCGCCGGTGATGATCACATGCCTGCCGACCAACGGCCCGGCCGGATCGTCCCGGCGGGCCCGGTCGGGGTTGAGGTGCTGCGCCCAGTACCGCCACAGCTGCGGGGCGTACGTCGCGAACGCCGGCACGGTGATCCCGCTCCCGCGCAGTGCCTCGGCGGTGTGTTCGGAGGTGAACGTCGCCACCGGCGCGACGGGATCGAGTGCCGCGACGGGAATGCCGAGTTGGGTGGCGGCCATGTCGCGCAGGACCTTCGCCGGTCCGCTCACATGCCGCAACGGTGCGGTGACCGCCCGGGGCAGCGACCCGACCAGCGGCGGAAGGCCCGCCGCCGCAGCGACGCCGCGATAGATCCCGCGCAGACTCGTCGTCGCCGGCGCCGTCAGGTGAAAGGTCTGGCCGTCGCGCCCGTCGAGACGTATCAGCGCGACGAGCGCGTCGACGACGAAATCGACCGGCACGAGGTTGGTGCGGCCGACGTCGGGCAGCACCACCGGCGTGAACTTCGGAAGTGCCGCGAGCGCCGACAGGATCCCGAAGACGCGGTAAGGCCCGTTGGCCCTGTCGATCTCGCCGGTGCGGGAATCGCCGACCACCACCCCGGGCCGGTACACGCGGAACCGCAGTCCTTCGGCCGAGCGCACCAGCAGCTCGGCTTCGAACGCGGCCCGGTGACCGGGCGCCGGCAGGTCCTGGCCGACGTCGAAGTCGTCCTCGGTGAACGTGCCGCGGAAATCGCCGGCCACCGCGATCGACGACACGTGATGCAGCGTCGCGTCCAGCCGCCGGGCCAGCGCGACCACCGCGCCGGTGCCGTCGGGGATCGGCGCGCAGTGCACGACGTGGTCGACAGGACCGAGCTCGGCCGCCGGGGCGTCGACCAGGGGTCGGACCCGGTCGTCCCACCGCCGCGCCAGACGTTCGAACCGGCCAAGCGAGTCTCGGCGCACCAGCACGTGCACCTCGTCGGTGTCGCATTCTTCGAGCAGTCGGCTCACCAGCCGGCTGCCGATGAACCCGGTACCGCCGGTAACGACATAGCGCATCCAGACATGCTCACCTCCGGCCGTCGCGACGTCAACACCGGCTACTCTCTGGCCATGCCGCTCGATCCCGACGCCATCGGCGCGACGACGCCACCGCAACCGTTCACCTGGACCGATCGGGACACGCTGCTGTACGCCCTCGGTGTCGGAGCGGGTGTCGACGATCTCGCGTTCACCACCGAGAACAGCCACGACATCGAGCAGCAGGTGCTTCCGACCTATGCGGTGATCGCGTGCTCGCCGTTCGCGGCCGCCGCCATGATCGGCTCGTTCGACTTCAGCCGGTTGCTGCACGGATCGCAGAGCGTCCGGGTGTTCACGCCGCTGCCCGCGGCCGGCAGGCTCAGCGTGGTCTGCGAGGTGGCCGACATCCAGGACAAGGGTGAGGGCAAGAACGCCGTCGTGATGCTCAAGGCGACCGGCAGCGACCCGGACACGGGTCAGGCCGTCGCTGAGACGTTGACCACGCTGGTGATCCGCGGCGAGGGCGGCTTCGGTGGCCGGCCCGGCCGGCGCCCGCCGGCGCCCGAGATCCCCGAGCGCGAACCCGACGCCCGGGTCGCGCTGCCCACCCGGCAGGACCAGGCGCTGATCTACCGGCTCTCCGGTGACCGCAACCCGCTGCACAGCGATCCGTGGTTCGCCGCCCTGGCCGGATTCCCGAAACCGATCCTGCACGGGCTGTGCACCTACGGTGTGGCCGGCCGCGCGCTCGTCGCCGAACTCGGCGGTGGTGACGCGTCGAAGATCACCGCGATCGCGGCGCGGTTCACCTCACCGGTCTTCCCTGGGGACGCGCTGACGACGTCGATCTGGCGCGTCGGCGAGGGCCGGGCGGTGTACCGCACCGAAGCGGCCAGTCCGGACGGATCCGATCCGCGGCCGGTACTCGAGGACGGAGAGGTGGAGTTCACCGCCTGAGCCCGCTTCGACGGTAGTGGCAAACGCTGGGAAATTGATTTGCTGGGCTGGTAGCCTTCGCGCAGGGCGGGGCTGGTGTGCTGGACCTTGGACGCTTGCGACGGGGGTGAGCGGATGTTTGACGGTTTGCGGAGTTCGTCCGCCGCCGGAATAGGTCCTGCGCTGTGGCGCTCCGATCAGTACTACTGGTTTACTGCGGTGCTCGCCGCGCGCGGGCTGCAGACCGTCACGTGCCGGGTCGTCGCGCTGTGCATCGCGGTGTTGGGGCTGCTTCCCCTGGGCATGACCGCCAGCCGGTTGGGACCGCAAGGTCTGCACCTGCGGATCATCGCGATCGCGATCGCGGTGGCCTCGTTGGCGATGGCGGCGGTGTGGCTGCGTGACCGATGGCCCTCCAGAGCGCTGTCCCTGACCTGCGTGGTTCTCGGGTCGGTGGCGATCGGCACGGCCGCGGTGATCGTGGCCAGTCCGCTCGTGGGATTCCTCGGCGCCGCGACCTATGTGGTGCTCACGGTCTTCGTGGTGTGTTTCCACGCCCCTCGGTTGCTCGTGGTGACCTGGTCGGTCGCCGCGGCGGTGCTCGCGGTGCTGTTCGTGCGGGAGGCGTCGATCGACCTGGCGGTCGCGGTCTGCGCGGTGCTGGTGGTGGTGCTGCTCAATGTGTTCGTCGCGTTCTCCTGCCGCGCGGTGATCAAGTTGCTGCAGCCCGACGCCCATCACGGGGACATCGAGCAGCTGACCGGTCTGCTGCACCGCGACGCGTTTTACAGCTCGGTGGCCACGCTGCTGGCGTCGCGCAGCCGCAGCGACGACAAATACCTGGTGGTCGTCGCGGTCAACATCGACAGCTTCTCGCTGCTGCTCGGGTTGTCGGGCTCGGGCGGCGGCAACCGGGCGCGGGTCACGGTCGGGCAGGCGCTGCGCGAGACCGTGCGGCACAACGCGATCGTCGCGCACGTCTCCGACGACGACTTCCTGATCGCCGACACCTTCACCACCGCCGACGCGTCCCCTCTGGTGGAGCGCATCCGCGGTGCGATCGCGGCCACCCCGCAGCGGCTGACGGCCAGCATCGGCGTGGTCTGCACCCCGTTGCCGCCCTTGGCCGCCGAACCACCCGACGAGGTCCTCGACAAGCTGATCGGGATCGCCACCCAGGCGATCGAGCAGGCCCGGATGGCCGGCGGTAACCAGGTCCGCTACGTGCTGCGCCCCAACCTCGAAGAGGGCAACGGCAACGGCGACGGCGACGGGTTCGACGGCAAGACCGCCTGACCTGTCGAACGTCTGTTCGATACACTGGCCGGGTGGGTTGGCATACCGGACCGCCGAGTTGGGGCGAGATGCAGCGCGTGCTGGACGGCAAGCCGCGCCGCGCCGGCTGGCCTATCGACGCCCAGATCGGCGACGGTGGCGACAGCCCGGCCTGGTCGCGCAAACGGGGACAGTACGAAGCGCCCGAGCTGGCCCGGCCCGGCGCCTCGCTGCCCTACGCCGAACTGCACGCCCACTCCGCCTACAGCTTTCTCGACGGTGCCAGCACGCCCGAGGAACTCGTCGAGGAGGCGGCCCGGCTGGATCTGCGGGCGATCGCGCTGACCGACCACGACGGGCTCTACGGCGTGGTGCGGTTCGCCGAGGCGGCCAGGGAACTCGACGTGGCCACCGTGTTCGGCGCCGAGCTGTCGCTGGGCGGGGGCACCCGCACCGACGTCCCGGATCCGCCGGGCCCGCACCTGCTGGTGCTGGCGCGCGGGCCGGAGGGGTACCGGCGGTTGTCGCGACAGCTGGCCGCGGCGCATCTGGCCGGTGGGGAGAAAGGGGTGCTGCGCTACGACTACGACGCGCTCACCGAAGCCGCGGGAGGACACTGGCAGATCCTCACCGGGTGCCGCAAAGGGCACGTGCGCCGGGCGCTTGCCGTCGGCGGGCCGGAAGCGGCCGAGGCCGCGCTCGCCGATCTGGTCGACCGGTTCGGTGCCGGCCGGGTCACCGTCGAGCTCACCCACCACGGTCACCCGCTCGACGACGAACGCAACGCGGCGCTGGCCGCGCTGGCCCCCCGGTTCGGCGTGGGTGTCGTCGCCACCACCGCCGCCCACTTCGCCGAACCGTCGCGGGGCCGGCTCGCGATGGCGATGGGAGCGATCCGGGCCCGCCACTCCATTGACGAGGCCGCGGGCTACCTTGCGCCCCTGGGTGGTTCGCACCTGCGCTCCGGTGAGGAGATGGCGCGGATGTTCGCCCACTGCCCCGAGGTGGTGACGGCGGCCGCCGAGCTCGGCGAGCAGTGCGCGTTCGGTCTGGCGTTGATCGCCCCGCAGCTGCCGCCGTTCGACGTGCCCGCCGGGCACACCGAGAACAGTTGGTTGCGGCATCTGGTGATGCAGGGCGCCCGTGAGCGCTACGGCCCGCCTGAGCGGGCCCCCCGGGCGTACGCGCAGATCGAGCGCGAGCTCGCGGTCATCGAGCAGCTGAACTTTCCCGGCTACTTCCTGGTGGTGCACGACATCACCCGGTTCTGCCGGGAGAACGACATCCTGTCCCAGGGTCGCGGATCGGCGGCCAACTCCGCGGTCTGCTATGCGCTCAAGGTCACCAACGTCGACCCGATCGCCAACGACCTGCTGTTCGAACGCTTCCTGTCCCCGGCCCGGGACGGACCACCCGACATCGACATCGACATCGAATCCGACCTGCGCGAGAACGCCATCCAGTACGTCTATCAACGCTACGGGCGCGAGTATGCCGCGCAGGTGGCCAATGTGATCACCTACCGCGGTCGCAGCGCGGTGCGGGACATGGCCCGCGCACTCGGGTTCTCGCAGGGTCAGCAGGACGCGTGGAGCAAGCAGTTCAGCCAGTGGGGCAACCTGTCCGACGCCGCCCACACCGACGATATCCCCGAGCCCGTGATCGATCTGGCCAAGCAGATCTCCAACCTGCCCCGGCACATGGGCATCCACTCCGGCGGCATGGTGATCTGCGACCGCCCGATTGCCGACGTGTGCCCGGTCGAATGGGCGCGGATGGAAAACCGCAGCGTTCTGCAGTGGGACAAAGACGATTGTGCGGCAATCGGTTTGGTGAAATTCGACCTGCTGGGCCTCGGTATGCTCTCGGCGCTGCACTACGCCATCGACCTGGTCGCCGAGCACAAGGGTATCGAGGTCGATCTGGCCAAGCTGGACCTGTCCGAGCCGGCCGTCTACGAGATGCTGCAGCGTGCGGACTCGGTCGGGGTGTTCCAGGTCGAGTCACGGGCCCAGATGGCCACGCTGCCGCGGCTCAAGCCGCGGATGTTCTACGACCTGGTGGTCGAGGTGGCCCTGATCCGGCCCGGGCCGATCCAGGGCGGTTCGGTGCACCCGTACATCAAGCGGCGCAACGGGCAGGAGGCGGTCACCTACGACCATCCGTCGATGGAGTCTGCTCTGCGAAAGACGTTGGGCGTGCCGCTGTTCCAGGAACAGTTGATGCAGCTGGCGGTCGACTGCGCCGGGTTCTCCCCGGCCGAGGCCGACCAGCTGCGCCGTGCGATGGGCTCCAAACGTTCGACGGAGAAGATGCGCCGGCTGCGTGGGCGCTTCTTCGACGGCATGGCCGCCAAACACGGTATCACCGGCGAGGTGGCCCAGCGGATCTACGAGAAGCTGGAGGCATTCGCCAATTTCGGTTTCCCGGAAAGTCATTCGCTGAGCTTCGCGTCGCTGGTGTTCTACTCGTCGTGGTTCAAGCTGCATCATCCCGCGGCGTTCTGCGCGGCGCTGCTGCGCGCACAGCCGATGGGTTTCTATTCACCGCAGACCCTGGTCGCCGACGCACGCCGGCACGGCGTCGTCGTGCACGGGCCCGACGTGAACGCGAGCCTCGCGCACGCCACACTGGAGAACCACGGGCTGGACGTCCGGCTGGGGCTGGGCAGTGTGCGCCACATCGGTGACGAGCTGGCCCAGAAGGTCGTCGAGGAGCGGAAAGCACACGGGCCCTTCACTTCTCTGACCGATCTGACCCGGCGGGTGCAGCTGTCGGTGCCGCAGACCGAGGCGCTGGCCACCGCGGGCGCGCTGGGCTGCTTCGGGATCACCCGGCGCGAAGGCCTGTGGGCCGCGGGTGCGGCGGCCACCGAACGCCCGGACCGGCTGCCCGGGGTCGGGTCGGCGTCACACGTGCCGTCACTGCCGGGCATGTCCGCACTGGAACTGACCGCCGCGGACGTGTGGGCCACCGGGGTGTCGCCGGATCGCTATCCGACCGAGTTCCTCCGCGAGGATCTGGAGGCGATGGGGGTGGTCCCGGCCGATCAGCTGCTGTCGGTGCCCGACGGCACCCGGGTGCTGGTGGCCGGGGCGGTCACCCACCGGCAGCGTCCCGCCACCGCGCAGGGGGTGACGTTCATGAACCTGGAGGACGAGACCGGTATGGTCAATGTGCTGTGCTCGCAAGGAGTTTGGGCGCGCCACCGTAAGCTGGCGCAGACGGCGTCGGCGCTGGTGGTGCGCGGCATCGTGCAGAACGCCACCGGGGCCGTCACCGTGGTCGCGGACCGGATGGGCAAGCTCAGTCTGCGGGTGGCGTCGAAGTCCCGCGACTTCCGCTAGGCAACCACTCCGCCGAAATCGCATTCCACGCGGCCTTTTCGCGAAACGACCGCGTGGAATGCAATTTCGGCGGAAACGGAAACGGAAACGGGAACGGTAGGCTCGGCGCAATGACGCTCAATCTCTCCGCCGACGACGTTCTGACCACCACCCGTTCGGTGCGCAAGCGGCTGGATTTCGACAGGCCGGTGCCGCGCGAGGTGCTGATGGAATGCCTGGACATCGCCCTGCAGGCGCCGACCGGTTCCAACAACCAGGGCTGGCAGTGGGTGTTCGTCGAGGACCCGGAGAAGAAGAAGGCACTCGCCGAGATTTACCGGACCAACGCCACGCCGTACCTGAACACCCCGAAGCCCTCGCAGGGCGACATGCGCGACGAACAGCGGCCGCGCGTGGAGGATTCGGCGAGGTACCTCAACGAGCACCTCGACAAGGCCCCGGTCATGTTGATCCCGGTCCTGGAAGGCAAACCGCAGGACGCGGTGTCGGGGGCCAGCGCAGGCTACTGGGGCTCGTTGCTGCCCGCGGTGTGGAGTTTCATGCTGGCCCTGCGCTCGCGCGGCCTGGGCTCGGCGTGGACGACGCTGCACCTGCTCGGTGACGGCGAGCGGCAGGCCGCCGAGGTTCTCGGGATTCCGTTCCACAACTACAGCCAGGCGGGGCTGTTCCCGATCGCCTACACCAAGGGCACCGACTTCAAGAAGGCCAAGCGGCTGCCCGCCGAGCAGGTCACCCACTGGGACACCTGGTAGCGGTCTCAGACCGCGCCGTCGAACCCGTGCTGGCGCCACGCTTCGTACACCGCCACGGCGGCGGCGTTGGACAGGTTCAGCGACCGCCGTCCGGCGAGCATCGGGATCCGCACCTGGGACGTGATGTGCGGGTCGGCCAGCGTGGCCTGATCCAGTCCGGTCGGTTCCGGGCCGAACATCAGCACGTCGCCGGGGCGGTAGGTGATGTCGGCGAACGACGTGGTGGCGTGCGCGGTGAACGCGAACACCCGTGCGGGGGTCACCGCGGCCCACGCTGCGTCGAGGTCGGCGTGCACAGTCACCGACGCGAGGTCGTGGTAGTCCAGCCCGGCCCGCCGCAGTTTGGGTTCGGACAGGTCGAAGCCGAGCGGCTCGACCAGATGCAGTTCGCACCCGGTACCCGCCACCATCCGGATGGCGTTGCCGGTGTTGGGCGCGATGCGCGGCGAGTGGAACAGCACCTTGAACACACCGGGATAATGCCAGCATGGTCGAAACGAGTCTCTGGATGCGCAAGGTTGCGGCCGACCCCGGTCATTCGCGTTGGTACATCGAGCGTTTCCGTGCCATGGCCCGCGCCGGCGACGACCTGGACGGCGAAGCGCGCATGGTGGATGCGATGGCCCCGCGTGGCGCCCACGTCCTCGATGCCGGATGCGGCCCCGGCCGGGTGGGCGGTTATCTGGCCGCAGCCGGACATGAGGTGGTGGGCGTCGACGTCGACCCGGCGCTCATCGAAGCGGCCGAACAGGACCACCCCGGACCGCGGTGGCTGGTCGGAGACCTCGCCGAGCTCGACCTACCGGCCCGCGGCATCGTCGAGCCGTTCCACATCGTGGTGTCGGCGGGCAACGTGATGACATTTCTCGCACCCAGCACCCGGGCGCAGGTGCTGGAGAGGTTCCGGGCTCATCTGCGCGACGACGGCCGGGCGGTGATCGGATTCGGCGCCGGCCGCGATTACGAGTTCGCGCAGTTCTTCGACGACGCGGCACGTGCCGGGCTCACGCCCGATCTGCTGTTGTCGAGCTGGGACCTGCGCCCGTTCGACGAAGGCTCCGGGTTTCTCGTCGCCGTTTTACGGCGCATGTGAGGGCCGTTTTACGGCGCATGTGAGGGCCGTTTTACGGCGCATGTGAGGGCCGTTTTACGGCGCATGTGAGGGCCGTTTTACGGCTGGGGTACTGCCTCAGTCCAGGCAGGTTTCGTAGCTGGCTATCGAGATCAGGCCGGCGAGGGTGTCGACGTCGACCACTTCGCCGCACATCGCTCGCATCAAGGGGGAGTCACCGATTTCGGAGGCATCGGCCAGCGTGGCCACCTCCACGCCGTTGCGGACCATTTCGCACCTCCGATTGTGAATGCAACATTACCCATTGTGACGCAGTTCTCACTTCACTTGTTGTTCCATTCTTCGCGTGTCGGCGGTATCGGCGGCCTCGAACACGTAACGATCACCTACCGTTTCGGTGGAGTAGGGCTCGAACGACGCCGAAAAGGGTTTGCCGGCACTAGTTTTGGCTAACTACCGGTGAATCTGCAGGCACGCGTGTTCAGTGCCGACAGTGGAATCCCTCGATCCTGGCTGTCATACTCGTCGAATTGCCAGGCCCAGCAGGTCCGTCGGCCTGAGGCCGTCATCATCAGGAAGCGTATGACCGACCCTCGATCAGTGATTCGTGCGCGTCCGCGGCGATGGGCGCTGTCCAACTGGCCGGTCCGGGTGAAAGTGCTCGCCTTGGTCGTCGTGCCGCTCGTGCTGGCAGGTGTCTTCGGTGGGTTGCGCATCCTTGCGAGCGCGACCGATGCCGCAGACCTTCGGCGCGCGGCCGAGCGCGCCGCCATGGTGCCCGCCGTCGTCGACTACATGGGCGATCTCGAGGCCGTCATGGTCACCGCGACCGAAGGCGGCGACGCGCGCCCGGCGATGACGGCCTTCGAAGCCGGCAAGGCCGAACTGCAACATTTTCTCGAGATCACCCCGGTCGACGACAGCGTGCGCCTGGCCGTCAATACCCTCATCGATTACGGACAGGATCTCCTCGACGAGATCAATGCCGACACCATCGATCTGCGCACCCGGGTGATGACCTACGCTCCGCTGCTGATCACGGCGCAGACCGCCATCACGGGTCTGGTAGACACCGACGACGCGCGGGTGCGCTCCCAGGCCGACACGCTGTCACGTGCCGTCGGCGCGCGGGGCCAGATGGCGATGCAGCGAATGCTGGTCAACCGCGGTGCTGAGCTCCCCGAGCCGTTGCTGCGGTCGGCGATGGTCACCGTGGCGGGCACCGAGCCCGCGACCGTCACCGCGATCAGCACCTACCTCGGCGGCGCGACGAGCGAGGCGGCGGCGCTGCGTTCGGAGATGGTCAAGCGCATGGCGCTGTTGTCCGAGCCGGCCACCGTGCTGGTGGGCAACCCCGAACTGCTCGCGTCGCAGACGATCACGCGCGACATCGCCGACGCCGTGATTGCGCAGACCGCAGCCGGCATTCCGGCGACGGTGGCGAGTGAGGCCGATGACGCACGGACTGCCGCGATCCGGGATGCCGTCGTGGTCGGTGCGACGATCCTGCTCGCGCTGCTTCTCGTGTTTTTGGTGGCGCGCTCGATGGTGCGTCCGCTGCGAACGCTGCGCGACAGTGCGCTGAAGGTCGCGCACGAAGACCTGGCGCGCGAAGTCGAGCATGTCCGCAGCGACGGCAGGGAGTTCCCGGTCCAGCCGATCCCTGTGCACACCACCGAGGAGGTGGGTCAGGTGGCCCACGCGGTCGACGAACTGCACCAGCAGGCCGTCATGCTCGCCGGGGAGCAGGCCCGCCTGCAGATGCAGGTGACCGACATGTTCGAGACGTTGTCGCGGCGTAACCGCTCGCTGGTCGATCAGCAGCTCACGCTCATCGACCGGCTCGAGCGCGACGAGCAGGACCCCGCGCGGCTCGAAAGCCTTTTCCGCCTGGACCATCTCGCGGCGCGGATGCGCCGCAACGGCTCCAATCTCATGGTGCTGGCCGGTGCGGACGTCTCCCGCGAGCAGGCCGACTCGGTGCCGGTCACCGCCCTGGTCAACGCCGCCGCGTCGGAGGTCCAGGACTACGTCCGCGTCGCCGCCGCCGACCTGCCCGACATCGAGATCGACGGGACGGTCGCCGGCGACCTCGTGCATCTACTGGCCGAACTGCTGGACAACGGGCTGCGCTACTCGCCACCGACAACCCGGGTCCAGGTGTCGGCGGTGCCGACGGGCAGCGGCGGACTGGTGGTCGAAGTCAGCGACACCGGGCTCGGAATGACCGATGCCGATCTACGGGTGGCCAACACCCGGTTGGAGTCCGGTGGCGAGGTGACTCCGTACACCGCGCGGCACATGGGGCTGTTCGTGGTCGGCCGGCTCGCCGCCGCGCACGGGTTGGTGGTCCGGCTACGCAGCACCGTGGCCGGACAGGCCGATTCGGGCACCACGGCCGGGGTGTACATCCCGCCCCGCCTACTGATCCACACCGTCCCCGTGCAGCCCGGTCACGCACCCGAACCTGTCCCCGAACCCGCTCCTGAACCGGTTGTTGCGGCCGTCGCAGAACGGGTTGCCGAGGTGCTCCCGCAGCGCCGGCAGGTACCCGAGGACTCCGAGGACGACGCGATCTATCAGACGATGCTCTCGGAGTGGTTGGTTGACCCGCACGAGCTGTCGCACAGCACGGATCTGGACTGGAAGGCCGTGTGGGACCACGGCTGGTCGGCGGCCGAAGCCGCAGCGTCCGCTCCGGTGCAGGAGCACACGCCGGAAGGGCTGCCGATCCGGCAGCCGGGTGCGCGCTTCGTGCCCGGCCACGCCGACGGCGAGCCGATAGCATCGGTCTCCCGGGATCCGGAAGCGGTCCGCGCCAGCATCGGCAATCACTTCGGTGGGGTGCAGGCCGGCCGTCGACGGGCGCAGGAATCCGGAGGAACCGACTCGCTATGACTTCGCTGGACTGGTTGGTGGCCAAGTTCGCCGACGACGTGCCGGGAGTGGCGCACGCGATCCTCGTCTCGGCGGACGGTCTTCGGATGGCGGCCAGCGCGCATATCCCGCCGGAGCGGGCCGATCAGCTGGCGGCGGTGGCATCGGGTCTGGCGAGCCTGTCGACCGGGGCGGCGCAGCTGTTCGACGGTGGGCACGTGCTGCAGTCGGTTGTCGAGATGGAGAACGGCTACCTGCTGTTGATGCGGGTCGGCGACGGTTCCCATCTCGCGACACTTGCGACCCGCAACTGCGACATCGGCCAGATCGGCTACGAGATGGCCATTCTCGTGGAACGGGTCGGTGCGGTGGTGCAGGCGTCGCGGCGTGCCGCGCGGCATCCGTGAGCCGCGTATGGGAGCGCACGACAAACCGGAACGCGAGACCACCGAGCCCAGTCTGGTGCGCCCGTACACGTTGACGGCGGGGCGCACCGATTCTTCTGTCCAGTTACCGCTGGAGGCGCCGATCGGTGTGGCAGCTTCCGCGGAGCCGGTACGGTGGCCGGTTCATGACATCCGAGGTCAGATCCTCGCCTTGTGTGTCGAACGTCCGTCGGTGGCCGAGATTGCCGCGCATCTCTCACTTCCGCTCGGCGTGGCGCGGGTGCTCGTGGGGGATCTGGTGGTGCAGGGTTATGCGCGGGTACACACCACCCTGGGAGAGGCCGCAACGGCCGACGAACGACGGGAACTGATCGGAAGGACACTGCGTGGGCTCAGGGCGCTCTAGGGCTTCCACCAAGATCGTGGTCTCCGGCGGTTTCGGCGCCGGCAAGACGACGTTCGTGGGCGCGGTGTCGGAGATCGTGCCGCTGCGCACCGAGGCGCTGGTGACCGACATGTCCGAGGGGGTAGACGGGCTGGAGGCCACGCCGGACAAGACCACCACCACCGTCGCGATGGACTTCGGGCGCATCAGTCTGGATGAGGACCTGGTGCTGTACCTGTTCGGCACCCCGGGGCAGCGCCGGTTCTGGTTCATGTGGGATGACCTGATCCGCGGTGCGATCGGGGCGATCGTGTTGGTGGATCTTCGCCGGCTGGCCGACAGTTTCGCCGCCGTGGACTTCTTCGAGGCGCGCAAGCTCCCCTTCCTCGTGGCGGTCAACGAATTCGACGACGCCCCAAAGCACTCCCTGTCGGCGGTGCGTACGGCGCTGGCGCTGCCCGATCACGTGCCGCTGATGACGGTGGACGCCCGAAGTCGAGAGTCGGCAAAAGCGGCCCTGATCACCGTCACTGAGTATGCGTTGACCCGCTTGGCGGCGACGGGTTGATGGACGCCCTCGAGGCAGACCGCGAGTTCGACGGGCAGGTTTTTCGCGACGAGGATCTCAGCAGGCTGCGCACCGAACGTGTGGTGTTCACCGAATGTGACTTCACCGGCGCCGATTTGTCCGATTCCGAACACACAGGGTCAGCGTTCCGCAATTGCACGTTCCGCCGGACCTCGCTGTGGCACAGCACGTTTCGGCATTGCAGTTTTCTCGGTTCGACCTTTACCGAGTGTCGGTTGCGGCCTCTGACTCTGGTCGAGGTGGACTTCACGCTCGCCGTGTTGGCCGGAGTGGATCTGCGCAAGACCGATCTGTCGGACTGCCGGCTGCGTGAAACCAGTCTGGTGGGGACCGATCTGCGGCAGGCGGTGCTGGCGAGGGCCGATCTCGGTGGTGCGCGGGTGCAGAACGCCCGATTCGACGATGCGGATCTGCGGGGCGCCCGCGTAGACCCCACCTTCTGGACCACCGCGAAACTGCGCGGCGCCAAAGTCGACATCGAGCAGGCGTTGGCCTTCGCCGCGGCCCACGGTCTTGATATCTCGGGCTGACCGTCACCGCTGCAGCACCGTTGTCTTCGGGTCGACTCGCTCAGAATGGTGGTGGGTCGTCGCCGTAGTCGGGTTCGTGCCGTCGGGTGGACGGTTCCCTCGGGCCGGGACTTGGTGGCCGGTGGTCTGTGCGGTGGGGTGGGTTTTCTGATCTGCGTCGTCGGCGGTTGTGTGTGCGTTCGGCGGTGATGGTTCGGGTTCGGTTGTGGGCGCGGGTGTTTCGCCGTCGGGGCATCATGGCGCCGCGGTGCTTGCTGGGGGTGGGTTGGGGTGGGTCACCGGTCCACAGGGTGCCGGTGGGTTGGCAGAGCATGGGGTAGAGCAGCCGGCTGCCGGGGTGGGTGGTGTAGGTGTGGCCGGTGGGTGCGGTCCAGGTGATGGTGCCGTCGGGCAGTGATCTAAGGCACAGGTTTCGATGCGACCGCCTGCCGTCGGGTTTGTACTGGTCACGCCGCTGCGCCACAGTTCCGCGTGGACATAAACTTTTGCACCGTGACATCATGGTGTCATGCCCGAGATCGCCCAAGAGCCCACCTCACGCACCACCGGCTTGACAGTCCGCCTGCCCGCCGAGCTGGCCGACATGCTGAAGAACTACGCCTTCGTTACCGAGACCTCGGCGAACGAAGTGATCAAGCGCGCCCTCTTCGAGTACCTGAAGGTTCATGGCCGGGCCGAGATGATGGAAGCGGCGTTTAACCGCGTCGTCCGGCAGCACAGCGTCGCGCTGGAGAAGCTGGAGAACATGTGATCATCTACTTGGTCTCCGACGATGTAGCCCTGATCAACCGGCGCTTCGTCGGCCCGCACCAGCTCCGTGACTTCGGCCTGCTGGATGCAGCCGTCACGCGACCGCAGATGAGCGCCTACGGCAGCGATGCGTTCCCCACCATCCATGAGAAGGCGGCGGCGCTCCTTCATGGGCTGGCCCGCTCACACCCGTTCGTGAACGGCAACAAGCGAACGGCGTGGACGGCCACTGCGATGTTCTACATGCTGAACGGATACAACCTCAACGCCGAGGCTGGCGAGATTGTCTGGGGTTCCCCAGAAAAAGTGGACGCGGTTAGCTTGCTTCCAGGGTGACACTCATGGTGCGTTCGTAGCTAATTGGTGAGCGCTGACCGATCGCCGAGTGCCTACGTTGATGATTGTAGAATCGCATCCAATTGTCAACTGCTGCAATCAATTCGACTTTCGTCGCGAAAGTGTGCCGGTAGTAGAACTCATGCTTGAACGTCGACCACAGCGATTCGGCACCGGCGTTATCCCAGCATTGACCGGCTAATGCGGGCTCAGGGAGCTGTGTTGGCGTGCGGAGTGGTTCATTGTCGGGGTGGTGTGGTGAGTTTGCGGAGTTGTTCGTCGTGGCGTTTGACGCGTGCGGCGAGTGCTTCGACGGCGGTGCGTAGGTGGGCGACGTCGGTGGCCAGGCCGGTGAGGGTGCGGGCGTCGGTTTGTCGGGTGCGGTGTTCGTCGACGATGGCGCGGAGCTGGCGGTCGCGGTAGAGGGTGGCGCGGCTGATCTGGGCGTGCTCGGCGACGGCGGTGAAGGTGATGGGCTGGCCGGCGGTGGCGAGGTTGGCGCAGACCCGTTCGACGCGCAGCAGGGCGGGTTCGTTCATGCGGATGCCGCTGCGGTGATGAGCGCGTCGAGTCGGGAGACGAGCTTGCGGTGGCGGTCGGCTTCGTTGATCCATCCCCGTTTTTCTGCGTCTACGGCCAGATCGTGGGCGTCGATGCGTTGGGCGGCAAGGACAGCGAGGTGGGTGGCGTCGGTGTGGAAGCTGGGACAGTGTTCGCAGATGTTGGCATACGGGCAGGACCCTTGCGCGGGTGCGCGTAGGCAGTATCCGCCGGCCAGGCGGGATTTGATGGCCGGGGTGTCTTTCCAGCCGGTGCCGGTGATATCGGTCAGCGGCAACCCGACTGCGGTGGTGGTGGGCAGCGCTCCGATATGACTTTTGGCCAGGTCCAAGGCGCGTTCGTATTCGGTGCGTACGGTGTGGTCGAAGAGGTGGGCATATCGCAGACTCATCTGGGAGGAGACGTGGCCCAGCAGTGCCATGAGGGCCTGCAGCGATACTCCAGCGTTGATCAGTGCAGTGGCATAGGTGTGTCGCAGTTGATGCGGTGTGATGTGTCCTAGGCCAGCAGCTTGGGCTGCCCGGTTCAGTTCTTCGCGTATTGCGTTCTGGGACAGTCTTTTCCCGTGGTGAGTGAACAGGAAGTCGGCGGGGGCGCCGGTGCGGGGATGGATCATCGGTCGCCCGCAGGAGCGGGTTGTGGTGATGCGGTCCACGAGGGTGAGGACCTCGTCGTCGACGGGGATCATGCGTTCGGAGTTGAGCTTGCCGAGGGGAACTTTGAGCCACGATCCCTGGCCCGGGATCTCGTGGATGCAGTCGAGTTCGAGGTCGAGCAGTTCACCGATGCGCAGTCCGCAGGCCCGCTGCACCAGCAGGGCGTCAGCGGCGAGTCGGTAAGGTGATTTCGCCAGGGCGGCAGTGAGTGTGCGGTCTGCATCGACCGGTAGATATCGGGGCAGACAGCGGGGTGGGCGCGGCATGTCGGTGCGGAAGATCAGGCGCCGCGGTGGGGCGTCGTCCCATCCCCATTCGGTGATTTCGGCCAGGAAGTTGCCCACCGCGTGGATGCGTCGGATCCGGTCGGCGATGGTGATCGGCTCACCGGTGACGCTGTTGGTGGCGGTGGTCAGCGAGGTGATGAACGGCTCGATGTGCCGGCGGCGGTCCAGTTGGTTCAGCGAGGTCAGGCTGGGGTCGGTGGCGGCGAGGTAGCGGCCGAAATGTGCCAATCGGGTGGCCAGGGAGCTGACCGTTTTGGGCACGCAGGTGGCGTATTTGCGGTTCAGATAGGCCACGAACTCCGGCCGCAGCGCCGCCGGGACGTCGGCCATGCGCTCCTCGAGGGTCAACGGGGTGACCGCCGGAGGTGCTTGGTCGTCGAGGATGCCGAGGTGGAACAGGATCTGGCGGGCACTGTGGGTGGTGCTGCGATAGTGCCTGGCACCGCGGCCGGTGCGTTCCTGTCGGCTATCGCAAGCGTGCAGCAACTCTTGCAGATCATGTTCCCGCAGATCGGCCAGGGGGCGGGCGGTCTGGATCAGCAGGCGGGCGATGATCTGCGAGCCGATCGCCGAAGCGACCCGCTGACTGAAACCCAATTCGGCTGCTGCGCGCAGGAACTGATCGAGGTCGGGTTGCAGGCAGCTGTCGGTCAGCTCGTGCCAGAGGCTGCAGAGTTTGCGGTGCACGAGGTAGTCGTAACCCGGTTGCAGCCGTCGGCTGACCATCAGGAACGTGATAAACGGCCGCGTCGAACAGTTCGCCGCCAACTGCTGCTGCAGTGGGATGTCGGCCCAGGTCTGGACTCGGGGCCAGCGCCGTAGAAACGATCGGGCGGCTTGGGCATAAGCGGTGTTGCCGCGGTCCCGGCGTTGTAGGTGAACCAGGTAGGCAGCGTAGATCTGCGCCGGTGTTTCAGGGGCGGGAACGTAATCGTGTTCGGGCAGCATCGTATTCCGCCTTGACGTGGATGGGTGCCAGATGGATGTAGCGGGCTGTGGTGTCGATGTGGGAGTGCCCGAGCAGAGCTTGCATCACCGCCAGATCCACCCCGGCCTCGGCCATCGCGGTGCCGAAGGTATGTCGTAACGCATGCGGGTGACCCGCGAGCACCCCGGTCTTGGCTCGGTGATACCGGAAGATTGTGCGTAAACCGGCCGCGGTCAAGGGTTGGCCCCGATGCGGGCCTTTCGCGACCAGGAATAGGAGGTTGCTGTCCGATTCGGGTCTTTCAACGAGCAGATAGGTTTGGATCAGCCCGGCGACCTCCACATCGAGAGGCACGCGGCGCTCCTTGGCGCCTTTGCCCATCACCTTCACCCAGCGGGCACCGATATCGACATCGGTCACGTTGAGGGTCAGCAGTTCTCCAGATCGAAGCCCGGACAACAACATCAGCCCAGCCAGTGCCCGGTCACGCCACGTCCGCAGGCTCGATAACAGCTGAGCGGTCTCGTGACGATTCAAGGCCCGCGGCAGCCGACGCGGTTCGCGCAGCCGCAGCGCCGATCGGCGTTTGGGCCGGACCAAATGTCCAAGCAAGCCGGTGCGTTCCTCAGCGCTGACCCGACGGGCTTCGCGGCCACTAGGGATCGGGCTCCGCAGCCTGGGGTCACGCAGTTCGCGGAACTGGTACAGGCCGGTCAATGCGGCAAGGCGGTGGTTGATGGTCGTCGACGAGTAGTGGTCGTAGGCCGCGCCGGTCATCGACACCACATTGGCGGGGCGCCCCGCGATCGGAGTCTGCCGGCAGTGCCGCATGAAGTCCAGCACCGTCTCGGTGGTCACCGCACTCAATGTGACATCGACGTCGTCGAGCCAACGGCAGAATGCCAGCAGGTCATAGCCGTAGGCCCGCAGCGTGCGGGGAGAATAATTCCGGTCGGCCAAATACCCCAGGTACTCGTTGACCAACGCGTACTTCTCACAGCCCGGACCGGACAACACCCAGGCGACATCGGTGCCTGGGTGCAGACGCAGCTGATGCTGAATCGCCATAAGACAAGTGCAACCCCGCCGCCTACCGCCAGTCAAGCATTTTCCTTGCTGGCGTGTCGTTTACGTGCCTGCATTCTCCCGGATTAGCCGGTCAACAGGCAGATCCCAGTGGCACCCATCGAACGGCGCAAACCATGCTCGGCGGCGGCCTCAGCCATGCCGTGCGAGGTGAATTGGGTCCCGCGGTCTGAATGCAGTATGACGCCGTTGGCGTTGCCGCCGCGGGTGAACACTGCCCGATCCACGGCCGTGGTCACCAACTCGGTGCGCATGTGATCATCGACCGCCCAGCCCAGTGCCCGGCGGGAATGTTCGTCGCGGATCGCACACAGAAACATGTCGCCTTCACCGCAGCTCAGGTAGGTGATGTCGGTGGACCACACCGCGTCGATACGGCCCTGGTCAAAGCGGCGACCCACCAGATCCGGCGGGAACGACGCGCACGGATCAACGACCGTGGTGGTCTTGAAGGTGCGCGGACTGACGCCCTCGATGCCCAACTCCGCCATGATCTTGGCGACCGTGTTGTGCGAAACCTGGTCCCCGGCCTCATGCAGATCGGCGGTGATCCGCGGCGACCCGTAGGTGCCGTTGGAGTTCGTGTGATGGGTCAGAATCTTGACTTCCAGGTCCCGTCGACGCTGGACTGCCGGCGTGGGCTCGCTGGCCCGGAGACGGTCGCGATGCTTGTAGTAGCCCGAGGTGGACACACCCAGCAGCTGGGCCATCCTGACGACATCGTGGGAGGCGCACTCCGCGGCCATGAGCTCGAACCGGCTCACTTTAGATGCTTGCCCGCAAAGTACGCCGACGCTTTTTCCAGGAATGCGATGTCCTTGGACTGCTCGGCAACCTTGGCCCGTAGCCGTATCAATTCCGCCCGCTCATCCGGTGAAAGCTGCTGACTGTCACCAGGCTCCGGCACAGTACCGCCGACCGCAGCGGCCATCCGCCGCCGCTCATCAGCCACCCACTTGTGCAGCTGATTCTCATGCAAATCCAACTCACGGGCCACCTCAGCAACCCGCCGATTCCCATCGATCACCCGATGCGCGGCCTCCACCCGATACTCCGGGGTAAACGAACGCCGACGACCAGACATACGAACATCCTTCCACGGGACCACCGTCCCGCTATCTCAGATGTCCACTATGAACCATCCCGCGTTTGATGCGCACCTCCTTCCTTGGGAAGGTGCATGTCATGCCGAGCAAGTACGACCCGGAGACCCGAGCGAAGGCGGTCCGTCTGGTGCGCGAGCACCGGGAGGACTATCCGAGCGAGTGGGCGGCGATTACCGCGGTGTCCAAACGGTTGGGGATGAACGCCGAGACGCTGCGTAATTGGATTCGCCAGCAACAGGTCGATGACGGTGATCGAGACGGGGTCTCTTCGGAGGCGGCTGCGGAGATCCGGGCGTTGAAACGGCGTAACGCCGAGCTGGAGCAGACTATCGAAATCCTCAAGGCGGCAACGTCTTTCTTCGTGTGGGAGAGCGACCCGCGCAGCCGCCGCTGACCGCTACGGTCTGCGAGTTCATCGCCGCCCACCGGGACCGTTTCGGGGTCGCTCCGATCTGCCGCGTGCTCACCGAGCACGCCGTGCCGATCGCCCCGCGGACATTTCATGCCTGGGCGGTGCGGGCGCCCTCGAAACGGGCCCTGTGGGACGCCACGATCACCGAGATCCTAGCCGGCTACTACGAGCCTGATGAGCACGGACGCCGCAGGCCCGAGTCGCTGTACGGGTCGCTGAAGATGTGGGCCCATCTGCAGCGTCAGGGCATCCCGGTGGCCAAGTCCACCGTGGAACGCCTGATGCGCAAGAACGGCTGGCAAGGCGTGCGCCGCCAGAAGAGGGTCCGCACCACGATCCCCGACCCGGAGGCGGTGCGACCGCCGGACCTGGTGGACCGCCAGTTCGGGGTGGCCGCACCCAACGTGCTGCTCGTGGCCGACTTCACCTACGTCAAGCTCGTCACCGGCGTGTTCGTCTACGTCGCGTTCGTCATCGACGCCTACGCCGGGTCGATCGTGGGCTGGGAAGCCTCGGCGTCCAAGCACACCCGCTTCGTCGAATCCGCGCTGCGTCAGGCCGCTGCACTGCGTGCCCGCCAAGGCCATCCCGTCGACGGCGCAATCCATCACAGCGACGCCGGCTCGCAGTACACGAGTGTGAGATTCGGTGAGACACTGAGCCTTTCGGGAATTCGCCCGTCCGTGGGCAGTGTTGGGGATGCCTTCGACAACGCGCTGGCTGAGACGACCATCGGCCTGTACAAGAACGAATGTGTCCGGGCGGATTCCCCGTTTCGCCGCGGCCCACTGAACACCGTGGGCGACGTCGAATACATCACCGCCGACTACGTCGCCTGGTACAACCAGCAGCGCCTGATGCACCGCCTCGGACGCATTCCGCCGGCCGAAGCCGAAGCCCGCTACTATTCCCAACTCGTGACCGGTAGACCGGCCGGATCACAGAAACCTGAGGGTGCATGAAACCCGGGACGGTTCACTACTTCTGGGGAACCTCAGTCGGGCTGTGCGTCGATGTCGCGGAGGGTCAGATTGGAGTCCCAGATATCGCCGCAGTCTTGAAGGCATGGGCAGAAGAGTTTCCCGCTACTGACGAGTGGACTGACCTCTAACGTACCGGTGGTCGAACCACCACTTTTCTGTGATCTCGATGGGGCACCGTGCGCACCCGTTGGCGCAGTTGCTCACAGCTCGGCCTCGGCCAGCCAGGCGGCGGGGTCGTCGAGGAAGTCGACCGTGCCGTCAGGGTGCACGATGGCGCGCGTCCACCACCGGCACTCGATGCCGTGCCGCGCGGTCTCAGGAATCGCCGAGGCGGGCAGGGAGACCGGGGCGCCGGCGCGGAAGGCGGCCACCCTCGCCGGGTGCGCGGTGTAGGCCGTGCCGGTAGTGGTGTTGACCACGGTGCCGCCGGTGGCCATCGCCCGGCGTTCACGCTCGGCGAGGTCGGCGTAAAGCCCGGCGCGGGGCACTCGGTGGGCCGCCCGTGCCATCAGGCACGCCGGCGGGTCGCCATGTTCTGCCAACGGGTCTGCGCGGCGCGAACATGCCTCGGGCTCTTGGCCGCACCGAGCCCGAGGCTCACCCGTGCCACCAGATCTACGGCGGCTTTCTCGGTGAGCCGGATCTCGGCGGCGAGCGCCACCACGGTGCGGTGCCGGGGCTCGGGCTTGCGGGTCAGCTCGGTGTCGTAGAGGCGGTGCAGCTCCTCGGCGCGGTCGGCGGCGGCCTGGGCGATGACATGGCGCTCGGCCTCGTCCCATTCCAGCTCTCGGCCCACCTCGGTGCTGGCTGCTTTCTGCGCGGCGTCGAGGTCGGCACGCAGCCGGGCCTCGGCGGTCGGGGCGGCTTTCTTCAGCGTCATGCCGTCCCCACTCCAGTTACCAAGCGCGCACGTTCACGTGGAGGCAACGAGCCCCCTTCGCGCGCATCTTGACATGAGGCAACTTGCTGACACGACAGCACACGATCTTGCGCCACCCTGGTGGAGTGGTTGGCCTCTTCGCCGACCGGGGCGGACGGTCCGGCAGGGGCCCGCGAATCACCGCTCGATGGCGCGGGTGACCAGATCGGCGATCACCCGGCAGTAGCCGGGATCGACAAGCCTGTCGCTGTAGAGGGCGTAGGTGTGCAGCGGCGACGTCAGCAACTGGAGCACGATGGTCGGTCTGACGTCGTCGCGGAGCTCACCGCGTTCGGTGGCCCGCCGGAAGATGATCTCGATCGCCTCGACCCGCAGGTGCCAGAACCGCGCTCGGGTGTCGTAATCGGCGGCCTGAGTTTTTGTGTCGACCACCATCATGCGGGCGATCCGTCGTCCCACGGGCTCATTGACATAGGCGGCGAAGGACAGAGTCAGCTCGGTGAGGTCGCCGCGTAGCGATCCGGTGTCGGGCACCGCGATGATGGTTTCGCTGTAGGACCTGAGTTGGGTCACTTTGGTCAGTTTTGTAGGGTGGCGGTGTCTTGAGCTGCGGTGATGTCTCCGCTTAGTGCCCCTGCTAGGCACTAATTTGGGTCAGTAGGCTGCCTGGATGGTGTGGATTCGGCGGGTGCGCACGGCCTCGGGCGCGACCGCGGTCCAGATCGCCGAATCCGTCGATGGCCGCCGCCGGATCGTGCGCCATGTGGGCTCTGCGCGTGATGACGCCGAGCTGGGTCTGCTGCTCGAGGAGGCCCGCCGGCTGTTGGCCGATGACACCCAAGGCGAGTTGGATCTGGGGATCACGCCGAAAGCCGTTCGGGCCCATATGGTTCCACCGCCAGCTGGCATGCTGTTCACCGAGGATGCTGGAGAATCCGCAGTACGGGAGTTGGTGGTGCGGCCGCGGGTGCTCAAGAGCTGCAGCGGGCTGCTGTATGACGCCCTGGCGCAGGTGTATGCCAGCCTGGGGTTCGACGACGCGGTCGGCGATGAGGTCTTCCGTGACCTGGTCATCGCCCGGGTGGTCGAGCCGACCAGCCTGCTCGACGCCGATCGGGTCCTCGCCGAGCTGGGACGTACCTCAGCGTCACTGTCGACCCGCAAGCGCACCCTGCGCCGTGCCCGCGGTGGTGGTTACCGCGACCAGATCGCCGCAGCGTGTTTCGCCCACGCCCGCACCGCCGGTGATGTCAGCCTGGTGCTTTACGACGTCACGACCCTGTATTTCGAGGCCGACAAGGAAGACGACCTACGCCGCGTGGGGTACTCCAAGGAACGCCGAGTGGACCCGCAGATCGTGGTCGGGCTGCTGGTCGATCGGTGCGGATTCCCCTTGGAAATCGGCTGTTTCGAAGGAAACAAGGCCGAAACTCTGACGATCGTGCCGATCGTGAAGGCATTCCAAGCCCGCCACGAGATCACCGACATTGTCGTCGTCGCTGATGCGGGCATGCTGGCCAGCGGCAATCTGCGCGAACTTGATGAGGCAGGGTTGCGGTTCATCGTCGGATCGAGGGTTACCAAAGCGCCCAACGATCTGGCCTCGCACTTCCATTGGCACGGCGACTTCTTCACCGATGGCCAGATCATCGACACCATCACCCCACGCGATCGACGCGGCACCGCGACCAAGACCAGCGACCCCAAGCGCAAAGCCGAGCCCGTCTGGGATCCGGCGACCCACACCAAGTCCTGGCGGGCGGTGTGGGCGTACTCGACCAAACGCGCGGTGCGCGACACCAAGACGCTCAACCTGCAGGAGAACAAGGCCCGCGCGGTCGTCGCCGGCGAGAAAGCCGCGCGGGTACCGCGGTTCATCAAGAACTGCAACGGTTCCCAAGAATTTGACGAGGCGTCGTTGCAGCGCGCCCGCCGCTTGGTCGGGCTCAAGGGCTACGTCACCAACATCGACGCCGCACTGATGCCCGCGACCGAAGTGGTCGCCAGCTACCACGACCTCTGGCACGTCGAGGCGTCCTTCCGGATGTCCAAATCCGACCTCGCTGCCCGGCCCATGTTCGCCCGCACCCGCGACGCCATCGAAGCCCACCTGACCATCGTGTTCACCGCCCTGGCCGTCAGCCGCGAAGTCCAGACCCGCACCGGCCTGTCACTGCGCCGATTCCTACGCACCCTCAAACCCCTGCGATCAGCCACCATCGACCTCAACGGCGTCATCGCCACCTACCCGCCAGCCCTAAACACCGAGGTCAACGCAATCCTCAACGCACTGAACGCCGAGAATTCAAGGCACTAAGCCAAATGACCCAACTCGGGCGATCGCCTCGACCCGCAGGTGCCAGAACCGCGCTCGGGTGTCGTAATCGGCGGCCTGAGTTTTTGTGTCGACCACCATCATGCGGGCGATCCGTCGTCCCACGGGCTCATTGACATAGGCGGCGAAGGACAGAGTCAGCTCGGTGAGGTCGCCGCGTAGCGATCCGGTGTCGGGCACCGCGATGATGGTTTCGCTGTAGGAGAGCAGCGCTTCGAGGACGAGTTGGCGTTCGCTGTCCCAGGTCTGATGCAGATAGCGGGTGCTCAGCCCCGACCGGTGCGCCACACCTTCCATGCTGAACCGATCCGCGCCCACTGCTGAAGTTCAGCTAATGCGGCGTGGATTGCAGCATCACGCTGCGACGCATCGGCGTCGGACACCTGATTCCCCCCGGTATGGCCTGCGTGTCGAGCCTACGAGAACCGCGGCGATCTACCGTCGTTTCGGGAATTTTCGTTGCGCAGGGACAGAACCGACGCGCTACAGGAAACTTCTGCGGGTCTGTGTCAGATCTAGGCGGACTTCAACCTGATTCGCCAGCGCACAAAAGCGAGGTAGGCCACGCTGATCACGATCAGCATGCCCATGTCGAACAGCCATGCGCCGGAACTGTGTTCCCAGTGGCGGTCCTGCGGGGTCAGCGGTCCCGGCACCAACCGGATGAGGTCGATCGTCGACGCCGACGCGGCGAAACCCCATCGCGCGGGGGTGAACCACGACATCTGGTCCAGCACGATCCGGTCGGTCACCGGAATCATGCCGCCGGAGAACACCAGCTGGGACATGATCGCGACCACCAGCAGCGGCATGATCTGCTCGGCGGACTTGGCCAGTGCCGACAACGCCAGACCGACCATCGCGGCGGCCACACAGGTCACCGCGATGTCGGTGAACAGTTCCAGACTTCGGTTGCCGAGCAGTGCGCCGCTTTCCACCGCACCCGCACCCCAGCCCTTGCCTGCGATCGCGATCGCCGTGACGATCGCGGCCTGCACGACGGCGAACGCGGTGAACACCACCACCTTGGCAAGCAGATAGGCCGAGGTCGACAGGCCGACGGCCTGCTCACGCCGGAAGATCGCCCGCTCTCCGATCAATGCCCGGATGGTCAGCGCGGTCCCCATGAAGATCGCGCCGACGTTGAGCATGACCAGGATCTGCCCGGGCTCGTTGGGCGCCTCACCGCCCTCCATGGCGGTCTTCGGCACGCCGAACCCGACGTCGCCGGGTACCGACAGTGACAGCACGCCCATGATGAACGGCAGGAGCATCAGGAAGGCGAAGTAGCCGCGGTCGGAGATCACCAACCGGATCTGGCGCCGCGCGATCGTGGACAGCTGACGGCGCAGGCTGGTACGGGTCGGGTTGCCCAGCTCCGACGGCGTCAACGCCGGCGGCTGCGGGGGCGGGGGCCCGTTCTGGGCGAGATAGCGCTGCGCGGCGGCATCGGGATCGCCGGCGACGGAGCTGAAGATGTCGGCCCAGTTCGTCGTGCCCATCGACGGGCCGATCTGGCTCGGCGGTCCGTAGAACGCGGTCTTGCCGCCGGGGGCCAGCAGCAGCACCTGATCGCACACGTCCAGATAGGTCAGCGAGTGGGTGACGACCAGCACGACGCGGCCGGCGTCGGCGAGCTGGCGCAACATGGTCATGACCTGGCGGTCCAGTGCGGGGTCCAGGCCGGAGGTGGGCTCGTCGAGGATCAGCAGGGACGGACCGGTCAGCAGTTCCAGCGCCACCGACGCGCGCTTGCGCTGGCCGCCGGAAAGCTTGTCGACGCGGGTGTCGAGGTGCTTGGTCATCTCGAGCTCTTCGAGCACCTCGTTGACGACCTGCTCGCGGTCGGCCTTCGTGGTGTCGGGCGGCAGCCGCAGCTCGGCGGCGTACATCAGCGCCTGCCTGACGGTGAGCTGCCCGTGCACGACGTCGTCTTGGGGGACCATGCCGATCCGGGAGCGCAGCGAGGCGTATTCGGCGTGCACGTCGTGCCCTTCGAACGACACCTGGCCTGTGGTCGGGTGCGTGTACCCGGCCACCAGGCGCGCGAAGGTCGACTTGCCGGCGCCGGACGGGCCGATCACCGCGGTCAGTGTGCCCGGACGGGCCGACACCGAGATGTTGTCGAGCAGGGTCTTGTTGTTCTCGATGGTCCACGTGACGCCGTGGACGTCGAGGCCACCGGTGGCGGTCGCGGCGGCGGTTTCGGTGCGGCGGACCAGCGTCCCGTCGCGGAACACCAGGTCGACGTTGCCGATGGTGACGGTGTCGCCTTCGGTGAGCATCGCGCTGTCGACGCGCGAGCCGTTGACGAACGTGCCGTTGATGCTGCGGTTGTCGCGGATCTCGGCTCCGCCGGGCGTCGGCACCAGGGTTGCGTGGTGACGCGAGGCCAGCACGTCGGGGATGACGATGTCGTTGTCGGACGAGCGCCCGATCTTGATCGAGCCGGGCGGCGCCTCCGCGGGCCGGCCGGGCCGCAGGATCTTGAGCATGCTGGTGGCGAGGTTGCCGTCGCCGCCGGACCGGGGCGCCGCAGCCGGCCCCATCACGGTCACCGACTCCATCGCCGGAGACGAGATCGGCTGCGGGGCGGGTCGGGACTGCTGAGGCTGCGGGTGCGACGGCGGCCCGGGTGGCCGGGTCGGGTACGGCCGCTGCACCGGCGGACGCGCGGTAGGAGGCGGAGGTTGCGACGGCCACGTCGTGCTGGGCCTGCCGGTCACCGGGACCGCGACCGTCGGGGGTGGCGAGCCGGCCGAGCCCTGGTGGCGGCCGACCTCGAAGACCAGCAGCGGACCGTCGGGATTGCCGATATGGAGCTGTGCGCCGTCGGTGATCTCGGCCGCGGGAACCCGCCTGCCGTTGACGTACATGCCGTTGAGGCTGCCGTTGTCGATCGCCACCCAGCGGCCCTGGTCGAATCGCAGCACCAGATGGGCCCGCGAGATCAAGGGGTGGGCGATCCGGATGTCGGCCCGCAGGTCCCGGCCGACGACGACGTCGTTGCCGGCCGCGAAGGAGCGTGTGGATCCGTCATACCGAACGGTCAGCGCAGGGGTTGCTGGTCGGCTCACGGAGCCGCTCCGGCGGCGACATTGGACATCGCGCGCAACTCTATCGGGTGGCGGTCATGCCGGTACGTGCCACCTGACGGTGTCGATGATCTGTTGCCGCGCTGTTACCGGCTTGTTCTCTACGGCCAGTGGTGCAAGCCGCCGTGCTGGGCATCCCTCCGGTCCCCGCGCCGTGGCGATCATCGCGACACGCCCGTGATCCGGCGACCTACGCCCTCCGGCATGCATGCACTCAGTGAAGGTACGAAATGCGCTGTGAGAGAGGCGGATAGCGTCACTGTTCCGAGATCGGGAGGGGTCGAAGACGCAAGGTGTGCGCAGCCCCCGTGGCGGCTCGACGAATTCTAGGGATTTCTCTCTATTTTAGGGTGGAGCAATGCCGCGGCCCGCCCGATACACCGTCGACGCCCTTCTCGACGCCGCCGCGCAGCTTCTGGCCCAGGACGGTGTCTCCGCGGTGACGATGTCGGCGGTCGCGCGCAGCGCCGGCGCGCCGAGCGGGTCGGTCTACCACCGCTTCCCGTCGCGCGCGGCGCTGTGCGGCGAATTGTGGGTGCGCACCGAGGAACGGTTCCAGGAGGAGCTGATCGAGGCGTTGTCGGTCGACGGCGATGCCCAGCAGCGCTGCGTGAACGGTGCGCTGCGGATCGTGCAGTGGTGCCGCGAGCATCCCGTCGAGGCCCAGGTTCTGCTCGCCGGGCCCAACGAGCTCGGGCTGGGGGAGTGGCCCGACCCGGTGACGGGCCGTCGGAAACGCTTGCAGCGCAAGCTGCGTAAGGTGCTCTCCGAGCTGCCCGACGACCTCGCGCGCGTCAACGCCGCGATCATGGACGTGCCGGCGGCGATCGTGCGGCGTCACCTGCGGGCGCGTCAGAGCATCCCGGCGACCGCCGATGCGATCGTCGAGGACTGCGCCCGCGCGCTCATCGCCCCGAGCTGACCGGCTTCTGCGTTCCTGGGGAGCCGGTGCGCACGCAGTAGGTGTGGCTGTAGATCGTCGGCATGCACAGGTTGCAGTGGTCGCAGATCGACGTCACGCTGCTGTCGGCGTGAATCCGGTTGAGCAGATCAGGTTCAGCGAGCAGGGCACGCCCCATCGCGACGAAGTCGAAGCCCTCGGCCATCGCGCGGTCCATCGTCTCGCGGTTGGTGATCCCGCCCAGCAGGATCAGCGGCATCGTCAACTCGTCGCGGAATTTCTTGGCGTCCCGCATCAGGTAGGCCTCGTGGTACGGGTACTCGCGCATGAACTTCTTGCCGGTCATCCGGATGCCCCACGACAGCGGGGGTTTGAAGGCCCGGGAGAACTCCTTGACCGGAGCGCCGCCACGGAACAGGAACATCGGATTGAGCAGCGAGCTGCCCGCGGTCAGCTCGAGCGCGTCGAGGCCGCCGTCCTCTTCGAGCCACTTCGCGGTCTGCAGAGATTCCTCCAGCGGAATGCCGCCCCGCACACCGTCGGACATGTTCAGTTTCGCGGTGACCGCGATCTGATCGCCGACGGCGCGTTTGACGGCCAGCACCACGCCGCGGGCCACCTTGGCGCGGTTCTCCAGCGACCCTCCGAATTCGTCGGTGCGCCGGTTGATCAGCGGGGACAGGAACGAGCTGGCCAGGTAGTTGTGACCCAGGTGGATCTCGACCGCGTCGAACCCGGAGTCGATGGCCAGCCGGGCCGCGTTGGCGTGCGCCTCGGTCACCTCGGCGATGTCCTCACGGGTGGCCTTCTTGGCGAACCGCATCGAGAGCGGATTGAAGAACCGCACCGGCGCCAGGGCCTGGGCCTTGTTGGTGCGCGAGTTGGCCACCGGTCCGGCGTGGCCGATCTGCGCGCTGATCGCGGCGCCCTCGGCATGAACCGCGTCGGTCAGCCTGCGCAGACCCGGCACCGCCTCGGGCCGCATCCACAGCTGCCACCCGTCGGTCCGCCCGCCCGGTGCGACGGCGCAGTACGCGACCGTGGTCATACCGACCCCACCGGCGGCGGGAAGCCGGTGGTAGGTGATCAAATCCTCGGTGACCAGCGCATCCGGAGTCGAGGCCTCGAACGTCGCGGCCTTGATGATGCGGTTGCGCAGGGTCAGCGGCCCCAGCTTGGCCGGACTGAACACATCGGGTGCGACTGTCATGTCGTCGAGCATGCCACGCCCTCGGGGCGGAACAACACTGCCTGTCAGAATGATGCGCGTGGGTGCAATCACTTTGGACGGCAAGGCCACGCGCGACGAGATCTTTGTCGACCTGAGAGAGCGCGTCGCGGCGTTGACCGCTGCCGGCAGGACGCCGGGCCTCGGGACGGTGCTGGTCGGGGATGACCCCGGGTCGCAGGCCTATGTGCGCGGTAAGCACTCGGACTGCGCCAAGGTGGGCATCAACTCGATCCGGCGCGATCTGCCCGCCGACATCTCGCAGGAGACCCTGCTCGAGACCATCGACGAGCTCAACGCGAACCCCGACTGCACCGGTTACATCGTGCAACTGCCGCTGCCCAAGCACCTGAACGAGAACGCCGCGCTGGAACGCATCGATCCCGGTAAGGACGCCGACGGCCTGCACCCGACGAACTTGGGCCGGCTGGTGCTCAACGAGCCGGCGGCGCTGCCGTGCACCCCGCGGGGCATCGTGCACCTGTTGCGCCGCTACCAGGTGGAGATCGCCGGCGCCCACGTCGCCGTGATCGGCCGTGGCGTCACAGTCGGCCGCCCGCTGGGTCTGCTGCTCACCCGGCGCTCGGAGAACGCGACGGTCACGCTGTGTCACACCGCAACGCGTCACCTGCCCCAGATCACCCGCGAGGCCGACATCATCATCGCCGCGGCCGGGGTGCCGCACATGGTCACCGCCGAGATGGTCCGGCCTGGCGCCGCCGTCGTCGACGTCGGGGTCAGCCGTGACGACGCCGGAAAGCTCGTCGGCGACGTACATCCGGACGTGTGGGAAGTGGCCGGGCACGTTTCGCCGAATCCCGGCGGTGTCGGTCCGCTGACGCGGGCCTTCCTGCTGACCAACGTCGTCGAGCGCGCCGAGGCACTCGCCGCCTCGTGACCGTCAGGGAGTTCGCGCGCAAGGTGTTCGCCGCGCAGTGGCCCATTTTGGTGGTGGCGCTGTTGCTGACCGCGGCGTTCGTCCTGGTGGCCGCGGGCTTCTGGCGGCGTGGCGCGCTGGTCATGGCCGTCGGGGTCGCCGTCGCGTCCGGGCTGCGGTTGGCCCTGCCCGACGACCGCGCCGGACTGCTGGCGGTGCGCAGCCGCACGGTGGACTTTGTGACCACCGCCTCGGTCAGCGCTGCGATGCTCTACATCGCGTGGACTATCGATCCGCTCGGCACGAGCTGAGCCGGTGTATCAGGTCGGGCGCCGGAGAATGAATTGCCAGGCCCACGGTATGTACTGCATCGGCCGTTCGAGCGCCCTGGCGATCCATCGGACCTTCTGGGGAATGACCTCGGGCGGATAGTTGAAGTTTCGGACGTGCGCGACGTCGAAACCCGCGCGGCCGGCGGACTGCCTGATGTGTTTCATCGTCACGACGTAGAAGTCATGGTTCCAGTGCACCGGCGAGAGCTTCCAGTAGCGGTGCTGCAGGGTGGTGGGCAGCCAACCCATCAGCGGCAGTCGGCTGTGCGACTCGATCAGGAAGTGCGGGTTCGGGATCTGTCCCACCACGACGCCGCCGGGCTTGAGCACCCGGAAGATTTCCCGCAGGCTCGGGTCGCGTTCGTCCGGGGGGATGTGTTCGAAGACGTTGGCGAAGAGCGCGACATCGAAAGTCGCATCGGGGAATTCGAGCCGGCTCGCCCGCGCGGGGTGCAACACGCAGCCACGGGGCGTGACGAGTTCACCGGGCAGCGTCGGGTCGATGCCGGTCCATTTCGGCACGCGAGTCAACTGCCCCATCTGGTCGGTCAATGCTCCCCGCTGGCAACCGATCTCGATGCCATAGGCCGCGCCGAGCGCACTGAACTCATCGACCAGGCCGGCCAGGCTCTGGCTGAGAACGGCACCGCGTGTGACCCACTCGTCCTCGGTCTGCAGAACCTGGGACCTGACGAATCGGCGCAGGCGCCCCAGGTTCGCCGGAACCTTGGTTTCGTCCTCGCCGGCCATCAACTCCAGTGGCCGCGCAGCCTGCTCCCTGCTCTTCAACATTCATTCCCCCGGTTCTGAGTACGACAATCCTGACGGTTTTTCGTGGTCACGCTGGCTGCATCCGCTGCAGGATC
The DNA here is from genome assembly GCF_025263565.1 of Mycobacterium sp. SMC-8. Taxonomy (NCBI): domain Bacteria; kingdom Bacillati; phylum Actinomycetota; class Actinomycetes; order Mycobacteriales; family Mycobacteriaceae; genus Mycobacterium; species Mycobacterium sp. SMC-8. The sequence goes on from NZ_CP079865.1 coordinate 2,956,170, forward strand.
GAAGCCGGGCCTGCCCGGAGAGCTCACGCAGGATTCCCGATGTGTTCGCCGGCGTGGACCCGCCGGCGAACCGACTGCACCATGTGGCCGCTCAGTCCCGACTGGTGCCCGCGCAGGACCGTGCGCAGCACCCGGATGCCGTCGCTGATCGAATGAAGGTTGGACTTGCCTGCCCGCCGCGGCAGTTCGAGGCTGGGCACCTCGGCGACTCGTAGGCCGGCCCGCATGGCGTGCACGACCATCTCTGCCTCGATCTCGAAGCCGGTCGCGGACAGGGCGAGCGCATCGAGGTAGCGGCGGTGGAACGCGCAGAATCCGTAGCACAGGTCGGTGAGCTCGGCCCGGTACAGCGTGTTGAAGACGCCGAGCAGGAACCGGTTGCCGAGCCGCCGGAATCTGGTGATGTCGAGAGACCCGCCGCCCGGGATGAAGCGCGACCCCTTCACGAAGTCGTAACCGTTGGCGAGGAAGTGCAGGTAGTGCTTGATCTCGTCGGGGGTCATGCTGCCGTCCGCGTCCATCATCACGATGACGTCGCCGGACGCGGCGAGGAAACCGGTCCTCAACGCGCTGCCCTTGCCGACACCGTCCTGCGGGACCACCATGATGTCCGGCCGGCAACGCTGGGCGGTGACCAGCGTGGCATCCGTGGACTTGCCGTCGACGAGGATGACCTCGTCGACGTCGTCGGCGATCTGTTGCAGAACCCACCCGATGTTGCGCGCCTCATTCTTCACGGGGATCACCAGGCTGACGCTCAATGCCTGGGGAATCGCGCGTTCCTTCTTGCTGCGTGCGTCCAGGTGGACCAGTGGGTCGGTCGCCACTCGCGCCATCAACGGCGCGGAATCCTGCACATACTCGTGGGAAATTCGTTGCTCAGTCATTCAAACCCCCCGGTATACCTACTGCATTTTCAGTGAATGACAGTTAATTAGCTGTTTGTGCGCCGTCGTGTCCCGCAGCACTATGACCGGGCTCACGCTAGCATCGCTATTTGCCGCTTGCAATACAGTTCAAAGGACTTTTGTTCGCCGGCAACCCAGGCTTTAACAGGCGCGTAGTCGCAGGAGTAAATATTCGCTGTAGTGCACTCAGCGATGTTGTGTGATTATGCAAGGAATATTGTTTCGAAGAAAACTTGTGATTCGCGCGTGACCTGCGGATCTGCAAATTCGAATAGCAGTCGTAACGCCCGAATTCGGGGCCGTCCACCGTGTCGGACGGTGGTGTCCGCCAGCGGGTGCCGCGACGTCCCTGCCAGGTAACTGTGAAGGTGGTGTCCGTGCTGATGACGTGCCGACAGAATTCGCGCGCAATCCCTGCCGGCGGTCAGGTGTGGGACCTCACGGCGCGGTGGTGGATCGCCCCTTTTCGGCGTGCGGGCTCAGGGCGGCTCAGGCGAGGGTCGCGCGGATACACACCGTGATGTACGGCAGCGCCAGCCCTGAGCTGTTCGCCAGCGCCGGGTGGGTTGCCAGCAGCTCCCGCACCCGGTCCAGGGTCCGGGCTCGCACCTTCTCCGGCGAGGTGATGCAGTAACTGCGCGAGGCCACCAGGTCGACCAGGGCCTGCGGAGTCAGATAACTCGTCCACTCCACCTCGTGGCGTTCGACATCTCTGAAGGCGGCGGGAAGGTCGACCGTCTGAGTGAAGGGATCGACCTCGTGGCCGATGATGTCGCCGAGATCCTTGACCCAGCCCAACCGTTCGTCACGGTTGTTCCACACCAGTCCGAGGCGCCCGCCCGGCCGCAGTACCCGGGCCACTTCCTTGACGGCGCGTTCCGGGTCGAACCAGTGCCATGCCTGCGCGACGAGCACCGCGTCGACGCTGCCGTCGGGCAGGGGGATCTCCTCGGCGGTGCCGAGCAGTGCCGGGGTGTCGGGCAGCGACGTGCTCAGCAGCTCCAGCATCTCCGGGATGGGATCCACAGCCACGACGTCCAAGCCGCGCTCGACCAGTCGGGTGGTCAACTTGCCCGTGCCGGCGCCCAGATCCAGGACTTCCAGACGGTTTGAGCCGCCGTCGGGCAGCAACCAGTCGATGGCCTCCGGCGGGTACGACGGCCGCCCCCGTTCGTAGGCGGCCGCCTCCGCACCGAAGGACAGTGAGCGGCGGTCGGGGGAGCCGTTCACCGTGACGCCAGCTCCAGGGTGCGCCGGATCAGCTTGCCCACCGCGTCGGTCTCCACCAGGAAGCCGTCGTGGCCGAATTCGGAGTCCACGACGTCGAGTCCGTCGCAACCGGGAAGCAGCTCGGCCAGCTCGGTCTGCAGGCGCAGTGGGTAGAGCCTGTCGGTGGTGATCCCGCCCACCACCGCGGGCACCGGGCACCCTTGCAGTGCCGCGGCCACCCCGCCGCGGCCGCGCCCCACGTCATGGCTGGACAACGCGTCGGTCAGGGCGACATAGGTGCCGGCGTCGAAGCGGGCCAACAACTTTCGGCCCTGGTATTCCAGATAGCTCTGCACCGCGTACCGACCGCCGGTGGCGGGATCCTCACCGAGCTGTGGGTCGTTGCCGAACCGTTCGTCGAGCTCGGCCTCGCCGCGGTAGGTCAGGTGGGCGAAGCGCCGCGCGATCTCCAGCCCGGACCCGGGGAAGCGCCCCGTGCCGTGATAGTCGCCGCCGCACCAGTCCGGGTCGGCTTTGATCGCCGCCACCTGAGTGCTCTGCGTCCCGATCTGATCGGCGGTGGCGCGGGCGCCGACAGCCAGGATCAGTGCCGAACGCACGCTGTGCGGGTGGGCGATGATCCACTCCAAAGCCCTTGCCCCGCCCATGGATCCGCCGATGACCGCGGCGACATCGGTGATCCCGAGCCGTTCCAGGGCGGCCACGTCGGCAGCCACCTGGTCGCGCACCGAGATCGTCGGGAACCGGGATCCCCAGGGTTTGCCGTCCGGGGCGAGTGAGCTCGGGCCGGTCGAGCCGCGGCAGCCACCCAGCACATTGGTCGAGATCGCGCACCACCGGTCGGTGTCGATCGGGGCGCCCGGTCCTGCGACGCCGTCCCACCAGCCCGGGGTCGGGTGGTCGGGTCCGGCGGGGCCGGTGATGTGCGAATCACCGGTCAGTGCGTGCAGTACGACGACGACGTTGTCCCGATTTGGTGAGAGCTCACCCCACCGTTGCACCGCGATGGAGACGTCGTCGACGACCTCGCCGTTCTCCAGGGTCAGCGAACCGATGTCGACGACGCCGATCTCCCCTTCGGGCGGCAACGCCACACGATCGGTGAGGATGTCCACGATTGTCATCAGAACGACGCCACGGTCTTCGGATCGGCACCGGCTGCGCTGAACGGTTTGGCCGCGGCGAAGCCCTGCTCCAGGTCGGCCAGGATGTCGTCGATGCCCTCGATGCCCACCGCCAGCCGTACCAGACCTGCAGTGACGCCGCTGGCGAGCTGCTCCTCGGAGGACAGCTGCTGATGCGTGGTCGAAGCGGGATGGATCACCAGCGACCGCACGTCGCCGATGTTGGCGACATGGCTGTGCAGGGTGAGCGCGTTGACGAACGCCTTGCCGGCTTCGACGCCGCCGGCCAGTTCGAACGCGAGGACGGCGCCGGTTCCCTTGGGCGCCAGCTTCTTTCCGAGGTCATGCCACGGCGAGGACGGCAGGCCCGCGTAGTTGACCGAGACGACGTCGGGGTGCGCCTCGAGGAACTCGGCCACCCGTTGCGCGTTGGCCACATGACGTTCCATCCGCAGGCTGAGCGTCTCGAGGCCCTGCGCGATCAGGAACGCGTTGAAAGGTGCGGCGGCGCTTCCCAGATCGCGGAGCAACTGCACCCTCGCCTTGAGTGCGTAGGCCGGCGGGCCGAGTTCGGCGAAAACCACGCCGTGGTAGCTCGGGTCCGGTTCGGTGAAGCCGGGGAAGCGGCCGTTGGTCCAGTCGAAGGTGCCGCCGTCGACGATCACGCCCGCGATCGCCGTGCCGTGCCCGCCGAGGTACTTCGTCGCCGAATGCACGACGATGTCGGCGCCGTGGCTCAGCGGTTGGATCAGGTACGGGGTGGCGATGGTGTTGTCGACGATCAGCGGAACCCCGACCTCATGCGCGACACCGGCGACCCCGGGTATGTCGAGGATGTCGATCTGCGGGTTGGAGATCGTCTCGCCGAAGAACGCCTTGGTGTTCGGGCGCGCGGCGGCTCGCCACGAGTCGAGGTCGTCGGGGTTCTCGACGAACGTGACCTCGATGCCCAGCTTGGGCAGCGTGTAGTGGAACAGGTTGTAGGTGCCGCCGTAGAGACGCGGGCTGGAGACGATGTGGTCGCCGTGGTTGGCGATGTTGAGGATCGCAAAGGTCTCCGCGGCCTGCCCGGAGGCCAAAAACAGCGCCGCGACCCCACCCTCAAGCGCGGCGATGCGCTGCTCGACGACGTCCTGCGTCGGGTTCATGATGCGGGTATAGATGTTGCCGGGCTCGGCGAGGCCGAACAGCGCGGCGGCGTGGTCGGTGCTGTCGAAGGTGTAGCTGGTGGTCTGGTAGATCGGCAGCGCCCTGGCGTTGGTTGCGCTGTCGGGGCTCTGACCTGCGTGCACCTGTTTGGTCTCGAACGACCAATGTGCGGTGATGTCGGACAACGTGATGCTCCTCCACGAAACAGGGGGCCCGTTTCACGGCGGACCCGCGCTTGCCTTATAGCCGTGTGCGGCTACTCAACCTGGTCGTCTCCCGGGGCACCCCACCGCGGTTGGAGGGTTGCCGGCCAGCAAGCCGGGGCTTGACGCTGGCGCTCATGACCGTGTCAGAGAGTATCGCACCCGGCTGTGCGGGTGCCACCGCCCGTCGCGGAAGCCGGCGAATCAGCCTTCCCGTCGCGGAGCGGCGAATCAGCCTTCCCGTCGCGGAAGTGGCGAATCAGCCTGTCGTGCGCTCCGGGTCGATCTGCTCGTCGAGGAAGTCGCGGATCAGGTCGGTGATGCGTTCCGGCGCTTCGAACATCGGGATGTGGCCGACGCCGTCGAGTTCGGTGTAGCGGGTGCTCCTGGGCAGGTGTTTGCGGAAGTGGTTCACGAACCGCGGGTGCGGCAGCACGCGGTCCTTCTCGCAGATCACCATGTGCGTCGGGGTCTTGGTGTCGGCGAGCTCCATCAGCCCGGGCAGCAGCAGCGCCTTGACCAGCAGCTGGTAGTAGGCCGCGCAGTGGGTGACGTCATCGATGATGTCGAGGAGGTCGGCGTCGGTGATGCCGTCCGGGGTGGCGCTGACCGGCACGCTGGCCAGCGCGCGCGCACCGGGCAGCCGGGCCGCGCGCGCGCCGAACATCTTGGCGACGATCCACACCGGGGCGCCCATGAGGAACTTGAACACGATCTCGTATTTGGGCAGCGACCACCGGTGCCATCCGCCGGCGGGGGCGATCGCGGTGAGCGAGCGGGCTCGACCGCGGCGCTCGAGTTCGAAGGCCACCCAGCCGCCCAGCGAGTTGCCGACGATGTGTGCGGTCTCCCAGCCCAGTTCGTCCATCCGGCGTTCGACGTCGTCGGCGAGTTCGGCGGTGTCGAGGAAGAACCGCGCCTTCACCCCGCCGTTGTGCCCCGGCATGGTGGGCGCAAGCACCTCGTAGCGGCCGGTCGCCGGTGCCGCCGGGTTGGCCGGGTCGACCCCGGCCAGCTGGGCTGCGACGTTCTTCCACACGTTCTGCGACATCGTGAACGGGTGCAGTAGCAGGACAGGCTCCCCTGATCCGAGGTGGATCGGCGCGCGAAGGCTCATAGGGCCCGACGATAAAGGTGATACCGGCGGTACCGCAAGGACGCCGTCGGGACGCGCTCGGTTAAGGTCAGCGGCCGTGACGGGTCCCATCACGCTCAGCACCATCAACGTCAACGGCATCCGCGCCGCGGTCAAGCAGCGCTCCCCGGAGAACCTCGGGCTGCTCGCCTGGTTCCAGGAGACGGCGTCGAACGTGGTGTGTCTGCAGGAGACCCGCGCCGACGACGAGCAGCTGGCCGAGGCGCTGGCCCCCGTGCTGGCCGACGGCTGGCACCTGGCGTCGGCGGCGCCGCACGTGAAGGGCCGCAACGGGGTGGCGGTGCTGTCCCGCACACCCCACGGTGACGTTCGGATCGGCTGCGGGGCAGGGGAATTCGCTGCTCACGGCCGCTACATCGAGGTGGACACCGCCGGGGTGACGGTGGCCAGCGTGTACGTGCCGACCGGTGAGGCCGAAACGGACCGCCAGCTGGAGAAGGAACGGTTCATGGCCGCGGTGGCCGAGCGGATGTCGGTGCTGCTGGCGGAGTCGGCCCGCCCCGGTCGGCAGGCGGTGCTGTCGGGCGACTGGAACATCGCCCACACCGAGAACGACATCAAGAACTGGAAGGGCAACGTCAAGAAGGCGGGATTCCTGCCGCAGGAACGCCAGTGGCTCAGCGATCTGTTGTCAGCCGGCTGGGTGGACGTGGTGCGGCGGGCCCACCCCGATGTCGCGGGTCCCTATGCGTGGTGGTCGTGGCGCGGCAAGGCGTTCGATAACGACGCGGGGTGGCGTATCGACTACCAGCTGGCCAGCCCGGGCCTGGCCGAGCGCGTCACGTCCGTCGTCACTGAACGCCCCGCCGCGTACGCGCTGCGATGGTCCGACCACTGCCCGGTGACGGTCCGCTACGAGTGATTCCGCTCAGCATCTGGTCCGATTTGGCTCGGGGAGGGCGCCCTCGAGCGCGGTGCGGACCACGTCGTGGACCCGCGGATCCCACGTCAGCCCCGTCTCCCACGGCAGGCCGGCCTCGTTCGAGACGTAGATGCTGTGGGTGTCGTCGAACGTGAAGCAGCGCCGCTGGGTAAGCACGCGGTCGCTGACGTCGACGGCCAGCGCGCTGGATGCCGCCACGATGCCGTCGTTCGGCCAGACCCTGGGGTTGACCGGCCCGGGCCGGGTGAACCGGTCACCGGCGATCAGCGTCACCGGGATGTCGTCGAGCACGCCGGCCTGGAACTCGTTCCAGCCGTTGGGTCCCATCAGATAGCGCTGGTTGACTTCGCGGCCGGAGCCGGTCATGAGCCCATCCACCTCGGCCTTCATACCGTCCATGGCGGATTCGCAGAACGCGTCGCCGAGGCAGTCCGACCTGGGTGTGATGCCGTTGGCGTAATCGGACAGGTAGGACCCCTGCCACGGGGTGCCGATGGTGGTCAGCGACCTGATGCGCAGCGCAGACCCGGTGTGCTGCAGCACCCGGAAGGCTGCCCGCGAATACAGCCCGCCCATGGAATGACCGACCATGTCCAGTTCCCGGACGCTGTACTCGTCGTGCAGATGGGTCAGAAACCGCGCCAGATGCTCACCGGCGAGGTCGATGCTGCCGGTCGAGTCGACGGTCATCACGTCGGACAGGGTGACGGCGCAGTCGCCGAATGCCCCGAACCCGGCCTGATCGACTACCGGCCCGCGGCCGGCCATCGCCGGGGACGTGAAGACCCGGTAGCCGTGGCCCAGCAGGTACTCACGCAGTGCGGTGTCGGTGTTACCGGCTGCCAGCCCGGATGTGCAGGCCCGTTCCGGGGTGGTGAACGGGCTCACCGCGGCGCCGCCGGACACGATCACCACCGCACGTCCGTCGGGGTGCGGTGCGCTGTGGGCGCTGCCGGCGCCCAGCAGCGCCGCGATCAGCAAGACCGCGACGGTGACTGCCAACGTGCGCACTGACTCTCCTGACGACGGCGTGAATGTGTGCCGGATGGTAGCGGGGCGGCACGGGTAAACCCGGGCGGCCGGTTCTGAGAAGATGGGTGTCACCATGAGCAACACAGCCAGGCCCGTCGTTTTCTCGGGCGCGCAACCCACGTCTGACTCCCTGCATCTGGGCAACGCGCTGGGCGCGGTCAGCCAGTGGGTGAGCCTGCAGGACGGCAACGACGCGTACTTCTGCGTCGTCGACCTGCATGCGATCACCGTCGCGCAGGACCCGCAGACGTTGCGGCGCCGCACGCTGGCCACCGCGGCCCAGTACCTCGCGCTCGGCGTGGACCCGCAGCGGGCGACCGTGTTCGTGCAGAGCCATGTCCCCACGCACTCCGAATTGGCTTGGGTGCTGGGCTGTTTCACCGGTTTCGGGCAGGCGGCGCGGATGACTCAGTTCAAGGACAAATCGCAGAAGCAGGGCGCCGACTCGACCACTGTCGGACTCTTCACCTATCCGGTGCTGATGGCCGCCGACGTGCTGCTCTACGACACCCAGCTGGTGCCGGTCGGCGAGGATCAGCGTCAGCACCTCGAGCTCGCCCGCGACCTCGCGCAGCGGATCAACGCCCGGTTCCCGGACACGTTCGTCGTACCCGAGGCGATGATCCCGAAGGCCACCGCCAAGATCTACGACCTGCAGGATCCGACGGCCAAGATGAGCAAGTCGGCCGACAGCGACGCCGGGCTGATCAGCCTGCTCGACGATCCGGCCAAGACCGCCAAGAAGATTCGGTCGGCCGTCACCGACAGCGAGCGCGAGATCCGGTTCGACCGCGAAGCCAAACCGGGGGTGTCCAACCTGCTGACCATCCAGTCCGCGGTGACGGGCGCGGACATCGACAAGCTCGTCGACGGGTACGCCGGCCGCGGGTACGGCGACCTGAAGAAGGAGACCGCCGAGGCGGTCGTCGAGTTCGTCACGCCGATCAAGAACCGGGTGGACGAGTTGCTCACCGATCCCGCGGAGCTGGAGAGCGTGCTGGCCAAGGGTGCCGAGCGGGCCCGTGAGGTGTCTGGACAGACGCTGCGCCGGGTATACGACCGGCTAGGGTTCCTGGCAGCTCGCTAATCGACGAGGGGGTCGGATGACAGTGCAGCCCGTGCCGGCCGAGTCCGAGGAGAAGAAGCCCGGGCTCCTGGACCGGTGGCGTGCGCGGATGCCCTGGTTCGACCATGTGATGCGCGCCCAGCAGCGCTACAACGACTCCAATGGTGACTTCTACGCGGCGGGCATCACCTATTTCACGATCTTCGCGCTGTTCCCGCTGCTGATGCTCGGTTTCTCGATCGGCGGGTTCGTGCTGGCCAACCAACCCGAGTTGCTCGCGGTGGTGGAGGATCGCATCCGCTCGTCTGTCAGCGGGAACCTCGGTCAGCAGCTCATCGAGCTGATGGACTCGGCGATCGAGTCGCGCGGCACCGTCGGAGTCATCGGTCTGGCGACGGCGGCATGGGCCGGGCTGGGATGGATGGCCAACCTGCGGGAGGCGCTCAGCCAGATGTGGGGGCTGTACCGCGACGAGCGGCCCGGCTTCCTCAAGACCAAGCTGTCGGATCTGGTGGCATTGCTGACCACGTTCGCCGCGATCATCGTCACGCTCGCGCTGACCGCACTGGGCAACACCTCGGTGATGGCCGACGTGCTGGACCGGCTCGGAATCGAGGACGCCCCGGGCCTGAACCTGATGCTGCGCATCGCCTCCATCGTCGTGGCGGTGCTGGTCTCGTGGATGTTGTTCACCTACATGATCTTCCGGTTGCCGCGCGAGTCGGTGAGCTTCCGCAGCAGCGTGCGGGCCGGGCTGATCGCGGCGGTGGCCTTCGAGATCTTCAAGTTCTTCGCGACGGTGTATCTGCAGCGGGTGCTCACCGGCCCCGCCGGTGCGACGTTCGGCCCGGTGCTGGGCCTGATGGTGTTCGCCTACATCGTGTCCCGGCTCATCCTGTTCGCCACCGCGTGGGCGGCGACGATGCCCGAGAACATGACCGAGGAACCGGTGCCCGCCCCGGGGCCCGCGGTCATCAACAACCGGATCCTCGAGCGCCCGAATCTGCCGGTGTGGCAGGCAGCGGCCGCGGCTGCCATGGGAGCCCTTGGCGCGCTGGTTCTTTCGCGCCGGCTTAAGCCTTAACGGGCGGGCCGGCGGTTCACCGCGCGTGCGGCCATGATCAAGCTGAGCACGATGACCGCGCCGATCACCCCGACGCCGACCCGCACGGGCATCGCGTCGACGTCGGGCAGCACCGCGTTGGCGTTGGCGGTCGCGGCGGTGGCGGGATCGGGCCGGATCACGCCGAGCGACGGGTCCGGTTCGATGAGCGTGCCGACCTTGGTGCCTGCAGCGACGGCGAAGCCGTAGTCGAGCAACCGGGCCGCCTGCTCCCACGGCGCAATCGGCTGCCGGGTGCCGCGCAACAGCACCGCCATCAGCCGACGGCCGTCGCGGGTGGCGGCGCCGACGAATGTCTGGCCGGCGTCATCGGTGTAACCGGTCTTGCCGCCGAGGGCGCCCGGGTAGTTCGCCAGCAGCTTGTTGTCGTTTTCGATGGGGTAGCCGGCGCCGTCGCGGCCGGGGAAGGTCGATGAGCGGGTGGCCACGATGTCGCTGAACACCGGGTTGCTCCAGGCGTACCGGTAGAACAGCCCCATGTCGTAGGCGGAGGTGCTCATGCCGGGGCCGTCCAGCCCGGACGGGGTGGCCACCCGGGTGTCGCGCGCGCCGAGCTTGTTCGCCAGCGCGTTGAGCTTGGTCAGGGTGGTCTCCATGCCGCCCATCTGCATGGCCAGCGCGTGCGCGGCGTCGTTGCCCGAGTACATCAGCAGTCCGTGCAGCAGGTCGTTGATCGAGTAGAACCCGCCCGGACCGACGCCCACCTTGGTGCCTTCCTGGGCCGCGTCCTCTTCGGTGCCCGGGACGACCTTGTGCAGCGGCAGGTCGTTGATGGCCTGCATCGCGGTCAGCACCTTGATGACGCTGGCGGGCCGGTGCCGGCCGTGCGGGTCGCGGGCGGCGATGACGTCACCGGTGTCGAGATCGGCGACCAGCCACGCCTCGGCGGAGACGTCGCCGGGCACCGGCGGAGATCCGGGGGCGGTGATCACACCGCACCCGGACAGCGCGTCGCCGCCCATGGGTTTGGCCGGCACCGGCAGCGGGCCGGGCGTCGGGTCGCCGGGTTTGGGAACCTCGGACGCATCCACCGCCGGTGGCGTCGTCTCCCGGTACGGACAGACGTTCACCTCAGGTGCCGGCTGCGCGGCCGCGACGGGCGCCAGCGTCAGCATCGCAACGCTGACCAGCGCAGATGCCCGCGTCAGGACTGTCCGTAGAGTCGCCATCGTCTGGGCAGATTAGGCGATCGGGCAGGTCGTAGCCGGGAGCCACGCGGTGACGGATGTGGTTGGAGTTTCAGATGTGACTCGCCGGGGTAGGGGTCGTCGGCCGCGGAACTAGGCTGGGTGCCACCTCGGAAACCGCGCGAAGGGCGGGCATGTTCGTTCTTGTTCTCGGCTCGATCCTGGCGTTGATGCACCTCTACGTGTGGAAGCGGATGGTCAAGGACACCACCGCCCGCGGTCCCGCCCGGTGGCTGTTGTCCGGCCTGGTCGCGACGCTGTTGCTGCTCGTGCTGGCGGCGTTGCTCGTGCCCCGGGTGTTCGGTGTCGCGGAGTCCGGCTGGCTGGCCTGGCCGGGCTACCTGTGGTTCGGCCTGGTCGTCTACCTCTTCCTGACCCTGCTGGTGCTCGAGCCGGTGCGGCTGGTCCTGCGCCGGTGGGCGCGGCCCGCACCGGCAGCCGACGAGGCTCCGGCGGTCGATCGCAGGATGTTCCTGGCCCGTGCGTCGGCGGTGGCCGCCGGCGCCGCGGCCGTCGGGTTGGTCGGCACCGGTGTGGCCACCGCGGTGAAGCCGCCGCAACTGCTGCGGGTCCCGGTCCGGTTACCGAGGCTGGACCGGGCGTTCGACGGCTACCGCATCGCGGTGGTCTCGGACATCCACCTCGGCCCGCTGCTGGGCCGGGCGCACACCGAGCGCATCGTGCGGATCATCAACGAGACCGAGCCCGACCTGATCGCCGTGGTCGGCGACGTGGTGGACGGCACCGTCGCCGAGCTGGGAGCGGCCGCGGCACCGCTGCAGGACCTGCAGTCCCGCGACGGCGCGTTCTTCGTCACCGGCAACCATGAGTACTTCGTCGAGGACACCGCGGAGTGGATCCGCGAACTGGAACGGCTCGGGCTGCAGCCGCTGCGCAACGAGAACACCCGTATCCGCCGCGGCACAGCCGCGTTCGACCTGGCCGGGATCAACGACATCGCCGGCGAGCAGCGGTCCGATCCGCCCGATCTCGACCTCGCGCTGGACGGCGTGAACCCCGGCGACCCGACCGTCCTTCTGGCCCACCAGCCGGTCGCGGTCGCCGGCGCCGCGGAGCGCGGGGTCGATCTGCAGCTCTCCGGGCACACCCACGGCGGCCAGATGTGGCCGTTCCACTACGCCGTCGCACTGGCCCAGCCCGCGCTGGCCGGGCTGTCCCGGGTGGGGGACACGCAGCTCTACGTCACCCGTGGGGCCGGCTTCTGGGGGCCGCCGGTGCGGGTGGGCGCCCCGCCGGACATCAGCCTGCTGGATCTGCGCGCCGACGGGGTTTGACGGCCGAAGTCTCGGGTACATCTCAGCCAACTCCGACGGTAACGCTCAGGTGCGATCAGCAACCTGGAGTGACCAGGACTTCCGCGGGAGGAGCGACGATGGCCCCGAATACGGCGACCAAGAGCGCGTCCGTGGTGCGGCTCGACACCCACCCGGCGTTCTGCGCGGCCGAGCGCCGCTCCCGCGAGTTCGAGGAAGCGATGCGCAGGCATCCGGCGTCCCAGTCCCGGCTGCCGGTCCGAATGCCACCGTCTGCCCCGCCCCTGCGGCGGGTGTAGACGCGCGGAAGGGGCGCCTCTGGTGGTGGGGGCGCCCCTTTTTCGCGCCCGGGCCGGCTACGAGGTGAACAGGCGGGCACTGACCTCGCGCATCTCGACCTTGCGGATCTTGCCCGTCACCGTCATCGGAAACTCGTCGACGACGTGCACGTAGCGCGGGATCTTGTAGTGGGCGAGCTTGCCGGAGGCGAAGTCTCGCAGCGCGGCGGCGTCGAGGGCGGGGCGACCCGGCCGCATCCGGATCCACGCGCACACCTCTTCGCCGTACCGGTCGTCGGGCACCCCGACCACCTGGGCGTCCTCGATGTCGGGGTGGGTGTACAGGAACTCCTCGATCTCGCGCGGGTAGATGTTCTCCCCGCCGCGGATCACGACGTCCTTGATGCGCCCGACGATGTTGCAGTACCCGTCCGGCCGCATCACGGCCAGGTCGCCGGTGTGCATCCAGCCGTCGGCGTCGACCGCCTGGCGGGTCTTCTCCTCGTCGCGCCAGTAGCCGAGCATCACCGAATACCCACGCGTGCAGAACTCGCCGGGGCTGCCGCGCTCGACGACCTCGCGGGTCTGCGGGTCGACGATCTTGATCTCGACGTGCGGGTGCACCCGCCCGATCGAGGCCGTCCGCCGCTCCAGGTCGTCATCGATGAGGGTCTGGCACGACACCGGGGACGTCTCGGTCATGCCGTAGGCGATCGAGACCTCGGACATGTGCATGTCTTCGACGCAGCGCTTCATCACCTCGACCGGGCACACGGCGCCGGCCATGATGCCGGTCCGCAGCGACGACAGGTCCCGCTCGGCGAAGTCCGCGCGGTTCTGCATCGCGATGAACATCGTGGGCACGCCGTAAACCGCGGTGCACCTTTCGGTTTCGATCGCACGGAGGGTCTGGTCCGGATCGAACGCCGGCCCGGGGATCACCATCGTCGCGCCGTGCGTGGTGCAGCCGAGGTTGCCCATCACCATTCCGAAGCAGTGGTAGAACGGCACCGGGATGCACAGCCGGTCGCCGGGTTGCAGCCGGATCTGCTCGGTGACGAAGTAGCCGTTGTTGAGGATGTTGCGGTGCGACAGCGTCGCACCCTTCGGGAACCCGGTGGTTCCGGAGGTGTACTGGATGTTGATCGGGTCCCGGTTGGACAGCGCGGCGCCACGGTCCCGCAACTGCGCGTCGTCGATCCGGTCGCCGCCGGCGCGCAGACGGTCCCAGTCATCGGTGCCGATGAACAGAACCCGTTGGAGTGCAGGGACTTCCGGACGTACTTCATCGACCATCGCGACGTAGTCCGAGGTCTTGAACGCGGTGGCCGAGATCAACGTGGCCACGCCGGACTGCTCGAGCACATAGCGCAGTTCGTGCGTGCGGTAGGCGGGGTTGATGTTGACCAAAATCGCGCCGATCTTCGCCGTCGCGTACTGCACGATCGTCCATTCCGGACAGTTCGGTGCCCAGATGCCGACCCGGTCCCCGACGTCGACACCGAGAGACATCAAACCCTTTGCCACCGTGTCGATCTCGCGGTCCAGCTCGGCGTAGGTCCAGCGTCGGCCGCCGGCGACGTCGACCAGCGCCTCGAGGTCGGGATACGCCGCGGCGATCCGCTCGAAGTTCGCGCCGATCGTCTCCTCCAGGATCGGGGTGTCGGTCGGGCCGGCGTCGTAGGCCACACTCATCACTGCACCAGATCCTCGTAGCGGTATTCGGTGGCGATCGGCCGGCCTGCGCCGTGCGCGTCCTCCTCGCGGCGACGCAGCTCGACGCGGCGGATCTTGCCGGAGATCGTCTTGGGCAGCTCGAAGAACTCGACCCGGCGCACCTTCAGGTACGGGGCGAGGTGATCGCGGGAGTACTCCAGGATCGACCTGGCCGTGTCGGCGTCGGCGGTCCAGCCCTCGGCCAGGCTGACGTAGGCCTTGGGCACGGCCAGCCGGGTGTCGTCGGGCTGCGGGACCACGGCGGCTTCGACGACCGCCGGGTGCTCGATGAGCACGCTCTCCAACTCGAATGGCGACACCTTGTAGTCCGACGACTTGAACACGTCGTCGGTGCGGCCGATGTAGGTGATGTAGCCGTCGGCGTCGCGGCAGGCGACGTCGCCGGTGTGGTAGTAGCCGTCCCGCATCACCAGCGCGTTGCGGTCGTCGTCGCCGAGATATCCGGTCATCAGGTTCAGTGGGGTCTGGCCGAGGTCCAGGCAGATCTCGCCTTCCTCGGCGAGCTCACCGGTCAGCGGGTCCACCAGCACGACCGGCACACCGGGCATCGGGCGGCCCATGGACCCGGCCTTGACCGGCTGGCCCGGGGTGTTGCCGATCTGCAGCGTGGTCTCGGTCTGGCCGAACCCGTCGCGGATGGTCAGGCCCCAGGCCCGCTCCACGGCGCTGATCACCTCGGGATTCAGTGGTTCCCCGGCGCCGAGCACCTCGCGCAGCCCGGGCGGGCACTCACCCAGGTCGGCCTGGATCAGCATCCGCCACACCGTCGGCGGCGCGCAGAACGTGTTGACGCCGGCCCGGCGCATCTGGTGCAGCAGCGCCGAGGCGTCGAAGCGGCGGTAGTTGTAGACGAAGATCGTGGCCTCGGCGATCCATGGCGCGAAGAAGCAACTCCACGCGTGTTTGGCCCAGCCCGGCGAGCTGATCGCCAGGTGGACGTCGCCGGGGCGCACGCCGATCCAGGCCATCGTGGTCAGGTGCCCGACGGGATAGCTGATCTGGGAGTGCTCGACGAGTTTGGGCCTGCTGGTGGTGCCGGAGGTGAAATACACCAGCAGCGGGTCTTCGGCGGCGGTCTGCGGGTCGTGCGGCCCGGCAGGCTCGACGGCGGCGGCGTCGGCATAGGACTGCCAGCCCGGCACCGCGTCGCCGACGACGATCCTCACGTAATCGCCCGGCACGTCGGCGAACTTGCCCGAGTCGGCGGCATTGGCGATCACGAAGCCGGCCCCGCCGCGGGTGATGCGGTCGGCGAGGTCCGCTGGTCCCAGCGCGCCCGTGGTGGGCATGATGACCGCGCCCAGCTTGGCCACCGCCAGCATCGATTCCCACAGTTCGACCTGGTTGCCCAGCATCAGGATGACGCGGTCGCCCCTGCTCACGCCGAGCTTGCGCAGCCACGACGCCACCTGGTCGGACCGGCGCGCCATCGTGTCGAACGTGACCTGGCGCTCGGCGCCGTCCTCGTCGACGATCCACAGGGCGACGCGGTCGTTACCGCGCGCGATCTCGTCGAACCAGTCGGTGGCCCAGTTGAACGTACCGGTGATCCGCGGCCACTCGAAGGTCTCCACGGCCTTGTCGTAATCGGCCATGACGTCGACGAGGCGGTCGCGTGCGCTACGGAAGAGATCGGTGTTGCTCGCCATGCCTAATAGGATCTAGGTCACAGTCGTCCGTCCACCACCCCCGAAAGAGGGTAGAGCCCAGTGCCCGTCCCGTCGTCATTGCTGCGACCCCGTGACGCCGACGCGGTGCGCGCGGAGTTGCGCCGTATCGCGGTGCTCGGTGACGTCCCGGTGCTGTTCGGCGGCGAGGTGCACGGCGACACCCTGCTGATCACCGAGTACCACGGAGTGCGCACCGGCGGGCTGCGCGGACTGGCGGTGCGGTCGAACTCGGGGCTGGGCGGGGCCAGCATGGTTGCCGGCCGTCCGCTGGCGGTGGCCGACTACCGCAACGCGTCCAGCATCACCCACGACTACGACGGACCGGTGCTGACGGAGGGCATCCAGTCGGTGCTGGCCGTACCGGTGCTGGTCGACGGGCGGACCCGGGCGATGCTGTACGGCGCGTACCGCACCGGCGCGCCGGTCGGCGGCAGGGTGGCCGACATGGTGGTGGACGCCGCGCGGCGGCTGAGCGAGGAGTTCCGGATCCGCGACGAGGTGGACCGCAGGCTGCGGTTGCGTGACGCGCACGCGGCCAACCTCGGTGACGGTCTGGTCGGAGCCGAGCGGATCCGCGAGGTACACGCCGAGCTGCGGCGGCTGGCCGTCGACGCGCCCGCAGAGCTGCAGGACAGGCTGCGCGAGCTGGCCGAGAAGCTGTCCGGCGAGGCTGACGAGACCGGCGCCGCACCGCTCACCCCGCGCGAGCTCGACGTGCTGGCACAGGTCGCCCTCGGGTGTACCAACGCCGAGGCAGCGCAGCGTCTTTCGCTCAAACCCGAGACTGTGAAGAGCTATTTGCGCAGTGCGGCCACCAAACTGGGCACCCGCACCCGCTACGAAGCGGTGTCGAAGGCACGGCGGCTACGCCTGATCCCCTGACCCCCCGCCGAAATCGCATTCCACGCGCGTCAAGTCGCGATTCAGCCACGTGGAATGCGATTTCGGCGGGAGTCAGAGGGCGATCCAGCCGAGGTTGGGGGAGCCGATGCTGCCCATCCACAACCGGCCGCCGCCCTCGACCAGGCCGGTCACCATGCTGAATCGGGGATGGGTGGTGCGCATGCCCGCGACGGCCTGCCCGCTGTCGGGATCGAACGCCACCACCCACACCACAGCCTTCGGCTTGGGTTGCAATCGGGAGGGTAACCGCCACAGCGCCTTTCGGAGGATGGGCGGGCCGGCCGCGAGCCGGTCGGCCAACGGGTTGGCCGGGGTCACCATCGCACACCAGATGCGGCCGTTCGCGCCGGTGGACAGATTGTCCGGCATCGCCGGCAGATTCACCGCCAACGGTGTCACAGTGCCGGCTTTCGGCCCGGTCAGCCAGTACTTCGACAGCCGGCGGCCCTGGGTCTCGGCGAACACCAATGCCGAGCCGTCGGCGGTCGGCGTCAACCCGTTCGCGAAGTACAGCCCGTCGACGAGCGTGGTGACCGTGCCGTCGGGGTCAAGTCGGTGCAGCGCCCCGCGGCCGCGGGCCTCCAGGATCGCCCCGAGGTAGTCACCCACGGTGAAGGCCGATGTGGACTCCGTGAAATAAACTGTG
Organism: Mycobacterium sp. SMC-8; assembly: GCF_025263565.1. Taxonomy (NCBI): domain Bacteria; kingdom Bacillati; phylum Actinomycetota; class Actinomycetes; order Mycobacteriales; family Mycobacteriaceae; genus Mycobacterium; species Mycobacterium sp. SMC-8. The sequence continues at coordinate 2,973,739 of NZ_CP079865.1, forward strand.
CCGTCGGCTGTTTCAGTGACGTTCGAGCAGAAGATGAGCCGACGTCCGTCGATCGAATCCACCAGTGTCTCGACGGGCCCGCTCATGGTGTCGACGGCCAGCAGTCCGCGCGGGCTGTCGGCCACCAGCTATCGTCCGTCGCCGCCGAACGCCAGTCCCAGCGGGCGGCCACCGGTGTTCGAGACCACCTCGGGTGAGGTTCCGTCGGGCCGCAGCGCCACGATGCCGCCGTCCAGCGCGCCGGTCCACAGATTGCCGTCGGCGTCGACGACGACGTCCTCCGGTTCGCCGCCCGGCACCGGCACCAGCGTGAGATCGGCGGGCCCGAACTCCGGCAGCGGTTGTACCGGCGGCGGCTGCCACCGCACCGGGTCGATCGACGGCTTCGGCGTCTGCATCATGCCGACCTTAGCGTCCGGACCTGGAAAGGTGCGCAGCGAGAACCTCGGCCGAAATCGCATTCCACGCGGTTCCTCCTCGGGATGTGCCGCGTGGAATGCGATTTCGGCGCGGCGGTTTACATACGGGCCGACGCCTCGCCGAGCACGCCGCGCAGCACGTCGTAGATCGCGTCGAACTCGGCCTGCCCGGAGATCAGCGGCGGGGCCAGCTGCACCACTGGGTCGCCGCGGTCGTCGGCACGGCAGTACAGGCCGGCCTCCCACAGCGCCGGGGTGAGGAAGCCACGCAGCAGCCGCTCGGACTCCTCGTCGTTGAACGTCTCCTTGGTGGCCTTGTCCTTGACCAGCTCGATGCCGTAGAAGTAGCCCTCGCCGCGGACGTCGCCCACGATCGGCAGGTCCAGCAGCTGCTCCAGCGTCGCGCGGAACGCCGGTGCGTTCTGCTTGACGCGGTCGTTGAGCCCTTCACGCTCGAAGATGTCGAGGTTGGCCAACGCCACCGCCGAGGACACCGGGTGCCCGCCGAAGGTGTAGCCGTGCCCGAACACGGTCTGGCCGTCGTTGAACGGTTCGAACAGCCGGTCGCTGGCGATCATCGCGCCGATCGGGGAGTAGCCCGACGTCAAGCCCTTGGCGCAGGTGATGATGTCCGGTACGTAGTTGAAGTCGTTGCACGCGAACATCGAACCGATGCGCCCGTAGGCGCAGATCACCTCGTCGGAGACCAGCAAGACGTCGTACTCGTCGCAGATCTCGCGGACCCGCTCGAAGTACCCGGGCGGAGGCGGGAAGCAGCCGCCCGCGTTCTGCACCGGCTCGAGGAAGACGGCGGCGACGGTGTCTGGCCCCTCGAATTCGATGGCCTCGGCGATCCGGTCGGCGCAGTAGCGGCCGAAAACCTTTTCGTCGTGCGCATATTCGGCGGGCGCACGGTAGAAGTTCGTGTTCGGCGCGCGAAACCCGCCGGGCACCAACGGCTCGAACGGCGCCTTGAACGCGGGGATGCCGGTGATGGACAGGGCGCCCTGCGGGGTGCCGTGATACGCGATCGAGCGGGACACCACCTTGTGCTTGCCCGGCTTGCCGGTCAGCTTGAAGTACTGCTTGGCCAGCTTCCACGCGCTCTCGACGGCCTCGCCGCCACCGGTGGTGAAGAACACCCGGTTCAGGTCCCCGGGCGCATAACCCGCCAGCCGTTCGGCCAATTCGACCGCGGTGGGGGTGGCGTAAGACCACAGCGGAAAGAACGCCAACTGCTCGGCCTGCTTGGCGGCGGCCTCGGCGAGCTCCTTGCGACCGTGGCCGACCTGGACCACAAACAGGCCCGAAAGGCCGTCGATGTACTTGCGGCCCTTGTCGTCGAAGATGTGCACACCCTCGCCGCGGGTGATGATCGGAGGGGTGATACCTGCGCCGTGGCGGGCGAAGTGACCCCACAGGTGGCGGTTGGCCTTGGCGGCCAGCTCGGTGCCCGCCTTCTGTTCGGTTTCAGAAATGATCGTCATCGTGTACCCCAATTGTATTGCTGCTTAACAAGTTTCAGATAAACAAGGGTTTCGGTGGATATCACTCCCGGTATGGCGCGGATCTGCGTGTTCAGCAGTTCCAGTAAATGGTCGTCGTCTTCGCAGACGACCTCGGCGATGGCGTCGAACGAGCCGGCGGTCAGCACGACGTAGTCGACCGATTCCATCGTGGCGAGCTTCTCGGCGATCTTGGTGGTGTCCCCGGTGCACTTGATACCGATCATCGCCTGTCGGGCGAATCCCAGTTGCATGGGATCGGTGACGGCGACGATCTGCATCACCCCGGCGTCGACCATGCGCTGCACCCGCTGACGCACCGCGGCCTCGGACAGGCCGACGGCCTTCCCGATCCCGGCGTACGAACGGCGGCCGTCCTGCTGCAGCTTCTCGATGATCGCCTTGGACAGTTCGTCGAGCTGGAAGGCGGCACCCGGGCGAGACTCGTTCACGCGGAACGAGACAGGGCCGACGGCATGCGGTATCCCCAGGTTAGCCATGTGAGTGATTGTGCACGGAATCCGTCGTCACAGGCAACCATCACCATGAAATCACGCGTATCAAGCCGCTCACGATGCAGTAATGCGTAGCTTCGACGCGGCGGGCGCGATAGCGTTGACGCCATGACCACAGTTTCCTCCCCGCCCGTCCTGGCAGGCAGCTGGATCGACGGAGCCCCCGTCAATACGCGGGGACCGGCTCATCACGTGATCAACCCCGCGACCGGCGCGCCCGTGGCCGAATACGCGTTGGCTCAGCCCGGCGACGTCGACGCCGCCGTCGCCTCGGCGCGCGCCGCGCTGCGCGGCTGGTCCACAGCCACCCCGGCCGAGCGGTCGGCCGTGCTGGCCAGGCTCGCCAAACTGGCCGACGAGGCCACCGCGGACCTGGTCGCCGAGGAGGTCAGCCAAACCGGCAAACCCGTGCGGCTGGCCACCGAATTCGACGTGCCCGGCAGCGTCGACAACATCGACTTCTTCGCCGGGGCGGCCCGCCACCTCGAAGGCAAGGCCTCCGCGGAGTACTCAGGTGATCACACCTCCTCGATCCGGCGCGAGGCCGTCGGCGTGGTCGCCACCATCACCCCGTGGAACTACCCGCTGCAGATGGCGGTGTGGAAAGTGCTGCCGGCGCTGGCCGCGGGCTGCTCCGTGGTGATCAAGCCCGCCGAGATCACCCCGCTCACCACGCTGACGCTGGCCCGGCTGGCGGTCGAGGCGGGACTGCCGCCGGGGGTGTTCAACGTCGTGACCGGGTCCGGAGCCGACGTCGGCACCGCGCTGGCGGGGCATGCGGGCGTCGACATGGTGACGTTCACCGGTTCGACGCCGGTGGGACGCAAGGTCATGGTGGCGGCGGCCGCACACGGCCATCGCACACAGCTGGAGCTGGGTGGCAAGGCCCCGTTCGTGGTGTTCGACGATGCCGATCTGGACGCCGCGATCCAGGGTGCGGTCGCGGGTGCGCTGATCAACACCGGCCAGGACTGCACGGCCGCGACGCGGGCAATCGTCGCGCAGCCGCTGTACGACGACTTCGTCGCCGGGGTGGCCGAGGTGATGGGCAAGGTGGTGGTCGGTGATCCCCACGACCCCGACACCGACCTGGGGCCGCTGATCACGCTCGCGCACCGGGCGAAGGTCGCCGGCATGGTCGAGCGGGCGCCCGGGGAGGGCGGACGGATCGTGACGGGCGGGGTGGCCCCGGACGGCCCCGGGTCGTTCTACCGGCCGACGCTGATCGCCGACGTGTCGGAGTCGTCCGAGGTGTGGCGCGACGAGATCTTCGGGCCGGTGCTGGCGGTGCGTTCGTTCACCGACGACGACGACGCTCTTCGGCAGGCCAATGACACGGCCTATGGCCTGGCGGCGTCGGCGTGGACGCGTGATGTGTACCGCGCGCAGCGGGCGTCACGCGAGATCCATGCCGGCTGCGTGTGGATCAACGACCACATCCCGATCATCTCGGAGATGCCGCATGGCGGATTCGGTGCGTCGGGCTTCGGCAAGGACATGAGCCAGTACTCGCTCGAGGAATACCTGTCGATCAAGCACGTGATGAGCGACATCACCGGCGTGGCCGACAAGGATTGGCACCGAACGATTTTCACCAAGCGCTAGGCCCCGCGGAATAGCATTCCTGGTCGCTGGCGAAGGCCGGATCGCAGCCAGGAATGCTATTCCGCGGCGGCTCAGCCGTTGGCGCCCGCGGCGCCGGGAGCGCCGCTGGGGCCCGGGGTACCGCTGCTGAAGTAGCCCCTGCCGCGTGCCCCGCCTTCACCGCCGGCGCCCCCGGCGCCGCCTGTGCCGGCGTTTGTGTCGATGGACGCGCTGCCCCCGTCGCCTCCGTTGCCGCCGTTTCCGCCGGCGCCGCCTGCGCCGGGTCCGTACAACGAGGCGGAGCCGCCGGGACCGCCAGTACCGCCTGCCCCGCCGCCCCCGCCATTTCCAGCGTGCGCATCGCCCAGCGCGGCGCCGCCGGCGCCGCCGGCCCCTCCCGCGCCGCCCGCGGCGCCGTCACTCGCGTTGATAGGGGAGAACTCGCCTTCCCCTCCGTTGCCGCCCTTCCCGCCGGTGCCGCCGTCGCCGGCTCGTCCGCCGGCGAGCGCAGCGCCGCCGACTCCGCCCGCGCCGCCTGCGCCACCGGGCCCGCCGTCGAAGTCGTTCAGGTCGCGAAGGCTCTTTGTGCCGCCGTTACCGCCGTTACCTCCGGCGCCGCCCTTGCCGGCGATGCCGTCGGGAGCCGCGGCGCCACCGTCGCCGCCTCGGCCACCCACGCCACCGCGTCGGGCATCCTGGGCGCCACCCTTGTAGCTGCCCCCGGCCCCGCCTGTGCCGCCCGCGCCGCCGGCGCCGGATGTGCCGGAGGTGCCGCCGCCCAGCGCGGTTCCGGCGACCCCGCCGTTGCCGCCTGCGCCGCCGTTGCCGCCTGCGCCGTTGGTCTCGTCGCGTCGTCCCCCGCCGCCGTCACCACCGGACGCGCCCGCGCCGCCGGCACCGCCGTTGCCGGAGTGGCCGTCACCGAAGAGGTTGCCGCCGTTACCGCCGGCGCCACCGGCACCACCTCTTCCGGCGCGTCCGCCCCACCCCCATCGGCCGGCACTTGCGCCGGCACCACCGGCGCCCCCGTCGCCGCCCTTGCCGGCGGTACCACCCGCAAGGTTCTCGGTGGAGCCGGCAGAGCCGCCCCGCCCGCCGTTTCCGCCATCTCCGCCGTCAGCATCGCCGATGCTGAACAAGCTGTCCGCGGGTCTGGCGCCTCCGGCTCCGCCGCGACCACCGGCACCTGCGTCGCCGCCGACACCGCCGTCGGGGGCGCTCCCACCGTTCCCGCCGTTGCCGCCGCGACCCCCGGATCCGCCGATTCCGGGGATGTTCCTGACGTTGAATCCCGGAATTCCGGCAGCGCCCCCGTTGGCGGCGTCCCCGCCGGTGCCACCCTTGCCTGCGACGCCACCGGCGAACGAGGCACCGCCGTTGCCGCCATTGCCGCCATCGCCCGCCGCGCCGCCGTTGCCTGAACGGCCGGAGATGTCTGAGTCCGAAGACGCGGATCCGGCATTACCTCCGGCCCCGCTCTTTCCGCCGTCGCCGCCGTGGCCCGCGATGCCGCCGCCGGACGCGGCCCCGCCGTCGCCTCCTCGGCCGCCGTCACCGCCATGTCCCCCGTTGCCTGCGGCGCTTGTGTATGGCGCTACCGGCCCCAAATCTCGCTGTGCGTCGCCCCCCTCTCCGGCTGCGCCCCCGCTACCGCCGGCGCCGGCGTTACCTGCGGTGCCTCCGTTGTAGGCGGCCCCGCCGTCGCCGCCGGCGCCTCCGCGGCCGCCATGGGCGCCGATTCCGGCGTCGTAGCTGGTAATGCCGCCGATCGCCCGGTCGGCGTCGGCGCCCGAGCCCCCTTTACCGCCTGACCCGCCGACCGCACCGAGGCCGCCTGCGCCGCCGGTACCGCCGCTGCCGGCAGCGCCGCCCTTTCCGCCCACACCGCCGTCACCGCCCGCGCCGCCGCTGCCGGAGACGAACTGGAGGCCGGCGACGGCGGCGGGGTAGATACCGGAGCGGCCGTCTCCTCCATTGCCGCCGTTGCCACCGGCTCCGCCCTTGCCGCCGTTACCGTTCCGGCCGCCGGCTGCACTGTTGCCGCCCGCACCGCCCGCCCCTCCGGCACCTCCGGCGAAGCCCGAGCCACTGACCGCGCCGCTGTTCTGTGTGCCGTTCGCGCCTGCGCTTCCGGAACCGCCGTCACCTCCTCTGCCGCCGCGGCCGGCATTTCCGGCCGTGCTTGCAGCGCCGGCACCGGTACCTGCGTTGCCGCCGGTGCCTGCGTTGCCGCCGTTTCCACCTGCGCCGCCGTTGAAGCCTGCGCCACCGGTGTTGCTGCCTGCGCGGCTGCCCTTACCGCCGTCGCCGCCGCTGGCGGCTGCGCCGCCTCGCCCGTTGACGCCCCCCACACCGGCCTTTCCGCCGTTGCCGCCGTTTCCACCTGCGCCACCGGCGAATCCGTTACTCCCGGCCTGTCCGTTGCCGACGGCGGCGCCGTCCGCGCCGTCACTGCCGTCGGCGCCGCCGCCGCCATCACCGCCGTTACCGGAGTTGCCGGTGAGCCCCGCGGCGCCCGCGCCAGCACCAGCCTTCCCGCCGTCGCCGGCGTCACCGCCGTCGCCGCCGGAGCCACCGTTGAGGCCGGCTCCGCCCATGTGCGTGCCCGCTCGGCCACCACTGCCGCCGTAGCCGCCGTTGCCACCACGGCCGCCGTCGCCGTTGACACCGCCCACCCCCGCTGCGCCGCCGGTGCCGCCGTTTCCACCTGTGCCACCGGCGAATCCGTTGTTCCCGATCCTTGCCGGGATGGCATTCGCGCCGTAGCTGCCGTTACCGCCGTTGCCGCCGGTTCCACCGGTGCCCGCGTTTCCGGTCAGTCCCGTTGCGCCGGAGCCGGTTCCGGCGCTGCCTCCCGCTCCTGCGGCACCTCCTGCACCTCCGTCGCCGCCGTTGAAGCCTGCGCCACCGATGTGGTAGCCGGCATTGCTGCCGTTGCCGCCCGTGCCCCCGGTGCCGCCTTCGCCTCCATGACCGTTGGTGCCTCCGATTCCCGCTTCGCCGCCGGCCCCGCCGTTTCCGCCTGCGCCGCCGGCGTATCCGGGGTTGCCGTCCTTGCCTGCGGCAATCCAGTCCCCGTTGTCGCCGCCGCTTCCGGCGCCGCCGTTTCCGCCGTTACCCCCGTTGCCCGCGTTTCCGACGAGTCCGGTTGCGCCGAAGCCACTTCCGGCGTTACCGCCGGCTCCTGCGGCACCCCCTGCGCCTCCGTCACCACCTCGAAAACCGGTCGCGCCGGCGTGCGTGCCGGCACGGCTGCCGTCGCCCCCCCGGCCGCCCTCGCCGCCCTGTCCGCCGTTGCCGTTGACGCCGCCGGTTCCGGCATTGCCGCCGTTACCTCCGGAACCTCCTGCGCCGCCGATGAATCCGGTGTTGCCGTCACGACCCTTGCCGACGGGGCGGCCATCAGCCGCGTCGCCACCGGCGCCGCCGGCGCCACCCGTTCCTCCCGTTCCGGCGTTGCCGGCGGCGGCGCCGAGGCCGCCTGCAGCGCCGCCGGTTCCGGCATTACCTCCGTTGCCTCCTGTGCCGCCGGCGATACCATCGCCGCCGAGGGTGCGGGCGTCGGCGCTGTCGCCGCCGGCACCGCCCTGGCCGCCGTTGCCGCCTTGTCCGCCGTCGCCGTGGGCGCCGCTGATGCCCGCGCCCAGCGCTGTTCCGGCGGCACCTCCCGTTCCGCCCGCACCACCGGTTGCGCCGTTGCCGCCGCGACCGCCGGCGCTGCCGGGACGCATTGCGGCGCGGGCATTTCCGCCATTGCCACCATATCCGCCCGTGCCACCCGCACCGCCGCGCCCGCCGTTGCCGGCGGCCGTACCGCCGAGCCCGCCCGCGCCGCCGGCGCCACCACCTCCGCCTATCTCGCCGGAGGCTGCGTCTTCTCCGGCATCGTCGGCGTCGTCGCCATCGAGCCCGGTGCCGCCACGGCCACCGGCACCACCCGCCCCGCCGTCGCCGAGCTCGCCGGCGTTACCGCCGGAGCCGCCTGCCCCGCCGAGACCGGCTTCCGAATCACCGGCCGCGTCGCCGCCGTTGCCGCCGTTGCCGCCAGTGCCGCCGTTGCCGATAAGAGTGCCGCCGTTTCCGCCCCGTCCGCCTGCGCCGCCGGTGCCGCCGCCGTCGCCACCGTCTCCGCCGAGACCACCCGCACCGCCGTCACCCGCTTCTCCGGCGTCGGCTCCGGCCCCGCCGATGCCTCCTGCGCCGCCGTCGCCGGTGATCGACTGCTCGCCGACGTCGCCGCCGCGTCCTCCGTCACCGCCTCGGCCGCCCGGGATCGCGGCCTCTGCTCCGTCGCCGCCGCTGCCGCCGTCACCGGCGAGTAGGCCGCCACGTCCGCCGTTGCCGCCTCGGCCGTTGTTGACCGTGGCGACTCCGTGACCGCCGTTGCCGCCGTTGCCGAAGAAGCCGGCGTCGCCGCCAATGCCGCCGTTGAATCCGTTGCCGCCGTTGCCGAACAGGCCGCCGTTGCCACCATTGCAGGCCAGGCCCGCGTTGCAGGTCTCGGCAGTCCAGGAGTATCCGTTGCCGATCAGCCAGCCGCCGTCGGGGTTGTCGGCGGTGCCGTTTCCGAACAGCCGGCGCACCACCTCGTCATCGTCGGCGGCAGCGTTGTAGCCCGTGAAGGTGATGTGTGATCGCTGACTGACGACGGGTGACTCGGTACGGCGATAGAACGCCCAGAGTCCCTGCAGCAGAATGGTATTGAGCGTACGCGGTTCAGGAGTGGTCTTGACGTCGAACAGTGCCACCGTGCCGGAGGGGACGTCGCGAACGGGGCGGGCGTCATGCGTGGCGCCGCCGCCGGCTTTGGGTTCGGGGGTGACGGTGGGTACCGGCCTCGCGATTGCGTTCTCTTCTGCGGCCTCCGGTTCGGCGATGGCCTCGTCGGTGTCGTCGGACGAGGCGTCGTCGGCCTCGTCGGTGTCGTCGGACGAGGCGTCGTCCCGATCCGGCGGGTCCTGATCGTCCTCCGATGTGTCGACGTCGTCCGGTTCCTCCCTGTCCTCCTCCGCGGCGTCGGTGGCGTCGGTGGTGTCGTCGGCGTCGTCCGAATCGGCCGCGGTTGCGCCGTCGGCTGCGGCGGAGTCCGGCGAATCCGACCGCGACGATGGTTCGTTCGTGCTCGACGCGTCCTCGTCGGCCCACGCAGTCGGTGCAGCAACCACCGCACCGCCCAGTCCCAACACCGCCGCCGCAGCACCGACCCGAACGACATCCATCGCCTTAGGCATTAATTTCCCCCGAGATCCCGAATTTGACTGCAGACGACGCAGTAGCTGAGCAAACGAAACTGACCTTATATGACGAGTCGGCCAGCGGAGGGAGTTACGGCTGAACAGTAGCTCTACGGTTACGACAATTCTCGATCACGAGACCTAAGCAAATTAGCTAGAAAGTCTATCCTGGACGTATTGGCGTGCGCCTGCCGTAAAGTCCGCAAGACAGTGCGGTTGCACCGCGAACGTGTACCTCCGGTAGTAGTCGCGCGCGCGAGCTACCCCACGGGTGGATGTTTGTGAGGAGTTCTGCCCCTAGGAGTCTGCTGAATTAGTGGGTTGATGGGGCGGGGCGTCTCAAGCGCTCGTCGGCGCGTGTGTGAAGTCACAGGCAGGCCGACAGATTCGGGATTGCCCCGCCGTTTGGGGCGTGGCAATCCGATGTTCGCGCCGCAAGGCCGCCGGGATGTCTGGGCTTAGGCGATGGCCCAGGTGGTGCCGGTGTGGGTCAGGCCCATGCTGATCAGGCGGCGCAGGTTCAATGCGGCGGCGCGGTGGTGCAGCCAGTGGTTGTTCTTGCTGACGCCGCGGTAGCGGACTTTGCGGTTGCCGCGGGTCAACCAGGCGATCGAGCGTTCCACCATGGGGCGGTGTTGGCGGTACTCGGCCTGCCATTCGGGTGTGCGCGCGATGGCCCGGGCGGCACGTAGGTGCGGTTCGTGTTCGCTGATGGTGAGCTTTCGCCCACGCACTGCGGTGGTGCACAGGTGCCTCAAAGCGCATGACCGGCAATGCTTTTCGAATGCGGCTCCACCGCTAGGCCCGATGGGGATGGTGTGCTCGGCCGGACACGTCACGGTACGGGCCGCGAAATCGATGGTGAAGTCATCGCTGGTGAACCCACCCGGGACCGGGGTTCTCAGCGGGAGCGGTTTGATCACGGCGACATGCTTGAGCTCGGCCAGCGTCGCCCGTGCCTGACCGGTGCCGTAGGCCGAATCGCCGAGCACCCGCACCGCCGTCGTCTCGTGTGCCAGCAGCGCCAGTCCGATGACGGCTTCGTGATTGTCTTGTCCGCTTGCCTTGGTCAGCGCGCAGTCGGTGATGATCCCGGTATCAGGTTCGACCGCGATGTGGGCCTTGTATCCGTCCTGGCGGCGATGCACCGTCTTATGGGCATGGCGGGCTTCGGGATCCACGGTAGAGATCACCCGATCACCGGCCACCTTCTGCGCGATGCGCCACTGCCCGTCGGTGCCATCAGAACCCTCGACCGGTTCGACGTCCTGGCCGGCGACCAGCGCCAACAACGACACCGCCTCAGCGGCGCGCGGGCCCAGTTCCTGGTCGGGCAGATGCCCCAGCAGCCGGTGCGCATCGCCGACCAAGGCGTCGACAAGCTGGTCGCGGGCGGTTCTGTCGTTCCAGGCGATCGCCGGTTTACCCGGATCGCTGTAATCGTGGGCGGTGCAGTAAGTGGTGATCACCTCGCCGGCCCCTGGGACTTCGCGCCCGACCCGGCGGATCGCAGCGATCAGCTGGGTTACGGTGTCCTGGGTGGACACCGCATCATCGAGCACGGTGGAGTCCAACGCTCGCCGCGTCTTTTTGGCCAACACACCGGTCTGCGCCACGACGGCCTTGACCGCCTCAAAGATCCGGTCCGGCGCCTGCGAGGCCGCCAGCCGGCGCCGCCAATAGGTCAGCGTGGTCGAGTGAAACGCCGGCGCGGTCACCGCCAACCCGCACGCGGCTTTCCAGCGCAGATCGAAGGTGACCGCGTCCACGGTCTCGCTATCAGAGAGCCCGTGCAGGGCCTGCAAGGTGATCACCGAGGCCATCACCTCGGCCGGCACGCTCGGACGCCCCCGCCGCGACGGGAAAAGATCAGCGAACATCGCCTCGGGAAACAACTCGTGGCGGTGTTCGGCCAGGAATACAAACATGCTGTCGGACTTCAGCAGATGCCCGGCAACCGACTCCGCATCCAACAGCTCACGCTGATCCTCAGAATGCCCCTGCATCCATTAATCATCTCGAGAACCCAGCCACAAACCCCGCCACCACGCCGGATTAATTCAGCAGACTCCTAGCCGTCCTCGCGCGGCACCACGATCACCGGCACGTCGACACCGGCCAAGATCCGCGCGGCCGTCGACCCCAGGAAGATCCGGCGCGGTGCGGCGAACCGGCTCGACCCCACAACCAGCAGATCGCCGTCATCCCAGCGCAATTTCTTCAACGCCGACTCCAGCGTCATGCCGTCGGCGACCAGCGACTCGATGTCCGGCGCGTCGGGCAGGGCGCGGGCGGCGAGCGCCAGGTTCTCCTCGGCGGCCTCGCGCTGCAGCGCCCGCACCTCACGCGCGCTGCCGGCCTCGGCGAGGTTCTCCGCCGACACCAGCGACAGCATCCGGATCCGCAACTCACCCGCCGAGGCCAGCGCGATCGCGAACGGTAGCGGGTTGTCGTCGCCGGGCCGGGTGGGCACCGCGACCGTCAGCTTCAAGAACCTGTCGTCGGGGTCCTCGGCGTACCCGCGCGGTGCCAGCGCCACCGGGATCGACGACGAGTGCAGCAACGCCCCGGTCACCGGGCCGATGGTGTGCCTGCCGAAGAACCCGTCGCGGGCGCCACCGACGACGATCAGATCCGAGGACTTCTGCTCGGCGAACTCGACGAGCGTCTGCGCGAACGATTCTCCGACGATCACCGACGACCCCGCGGTGACCCCGTCGGCGGCCAACGCCGCCACCGCTTTCGCGACCCACTGTTCACCGCGCTCGACGAGCAGTCGCTGATACTCCAGCCGCCCCGGGTGCCCGTCGGGCAGCTCCTCCCGCACCACGACCACCACGTCGACCTCGGCGCTGAAGGTCCTGGCCAGTGCGCTGGCCAGTGCGATGCCGTCGTCACCGGTCGGTGTCGCGAGGTATCCCACTGTCAAATGCATTGCAAGACCTGTCTTTTAGTAGATATCAAGAACCTTGACCTCGGTGCTCGCATTGAGCGTCTCACCGCGGAAGAACCGCTTGGTGCCGAAGGCGAAGCACGCCAGCATCAACGGGATGCCCAGCACCAGCATCCCGACCCCGAGCACGAACACCCCGCCCAGCGGGCCGAACGCGGTGTAGCCGTAGTCGGGCTGGATCATGTCATAGGCGCTCTGGAAGAACGCCCACGTCATCGCCAGCGCCCCGAGGAGCGGAAAAACCCCGCGGAAGAACAGGTTTCGCGTCGAACTGAACACCGAGCGACGGAAGTACCATACGCAGGCGTAGGCGGTGATGCCGTAGTAGAACGCGACGGCCAGGCCCAGGGACGCCACCGAGTCGGCCAGTGCGTTCTCCGACAGGAATGTCAGGAGCAGATAGAAGAACAGGGCCGAAGCGCCCATCACCATGGTGCCGAACGCCGGTGTCATGTACCGCGGGTGCACCGAGGCGAACCGCTTCGGAATCGCTTCATAGACCGCCATCGACAGCGTTCCGCGGGCGGTCGGCAGGATCGTGGTCTGGGTCGACGAGAGCGCCGACACCGACACCGTGAGCAGCAGCGCCGACGCCGCGATGGTGCCTGCGACCGGTTCACCGAGCACGGTGAGCACGTCGTCGGTGTTGTTCGGGTTGTTCAGCCCGATGCCCACTTCGCTGAACCCGGCGAACGACTGGATCGCGAACGCCACCAGAACATAGGTGCACACCAAGATCACCGTCGTGATCAACGCGGCGATCCCGGGGGTGCGGCCGGGATCCTTGGTCTCCTCGCCGACGGCCAGGCATGCGTCCCAACCCCAATAGATGAAGATGCACAGGATCACCGCGGCAGCGATCGACGACATGTCCAGCCCGGCGGGCCACAGCCACGACAGCTGCGGGGTGATGGCCTGCGCCCCGGCGGTGCCGGAGAACACCCGGACCAGCGCTATGACGCTGACCACGATCAGCACACCGAATTGGATCGCGATCAACACGTTCTGCACCCGCTCGCTGACCACGATGCCGCGTGCCGACAACAACGTCATCGCGATGATGAAGAACGATCCGAGAGTGACTTTCGCGAACACGTTCTCGGCGAGGTCATCGAGGCCGAGGAAATTGAACAGGTAGATCGCCGCGATCTCGGCGACGTTGGCCAGCACGATGATCGCCGAGACCGCCAGCCCCCAGCCGCCGATCCAGCCGATCCACGGTCCGAAAGCCTTGGTGCCCCAGGTGAATGTGGTGCCGCAGTCCGGGGTGTCCTGGCTCAGTTCTTTGTAGGCGAACGCGACCAGCAGCATCGGGATGAACGCCAGTAACAACATCGACGGGGCCTTCTCGCCGACGGCCAGCACGACGTATCCGAGCGTGGCTGCCAGGCTGTAGGCCGGCGCGACGGCCGCCAATCCGATGACGACGTTGCCCACCAGTCCGAGTGCCCCGGCGTGCAGGCCCTTGCCGCCCACCGCAGGGGTCGGCGGCTGCTCCTTGATAGCCATTGGCGCAATATACGGTTCGGGTGCCCGCCAGACTTCTGGTACGGCAAATTCATTGCCGCCGCTGGTCTTTGCCGCCGACGGCGCCGGTTCTAGACTCGTGCCATGACCGTCAGTGCGCGGGCCGGGGAGTTCGAGCGGCTACGGCCGCAGCTTCTCGCGGTGGCGTACCGGTTGACCGGCACGCTGGCCGATGCCGAGGACATCGTGCAGGACGCGTGGTTGCGCTGGGATGCCCACCGTGCGACGGCGATCGAGGACCTCAAGGCCTGGCTGACGACGGTGGTCAGCCGGCTCGCACTGGACCGGTTGCGCTCGGCGGCGCACCGGCGCGAGACCTACCTCGGCGAGTGGCTGCCCGAGCCGGTGGTGACCGGACTCGACGGCGCCGACCCGCTGGCCTCGGTGGTCGCCGCCGAGGACGCCCGGTTCGCGGCGATGGTGGTGCTGGAGAACCTGAGCCCGGACCAGCGGGTCGCTTTCGTGCTGCACGACGGTTTCGACGTGCCGTTCACCGAGATCGCCGAGGTGCTGGGATCGTCGGCGGCATCGGCGCGCCAGCTCGCCTCCCGCGCCCGCCGCGCGGTGTCGGCCGCGCCACCGCCCGCCGCCGAACATGCCGAGGTGGTCGGAAAGCTGTTGTCGGCCATGGCTTCTGGTGAACTGAACCAGGTGGTGGAGCTGTTGCATCCGGATGTCACGTTCACCGGCGACGCCAACCGCAGGGCGCCCACCGCGGCACGGGTGATCCACGGCAGTGAGAAGGTCGCACGTTTCCTGCTCGGCCTGCAGCGGCGCTACGGCGCGCAGCGCCTGCTCGAGCGCGGCGTGCTCGGACTGGTCAACGGTGAACTCGGGCTGTACTCACCGGGCGCCGACGCCACCGACGACGGTCCCGCGATCGCGCCGCGCATCCAGGCGCTCACCGTCCACGACGGGCGGGTGGTGGCGATCTACGACATCGCCAATCCCGACAAGTTCACCGCCTCACCGCTGAGGTAGCTGCGGCTACGCCGAACCCGTCCACGGCACGCGGCACGCGTCGCCGGAGCTGAAGCCCTGCTCGGTGATCCCCAGGGCGGCGTTCATCCGGGCCCGCATGTTCTCCACGCCGATCTGGTAGGTCAGCTCGATCACCCCGTCGGCGCCGAACCGGCGACGCAGATCGGCCATCTGCTCGTCGCTGACGGTGTGCGGGTCGCCGGTCATCGCCGCGGCGTAGCCGATGGCCGCGCGCTCGTCATCGGTGAACCGCGGCGAGGTCGCGTAGTCGTCGATCTCGGTCAGCCGTGCCATGTCCAGGCCGTCGAGGCGCATCAGCATCGCGCCGAAGTCGACACACCATGAGCAGCCGATCTGCCGGGCGGTCCAGTACACGGCCAGTTCGCGCACCGCGGCGGGCAGCGTCGAGGACGCACGCTCAAGCATCCCCTCGTGCACCGCGCCGGCCAGCAACAGGCGCGGGTGGTGGGCGTAGATCGCGAACGGTTCGGGCACCTCGCCGAAGCGGCGTCTCGCGTAGCGCCACATCAACCTCGTCAGCAGCGAGGCACGGCCGGGGGGCAGGGGTTCGATACGTGTGGTCATACCTGTCAGACGACGTGCGGGTCCGATGTGTGACAGAAGACGGACGTTTCGTCCCGGCGTGTTTCCCTGCGGTGCCGTCAGGGAAGACGCTGGGGCCAAAGGCCGGCGCGGGAGCCGGCGGTGATCGAGAGAAGGCGCCGTCTGCTGCACCGAATCGCCCTGTGGGCCATTGCGGCACCTCGCCGCATCGTGGCCGTCGCAGGCCTGGTCATGGTGGCCGCGGCGGTCTTCGGCGTGCCGGTCGCCGGAAGCCTGACCGCCGGCGGCTTCCAGGATCCGACGACGGAGTCCGCGCGCGCGACCCGCACCCTCGTCGAGACCTTCGGCCGCGGCGAGATGCAGCTGCTGTTCACCGTCACCGATCCGCAGGGCGCCGACGCCCCCGCGGCCCGCGCCACCGGAGAGGACATCGCCGAGCGCCTCCGCGCCGACCCCGCCGTCATCACGGTGACCTCCCCGTGGACGGCGCCGCCCGGGCAGGCGGGCGCGCTGACCTCCGAGGACGGCCGCACCGGACTGGTGATCGCCGAACTGCGCGGCGACGAGAACGTCGCGCCCCGCCGCGCGCAGGCGCTCGTCGACGAGGTGAACGCAACGGTGGCGCCCCGCCACCAGGGCGTCACGATCCTCGCCGGCGGATCGACGATCGTCTACGCGCAGATCAACGCCCAGACCCAGCGTGACGTGCTGGTGATGGAGGCAATCGCGATCCCGCTCAGTTTCCTGGTGCTGGTCTGGGTGTTCAAGGGTCTGCTGGCCGCGGCGCTGCCGGTGGCGGTCGGAGGCCTGGCAATCGTCGCGACGATGTCGGTGCTGCGCCTCACCGCGATGGGCACCGACGTGTCGATCTTCGCGCTGAACCTGGCCACCGCGCTGGGCCTGGCGCTGGCCATCGACTACACGCTGCTCATCGTCAGCCGCTTCCGCGACGAGGTGGCCGCCGGGGCTTCCCGGGAGACGGCGCTCGTCACGACGATGACCACGGCCGGGCGCACGGTTTTGTTCTCCGCGCTGACGGTCGCGCTGTCGATGGCGACCCTTGTGGTGTTCCCGATGTACTTCCTGAAGTCGTTCGCCTACGCCGGCGTCGCGACCGTCGCTCTGTGCGCCGCCGCCGCCATTCTGGTCACCCCGGCCGCGATCATGCTCGCCGGCGACCGGCTCGACGCGTTCGACGTGCGCCGTCTGGTCCGGCGGGCCCCGGCGTACGACGGCCCGCCGCAGCAGAAGTTCTGGTACCGCTCGACGAAGTTCGTCATCGCGCGGGCGGTGCCGGTGGGGCTGGCCGGTGCTGCACTGCTGATCAGTCTGGGACTGCCGTTCCTCGGGGTGTCGTGGGGTCTGGCCGATGACCGCGTGCTGCCCGCGTCGGCGTCGGCGCATCAGGTCGGGGACATGCTGCGCACCCAGTTCAGCGACAGTTCGGAGGCCGCGGTGACGGTGGTCGTGCCCGAAACGGCGGGGCTGGCGCCGCAGGACTTCGACCGCTACGCCGTGGCGGCGTCGGCGATCGCGGACGTGTCCCTGGTCAGCGCGCCGACGGGCACCTACGCCGACGGCCGCAGGGTCGGTCCGCCCACCGGCGCGGCCGGAGAGCGCAACGGCGCGGCGTTTCTGACCGTCGGCAGCACCGCACCGTCGTTCTCGGCGCAGTCCGAACGGCAGCTCGACGCGCTGCGCGCCCTCGGCGGGCCCGGTGGCCGCGCCGTCGACATGACCGGCCTCGCGGCGATCAACTCCGACAGCGTCGCGTCCATCACCGCGCGGTTGCCGATCGTGCTGGGCGCCATCGCGGCGATCACGTTCGTATTGCTGTTCCTGCTGACCGGAAGCGTCGTGCTGCCGGTCAAGGCACTGGTGCTCAACGCGCTGTCGCTGTCGGCGGCCTTCGGCGCGATGGTGTGGATCTTCCAGGACGGCCACCTCGGCGCCCTCGGCACGACGCCGACGGGAACGCTCGTGGTCAACATGCCGGTGCTGTTGTTCTGCATCGCGTTCGGCCTGTCCATGGACTACGAGGTCTTTCTGATCGCACGCATCCGGGAGTTCTGGCTCGCCAGCGGACGCACGCGCGAGGACAATGACGAAAGCGTGGCGCTCGGTCTGGCGCATACCGGTCGGGTGGTCACCGCCGCGGCGCTGATCATGTCGATCTCGTTCGGCGCACTCATCGCGGCCCAGGTGTCGTTCATGCGGATGTTCGGCCTCGGTCTGATGGTCGCGGTGCTGATCGACGCGACGCTGGTGCGGATGGTGCTGCTGCCGGCGCTGATGCATCTGATGGGCCGCTGGAACTGGTGGTCGCCCGAGCCGCTGGCCCGGTGGCACGGGCGTGTCACGGCAGGTCGCCGTCCTGCCGGTCGGCACGCGATGGGGCAGGTGGGGCGCCGGTCGGCGGTGGCGGAATAGACGGTGCCGAAATAAATGACGAATCCGACCCATCCGCCTCGGTGGCGGCTTCGAATGGAAGGCAGGCGTGGGTCGAGATGAGGAGGGGTCGGGCTTGAGCAGGGCAGAGAGTGCCGGCGTGCAGCTGGCGGAGCCGGGCCTGAGGGTCTGGCGTGACAACGTCCGTACCGCGGTGCGCGAACATCTGGAGACGTTCGTGCGCGGCGAATGTGTGGGCCGGCTGGACGGGGCCGGTGTCGACGTCGCCGGTGACCTGTTGTGCGGGTTCCTCGACGGCGGCAAGTATG
Organism: Mycobacterium sp. SMC-8; assembly: GCF_025263565.1. Lineage (NCBI taxonomy): Bacteria > Bacillati > Actinomycetota > Actinomycetes > Mycobacteriales > Mycobacteriaceae > Mycobacterium > Mycobacterium sp. SMC-8. Next base: position 2,991,738 of record NZ_CP079865.1, read on the forward strand.
TGCGTTCGACGTTCATGTACCTGGGTTGGTTGTGCGGCGCCGGTGAGGACGACGCGGCGCTGCGCGCGTCGGCCAGCCTGGAGTTGCTGCACACCTTCGCGCTGATCCAGGACGACGTGATGGACAACTCCACGCTGCGGCGGGCCCGGCCCACCGCGCACGTGGTGTTCGGCCGCTGGCACCGCGACCGCGGGCTGGCCGGTTCGGCGAGCCGGTTCGGCGAGTCCGCAGCGATCCTGCTCGGCGATCTGTGTCTGGTGTGGGCCGAGGAGATGTTGCGGCGCAGCGGGATCGGCGCCGACGCGCTGGCCCGGGTGCTGCCGCGCTACGACGACATGCGCACCGAGCTCGCCGTCGGTCAACTGTCCGATCTGCTCAACAGCTGCCAGACCTTCCCGACCCTTCCGGAGGTGCTCGACGTGCTCCGCCGCAAGTCCGGCAACTACACCGTGCGCCGTCCGCTCGAGCTCGGCGCCGCGATGGCCGGCTGCGACGCCGAGGTGTCCGATGCGCTGTCCCGCTACGGCGCGGCGATCGGGGAGGCGTTCCAGTTGCGTGACGACATCCTCGGCGTATTCGGAACTCCTTCCCTGACAGGAAAACCCGCGCGCAGTGACATGGAGGAGGGCAAGGCCACCAGTGTCATCGTCGCGGCCTACGAACTGGCCGGTCCGAGGTTGCGACATCAGCTCGCCGAGCTGATGAGCAGCCCGCAGGTCGACGCCGCGGACGTGGAGCGGTGGCGCACCCTGATCGTGGCCAGCGGCGCCGTCCAGTGGATCGAGGAGCAGATCGCCCAGCGCCACGACGCGGCGCTGCGCTTCCTCGACGGTGTCGCGATCCCCGACACCCCGCGCGCCGCGCTGGCCGAGATGGCCGTCGCCTGCACCCAGCGGGCCGCCTGATGCGGGCGCTCAGCGGGAAGACCGATCACATCGTCGTGGTCGGCGCCGGACTGTCCGGATTGTCGGCGGCACTGCAGCTGGCCGGCCGCGGCCGCCGAGTCACCGTGCTGGAACGCGGTGAACACCCCGGCGGACGGGTGGGCCGGGCCGACGTCCTCGGGTACCGGCTCGACACCGGACCGACCGTGCTGACCATGCCCGACATCATCGACGAGGCGTTCGCCGCCGTCGGCGAGTCGTTGGCCGACTGCCTGCCGATGGACCCCGTGCACCCGGCCTATCACGCCAAGTTCGCCGACGGCAGCGCGCTGCAGGTGCACACCGACGCCGCCGCGATGGCCACGGAGGTCGAACGGTTCGCCGGTCGTGCCGAAGCCGACGGCTATCTGCGGCTGCGGGACTGGCTGACCCGGCTGTACCGCACCGAATTCGACGGCTTCATCGCCAACAACTTCGACTCGCCGCTGTCTCTGCTGACCCCGTCCCTGGCACGTCTGGTCGCGCTCGGAGGGTTCCGCCGCTGGGAATCGGTGGTGCGCCGGTTCCTGCACGACGAACGCCTGCTGCGGGTGTTCACCTTCCAGGCCCTCTACGCCGGTGTTCCGCCGCAGAGCGCGCTGGCCGTCTACGCGGTGATCGCCTACATGGACACCGTCGCCGGGGTGTACTTCCCGCGCGGCGGCATGCGGGCGCTGCCCGACGCCATGGCCACCGCCGCCACCCGCGCCGGGGTTGACTTCGTCTACGGCGCAACGGTTTCCGACCTGGAGTTCACCGGGTCCCGCGCGAGCGCGGTGCGCACGTCAGGTGGTGAGCGGGTGCCGGCCGACGCGGTCGTGCTGACCACCGAGCTGCCCGACACCTACCGGTTGATCGGCCGCACACCGCGGCGGCCGCTGCGGCTGCGTCCCGCGCCGTCGGCCGTGGTCGCCCACGTCGGCTGCAAGGCCGTCGGCGATCGCGCCGGTCACCACACGATCCTGTTCGGCGATGCATGGACGCAGACCTTCCGCGACATCATCGACGACGGGCGTGTGATGGGGGATCCGTCGCTGCTGGTCACCCGGCCCACCGCGGGCGATCCGTCGCTGGCCCCGGCCGGCCGCGACCTGCTCTACGTGCTGGCCCCCGCGCCTAACACCGACATCGGCACTCTCGACTGGGACACCGCGGGAGCCGGTTACGTCGAACAGATGTTGTCGGCGGTGCGTGAGCGGATGCCCGGGGTCGGAGACGACGCCGAGCTGTTGCACGTCGTGACCCCGGCCGACTGGCGCCGGCAGGGGATGGCCGCGGGAACTCCGTTCGCGTTGGCGCACACCTTCTCTCAGACCGGGCCGTTCCGGCCGGCCAACACCGTGCGCGGCATCGACAACGTCGTGCTGGCCGGTTCCTCCACCGTTCCCGGTGTCGGGGTTCCGACCGCGATCCTGTCCGGCCGCCTCGCCGCCGACCGGATCACCGGTATCCCCGCCCGCCATCTCACCTCGGAGGTCAACCGCTGATGATCAAGACCGAGCTCGACGCCGCAGGTGTGCGCGACCCCGAATTGCGCGACGCCTATCGGCAGTGCCGCACCATCAACGCTCAGCACGGCAAGACGTTCTACCTGGCGACCCGCCTGCTGGCGCCCAAGCAGCGTCCCGCGGTGCACGCGCTGTACGGATTCGCCCGCGTCGCCGACGACATCCTCGACGACCTGGCCGGCACGGAGACCATCGAACAGCGCGCCGAGCGGCTGCAGCAGCTGTCGACCCGGCTGTTCCACTGCCTGGTCGACGAGAAGTCCTGTGACGGCGATCCGGTGCTGACGGCGGTGGTGCACACCGCGCGCAACTACGACATCGGCTGGGACCTGTTCGACGATTTCCTGGCGTCGATGCGGATGGACCTCACGGTGACCGATTATCCCGACCGGGCGGCCCTGGAGCGCTACATGTACGGCTCGGCTGAGGTGATCGGTCTGCAGATGTTGCCGGTGCTCGGCACCGTGGTCCCGCGCGAGGAGTCCGCGCCGTATGCCGCCGCACTCGGCAAGGCGTTCCAGCTGACCAACTTCCTGCGCGACGTCGACGAGGACCTCACCCGAGGCCGGGTGTATCTGCCGGCCGACGAACTGGCCGCGCACGGTGTGGACCGCGACCTGCTGCTGTGGTGCCAGGCCAACCGGCGCACCGACGGGCGGGTGCGCGCCGCGCTGGCCGAACAGCACGCCATCGCCCGGCAGGTGTACGACCAGGCCCGGCCCGGGATAGCCACGCTGGCGCCGCCGTCGCGTCCGTGCGTCTCGGCCGCGCTGACGCTGTACTCCGACATCTTGTCGCGCATCGAGGCGATCGACTTCGAAATCTTCGGTCGGCGTGCGACGGTGGGCAAGCCACGACGATTGGCCGTCGCCGTAGCGGGCATCGGTAAGGCGTGGGTGAACCGAATGCGACTCAGGAGAGTGTGAGGGGCAGCGGTGGCGCCACGTGCCCACATCCCGGTGCCATGTTCTGCGCTCGCGCTAGCCTGCCCGCCCGAAGGAGGATAAGTCTTGAGCCGGAACGGCTTTGATCGTCGACGCCAGACCTGGCCCGCCCACCCGGGCCGAAGCGCGTCGGGCGAAGCGCGGCCCCGCGTCGTCGTCGTGGGCGGCGGCATCGCGGGCCTGGCCGCGGCCACCGGACTGGTCGAGCGCGGTGTCGCGGTCGAGGTGGTCGAAAAGCAGGATTACCTCGGAGGCCGGGTGGGCGGCTGGTCGGACGCGCTGGAGGACGGCACGCCCGTCGCGATGAACCGCGGATTCCACGCGTTCTTCCGCCAGTACTACAACCTGCGCGCGCTGCTGCGACGCAGCGATCCCGGGCTGTCGGCGCTCACCGCGGTCGAGGACTACCCGCTGATCGACGGTGCCGGCCGGCAGGACACCTTCCGCGGGCTGCCGCAGACGCCGCCGCTGAACGCGTTGGCGTTCGCGTTGCGCAGCCCGACGTTCCGGTTGCGTGACCTGGTGCGGTTGGACGCCAAGGCCGCCGCCCCGCTGGCCGCGGTGTCGGTGCCCGAGACCTACGAACTGCTCGACGAACAGGACGCGGCCACCTTTCTGCGTGACATCAATTTCCCGGAGGCGGCCCGGCACCTGGCCTTCGAGGTGTTCGCCCGCAGCTTCTTCGCACGTCCGGAGACGTTGTCGGCGGGCGAGCTGGTCACCATGTTCCACATCTACTTCCTCGGCTCCAGCGAGGGGTTGATCTTCGACGTCGCTAACGCGAATTTCGATGTCGCGCTGTGGAATCCGCTGCGCCGCTACCTGGAGGGCCGTGGGGTGGCGTTCCACACCGGCGCCGAGGTGCAGACGGTCACCGTCGGTGACGGGGTGACGGTGGCGGGCCCGGACGGCCGGGTGTGGTCCGGGGACGCGGCGGTGCTGGCCACCGATGTCGGTGCGCTGCAACGGCTGGTGGCTGCCTCGCCGGATGTCGGCGATCCGGGATGGCGCCGCAAGGTCGCCGTGATGGGCACCGCGCCGCCGTTCGTGGTGCTGCGGCTGTGGCTGGACCGCCCGGTGCGCGGCGACCGCGCCGCGTTCGTCGCCACCGGGGGCCGCGAGCCGCTGGACAACATCAGCGTGCTGGAACGCTACGAGCGCGAGGCCGCCGAATGGGCCGCGCGCACAGGAGGTTCGGTGGTGGAGCTGCACGCCTACTCGGTCACCGAAGGTGATGACGACGTGCGCGGCACCCTGATCGCGCGCATGCACGAGCTCTATCCCGAGACCGCCGCGGCATCGATCGTGGCGGAGCGGATGCTGCGTCGCGCCGACTGCCCCCGTTTCGCGCCGGGGGATTTCGCGGACCGGCCCACGGTGTCGACGCCCGATCCGCGGCTGGTGCTCGCCGGCGACGGCATCCGCATCGACCTGCCGGTGGCGTTGATGGAACGCGCGGCGACAACGGGCTGGACGGCGGCCAACGAGTTGCTGGCCGGCTTCGGCCTGGCCGGACACACCCTGCACACCGTGCCGAACCAAGGCCGCTCGACGGTGCTGCGCCGGCTGGCGACCTCGGCCGGGAGTGTGCGATGAGCGCGCTGTCGGGTCTTCGGGCCGCAGTGGCGAAGGCGTGGCCGTTCGAGGTGGTCCCGTCGACGTCGTGGTCGGCCCAGACCCCCACCTACCAGGACGCCAGCCCGGCGCTGATCAACGCGGCGCTGCAGCGGGCGTTGCGCCGCCCCGGCGGCAACTGGTTCGTGATCGCGGCGAGCTCGGACATCACCACCAAGGCTTTCGGCACCTCGGTGGCCGGCCGGGCGCTGGTGGCCTGGCGCGGCAGCGACGGCGGCCTGCTGGTGGCGCCGCGCGCCTGCCCGCACCTGGGCGCCGACCTGGCGACCGCGCCGGTGGACTGCGGCACCCTGGTGTGCCCATGGCACGGGCTGCGGCTGGGCGAGCGCCGGCACGGGACCTGGAAGCCCTATCCCGCGCACGACGACGGTGTGCTGTGCTGGGTGCGCCTGGACCCCGATCCCGATGACGCGGACAGCCGGCTCTCGGGCCCGACCGAGGCGCCCGTCGTCCCAGCTCGGCCCGGGGAACCGGCGCTGGCCGCGGTCACCCGGTTGGAGGGCGTCTGCGAGCCGCGCGACATCGTCGCCAACCGTCTGGACCCCTGGCACGGCGCGTGGTTTCACCCGTACTCGTTCACCCAGCTGCGGGTGATCAGCGCACCCGCCGTCGACGACGAACTCACCGACGACGACGACCGGTTCCTGGTCGAGGTCACGTTCCGCATCGGCCGGTTGGGCGTGCCCGTCATCGCCGAGTTCACCACACCCGGACCGCGGACGGTGGTCATGCGCATCGTCGAGGGCGAGGGCCGCGGCAGCGTCGTCGAGACCCATGCCACCCCGCTGGGCCCCGGACCGGACGGTCGGCCCCGCACCGCGGTGATCGAAGCCGTCATCGCCCACTCCGACCGGCCGAACTTCGGCGTCGGGCTGGTCGCGGCGCCATTGATCCGGCCGTTGATGCGCCAGGCCGCCACCCGGTTGTGGCGCGACGACCTGGCCTACGCCGAACGGCTCTACGAGTTGAGGTCGTAGCCGCCGTGTCCGATTCCCGCCTTGTCCAGCAACGGAACCTGTTCGGTGGCCCACGGGCTGATCGCCCACCCGAACTCGGCAGCCGCCCGCAGCTGCGCCCACGGCACCCACACGTGGTCGGCGACCTCGTCAGGAGCCGGGCGCACCGGACCCACCGCGCGGCCGCAGAACACCGGGCACACTTCGTTCTCCACCACGCCGTCGGCGGCCACCGCGTAATAGCGGAAATCGGGCAGCACGCACCGCAGGTCGGCGATGTGCAGCCCGAGCTCCTCGCCCACGCGGCGGGTCACCGCGTCGGTCAGCGATTCGCCGGGGGCGGGGTGCCCGCAGCAGGCGTTGGTCCAGATGCCCGGGAACGTGCGCTTGTGCAGTGCCCGCCGCGTGAGCAGCACGCGGCCGGCGCCGTCGAACAGGTAACAGGAGAACGCCAGATGGAGCGGGGTGGACGCGTGGTGGACCTGCGACTTGGGCGCTGTGCCGATGCTCTGGCCGTCGTCGTCGAGAAGGACCACCAGCTCGGCGGTGTCGAGGGTGTGCATAGCAGTGATTCGGCGCCGGCGCGGCCGCGGATCGGTCGGGGGTCGCGATGGCGGTAGTGCTGGCCTACACCGCCCCGGCGATCGGTCACCTGTTCCCGTTCTCGGCGCTGCTGCAGGAGATGTCGGCCCGCGGGCACGAGATCCACGTCCGCACCATGGCTTCCGGGATGGATCTGTGTCTGGGGCAGGGATTCAAGGCCGCCCCGGTCGACCCGCGCATCGAGGCGCTGCAGAGCGCCGAGACCACGCGGGGCGTGCTTCGGTCGGCCCAGGAGACCGTGCGGGTGCTCACCGAACGGGCAGCCCACGAGGTCGACGATGTCACCGACGCGGTGCGCGAGGTGGACCCCGACGTGATCCTGGTCGACGCGAACTGCTGGGGCGCGATGTCGGCCGCCGAGACCCAATCGCGTCCGTGGTTGGTGTTCTCGCCGTTCATCCCGTATCTGCGTTCACCGGGGTCGCCGCCGTTCGGGGCAGGTGCCTGCCCGTGGCCCGGCCCGCTGGGCGCCGTGCGCAATCTCGGTGTGGGTGCTGTCACCCGCTTCGTGTTCGACCGCCCCTTCCGCGCCGGAATGCGGCCGGTGCGTGCGGCATTGGGGTTGCCCGAGGTGCGCTCCGCCGACGAACTGCTGCGCCGCGCGCCGCGGGTGCTGGTGCCCACCGCCAGACCGTTCGAGTACCGGCACACCGACTGGGGCCCCACGGTGGATCTGATCGGCCCCGCGATCTTCGATCCGCCCGCCGACCCTCCGGAGTGGCTCGACGACATCGACGAGCCGATCGTGCTGGTGACGACGTCGTCGGTGGGGCAGGCTGACCGCGCCCTGATCGCCGCGGCGATACACGCTTTCGAGGATGATCCTGTGCACGTGGTGGCGAGCCTGCCTGCCGAAGGCGGCGAGGGCCTGCTGCGCCGCGATCGCGGGGTCACGCTGACCCGGTTCGTCCCACATTCGCCGGTGCTCGACCGCGCGGTGTGCGTGGTCACCCACGGCGGCATGGGCGTCACGATGAAGGCTCTCAGCCGCGGGATACCGGTGTGCGCAGTGCCTTTCGGTCGTGACCAGTTCGAGGTGGCCCGCCGTATCGAGGTGGCACGGTGCGGGATCCGGTTGCCCGCGCGTCGACTCAGCGCGCCTCGGCTGCGCGCCGCGGTGAAGGCTGCGATGGCCATGTCCGACGGGGCCGCCGAGGTCGCCGCCGGCTTCACCGCGACGGGTGGGATGCGCCGCGGCGCCGACATCGTGGAGGCGCACGCGGTCCCGGTGTGACGGGTCACTCGCTGCGGGTGCGCTGATAGTGCCTGCGGGCCTTCATCCGGTTGCCGCAGATCGCCATCGAACACCAGCGCGCGGTGTTGGGCTTGCTGCGGTCGATCAGGAACAACCGGCACTCGGTGTTCGCGCACGGGCGCAACCGCCCGGGGCCGTTCTGCCGCAACCCATCCCAGGCCAGCACCGCGCGCACCGCACCGGAGGCGTCGCCGCCGTCAAGTCGCCAGTGCACGCCGGAGCGGTCCGCCGTCGGGACCAGGCGGGCGTCGGCGAGGAACCGCTGCAGCACCATCGGGGTCCGCTCGCCGCGGACCACCGCCTGCAGGCGGGTGCGGGCGTCAATCAGCTGGGTCCACTCGGCCCCGGTGGCGGGGACGCCGTGGTCACGCATCCACGACGACGCGGTCGCGAGATCGGGCAGCGCGTCGGTCGGCACGCCGTCGACGACCGGGGTGGTGTTGAGCAACGCCAGCAGGAACGCCTCGTCCTCCGGCGTGGTCGCGTACACATCCATCACTAACCTCCAAAAGCTTGTTGACAGGTTACAGGATCGGGCGTTGAATGCACCTAACCGGTAAAACCATTTAAGGAGTTAGCCCGGATTTTTCGTCGAGGGTGATGGCAGTCGTGCGTTGAGATGCGATTGCGTCGCGAATCCGGTTGTGTGGTTCTGGGTATGGCGGGGTGGTCCCGTGTCGCCGGGTGGTGCGGGCTTTCCCAGTGCCGGTGGGTCTTTCGTGGTCGGTGGGTCAGGGGGCTTCGGTCATCGGAAGGCGGTGCGGATGGCTTGCCAGGCGGCCGCGATCTGGGCGGCCCAGCGCCAGGTGGCGTCGATACGTAGTCGGGTTCGGCGGGCGCCGCGGGTGATCCGGGCGGCCACGTGCAGGACCCGGTAGCGGAAGGTGGCGATCTCGGCGCGAGCCAGACCGGTGTGCTCACGGAATCCCAGAAGTCGGCACCAGGTGACCAGGTCGGCTGCGGCCAGGACGATTTCGAGCCAGGCGGCGTTGGGCCAGAAACCGTGGCACGGCAGATTCCGCAGTCCGGCGGCTTTGAGATCGCGGATGCGGTCCTCGACGCGAGCATGTTGGCGATGCCGTAACTCCAGGCCCGCGACCTGTCCAGGGACAATGCCGGGTTCGGTGTCGGTGATGAACGCGGTGACGCGCATGCCGTCGGCGTCGGTGAACCGCAGTTGTGCACCGGGGTGGGGGCGTTCTTTACGCAGGATCAACCGTGTCCCAGGCGGCCAGGAGTCCAGGTTGACCAAGGTGGTGGCCTCGGCGACCCAGGCGCCGTCGCGGATCCCGCCTTCGGTGTCGACTGCTGGGTACCAGCCGTCGGCGAGGTTGAGGGTGTCGACGGCATCTTGGACGCGGGTATCGACGGGATAGCCGAAGGAGAATCCCACCCCTGATCGCGGCAGGCGTCGGCGAATTTGTGGGTGGCTCCGGCGGTGTCGCAGCGCACCAGAACTCTCGGCTGGTCGGGATCATCGCCAGCACTGGGGTCGGGTCGCCATCGTGGCGGCAACGCTGCCAGCGCCTGCGCCAGGACGATGATGTGGTCGGAGGCGGTGTTGGAGCCGGCGTTGCCGGTGCGCAGCAGCCCGGCCAGGGCTTCGCCGCCGGCGATCTCGGAGCGATCCAGAAACGCCAGCAGCGGGTGATGGCCGAAGGTCTTCTTCCACGTCGGCGTGGCGCCGTGCTTGTTGTCGGAGTGATCGATGACCAGGGTGGCGTCGATGTCGATGTGCAGCCACTCGCCGGCAGTTGGGGCGGCGCCGGCAGCCCACGCTGCTGCTCGCGCCGCGGACCGGGCTGCTCGCACGGCAGGCAGGTGGGCGGCGTCGATGCGCTGATCCACCAGCCGCCACATGGTGGTCGTGGAGGCTTTCGCGCCGAAGGCGTGTTCACGGTCGCCGCAGAGTTGGCCCACGGCGTCGATGCAGTCTGCGCCGTCGGCGACCGCGGCGGCCAGATCGGCGAACACCTCGCCGGGCGCGTACACCCACGGGCCGCGGTAGGTGTCGGCCAACGCGGCAGTGACCTGCGTCGATAGCCCGGTTCGGTCGGCGAGTTCCCGCAACATCGCCATCCCGGCATGCGACACGACGCCCTGGCCGTCGGCGGACACTTTGACCCTCGATGCGGCCGCGATATTCTTCACCTGCGAGGTGCCTTCCCGCTGGAACGATTGAACCCTAGAGAAGTCCAATTATTCCTTGCAGGACAGGCACTTTCGCGTATCTACACCCCATCGAACGCAAACTTCCGCGAAAAATCCGGGTTAGTCATGATCGATGTGCATCACCGCTACGCCATCGTGGACGGCCGCCGGCTGTTCTACCGCGAGGCCGGGACGCCCGGGAACCCGGTGATCGTGCTGCTGCACGGCTTCCCGACGAGCTCGTTCATGTTCCGCAACCTGATCCCCGAGCTCGCCGACCACTACCACGTGATCGCGCCCGACTACCTCGGCTTCGGCTACTCCGACGCACCCCCGGTCGAGGAATTCGACTACACCTTCGACGCATTGACCGACTCCGTGGCCGGCCTTCTCAGTCAACTGGGCGTCGACCGGTACGCGATCTACGTCCAGGACTACGGCGCGCCGGTCGGCTGGCGGCTGGCCCTGCGCGACCCGGAGGCCATCACCGCGATCGTCACCCAGAACGGCAACGGCTACGACGCCGGCTTCGTGGTCGACGGCTGGGTGCCCGTGTGGGACTACCAGCGCGAACAGACCCCCGAGACCGCGGCGGCGCTGCGCGAGATGCTGACCTTCGAGGCGACCAGGCGGCAGTACCTGGCCGGCGTGCCCGACGAGTCCGTCGTCAGCCCGGACACTTGGCACCACGACTACGCGTTGCTGTCGCGCCCCGGCAACGACGCGATCCAGCTCAAGCTGTTCCTCGACTACGCGACGAACCCGAAGATCTATCCCGCGCTGCACGACTACCTGCGCACCAGCGCGGTGCCGCTGCTGGCCGTGTGGGGTGACAAGGATCCGTTCTTCGGGCCCGACGGCGCCCGCGCGTTCGCCGACGACGCCGTCGACCCCGAGATCCACCTGCTCGACGGCGGCCACTTCCTGCTGGAGAGCGCCCTGACCCAGGCGATCGCGCTGATCCGCGACTTCCTGGCCCGCCGGCTGCCGTGATCCCGGAGCGCCCGTCGCCACCGGGCGATCATTCTCACCCCGCAAACACCAGTTGAAGCGTGCCGGGGTGGGGTAGAAGAGGCGGGTGAACGCTACGACGCCGGCGACCCCCAGCCGCGGATCGATCTACCGAAGCCATCTCCGGGCCTGCGCCACCGTTGCGCTGTGGTTCCTCGCGGTGTCCGCGGCCCTGTGGGTGCTGTCCTGGGTGGTTGGCAAGACCTGGGTGATCCTGCTGCCGGTGCTGCTGGCGCTGATCCTGTCGACCGTGCTGTGGCCGCCGGTGCGGTGGCTGCGCGGGAGGGGCGTGCCCGCGGCCGCGGCGGTGCTGCTCGCGCTGCTGGTTGCTCTCGGCGTGATCGTGGCCGTGATCGCGGCGGTGGCGCCGGCGATCATCGACCAGGCCACCGAGCTGGCCGAACAGGCCACCGCCGGTGTGGTGCAGGTGCGCGACTGGCTCGACGGCCCACCGCTGAATATCAGTGAAGCCCAGCTGAATTCGGCGGTCGCGGCGATCAACGACACGCTGAACAACAGCAGCGCGCAGATCGCGTCGGGGCTGTTCACCGGCGTGGGCGCGGCGACGTCGGCGCTCGTCACGCTGTTCACCACGGTGGTGGTCACGTTCTTCGTGCTCAAGGACGGTCCGGCGTTCATCCCGTGGTTGCGCCGCACGGTCGGAATGCCGGCTGCGCCACACCTGGCCACGGTGCTGGAGCGGGTGTGGTCCACCCTCGGCGGGTTCATCCGGACTCAGGCGCTGGTCAGCCTGGTCGACGCGGTCCTGATCGGGATCGGGCTGGTGATCCTCGGCGTGCCGCTGGCCTACGCGTTGGCGATCATCACGTTCATCGGCGGCTTCGTGCCGATCGTCGGCGCGTTCGTCGCCGGCGGTCTGGCGGTGCTGGTCGCGCTGGTCGCCAACGGCCCGGTGAATGCGCTGATCGTGCTGGGCATCATCCTGGCCGTGCAGCAGTTGGAAGGCAACGTGCTCCAGCCGTGGCTGCAGGCGAAGTCGATGAAGCTGCACGCGGCGATCGTGCTGCTGGCGGTCACGCTGGGCGCCTCGACGTTCGGCGTGATCGGCGCGTTCCTGGCCGTCCCGGTGGCCGCGGCGGTCGCGGTGGTGCTGCGGTACTACGACGAGCAGGTGGCCGCGGCCACGGGGGAGGACCGGCCTGCGCCCGACCGTGAGCCAGACGATGTCACCGCCGAGCCGGACGACGCCGACGAGCCGCCGAAATCGCATTCCACGCGCGCGAATTCGTGAGAACACCGCGCGGAATGCGATTTCGCCGCTGGGCAGGAACGCCGCTGAGCGATCGGGGTCAGCGCGCGAACATCAACGCGCGCTTGACCTCCTGGATCGCCTTGGTCACCTCGATGCCGCGTGGGCAGGCCTCGGTGCAGTTGAACGTGGTGCGGCAGCGCCACACTCCGTCGACGTCGTTGAGGATGTCGAGCCGCTCGGCGGCGGCCTCGTCACGCGAATCGAAGATGAAGCGGTGTGCGTTGACGATCGCGGCCGGTCCGAAGTAGGACCCTTCGCTCCAATAGACGGGGCACGAAGTGGTGCAGCACGCGCACAGGATGCACTTGGTGGTGTCGTCGTAGCGGGCGCGGT